>NZ_JAWQJT010000004.1:0-300000 GCF_033441515.1 Amycolatopsis solani
GCCCCCGCCCGGGTGGGGTGTCCTCCCCCCGCCGCCTCTGCGCCCCCCCCCCCCCCCGCGGCGGGGGGGTGTGTTTTTTTTTTTTTTTTTTTTTTAACACCCCAAAAAACCCCCCCCCCCCCCCCGGCCACCTACCCAAGCCCGCAGAGGAGTGTTTCCGATGTACAGCCCCGCCGCCAAACCCGGCGATTACGAGTCCTTCCCCTACCTCCGGCGCGGAACCGACTTCCCCGCCGTCGAACTGGCCGATCCGAGCGCCCGCCGGAGCCGCTTCACCGCCGGTTCGGACGACGCCCGGGTCGAGCGCCTGCTCGCGGACAACGTCACGATCAGCTTCCACGACCACCCGCAGCTGCTGCCGGCCGACTTCGCGGACACCGCCGACTTCCTGCGGGCCAAGCACGAGTTCACCGCGTTCGCCGAGCTGCGCCGGGCCGGCCTGACCGCGGTCTTCGACAACTGGTTCGGCGTCATCGGCAGCACCCGGCGGGCGGGCTGGAAGTGGGACGACCTGATCACGACGCTCGGCCTGCGGCTCGCCGACCTCGCCCACCAGGACGGCGTCGTCGTCGCCCGCACCGTCGGAGACATCCTCGACGCCCAGCACGACGGGCACGTCGCCTTCGTCATGGGCACCGAGTCCGCCGGCATGATCGAGAACGAGCTGGACCGCATCGACGTCCTCTACGGACTGGGCATCCGGCAGATGGGCCTGGTCTACGCGGAGGCCAACACGCTCGGCAGTGGCCAGAAGGAGCGGCTCGACGGCGGCCTGACCGCCTTCGGCAGGCGCGCGGTGGAACGCATGAACGCCGTGGGCATGCTCATCGACGTCTCCCACGCGAGCGACCGGACGAGCCTGGACGCGATCGAGGCGTCGGCCAAGCCCATCGCGATCACGCACGCCGGCGCGCGGGCCGTCTGGCCCATCGCCCGGATGAAACCGGACGACGTCCTCAAGGCGTGCGCGGAGCGCGGCGGCGTCCTCGGCATCGAGGCGGCGCCGCACACGACCCTGTCCTACGACCACCGGGCGCAGTCGATCGAGTCGGTGATGGACCACTTCACCCACGCCGTCGAGCTGATGGGCATCGAGCACGTCGCGTTCGGCCCGGACACGCTCTACGGCGACCACGCCGCCTTCCAGAAGGCCATCAGCGACGTGATCGGCTCCTCCACCGTGTTCGACGCGGGTGACCTCGAGTGGGAGCGGGTCGGCCACGTCGACGGGCTCGAGAACCCGACCGAGAACTTCCGCCACATCGCCGGCTGGCTCGTCGAACACGGGTACCGCGACGACGAGATCACCGCCGTGCTCGGCGGCAACATCCTGCGGCTGCTGGGCGAGGTGTGGCGATGACCGACATCGAAAGCGCTTTCGCCCGGCACCTCGAAGACGTCTTGGCGCTGTCGCACGTCATCAACGCCGACCCGGAGCTCGCCTTCGAGGAGCACCGGACCTCCGCGGCCATCACCGACGTCCTGGCGCGGCACGGATTCGCCGTCGAGAAGGGGGTGGCCGACCTGCCCACGGCGTTCGTGGCCTCGGTGGGTTCGGGTGACCTGGTGTTCGGCATCTGCGCCGAGATGGACGCGCTCCCCGGGATCGGGCACGGCTGCGGGCACAACACGATCGCCGCGGCGGCCGTGGGCGCGGCCCTGGCCCTGGCGCCGTTCGCCGACGAGCTGGGACTGACGCTCAAGATGTTCGGCACTCCAGCCGAGGAACGCGGCACCGGCAAGGAAATCATGGTCAACCGCGGCGTCTTCACCGGGACGCACGCGGCCATGATGGTGCACCCGTCGCTGAAGGACGTCGTCAGTCCCCAGTTCCGGGCCTCGCGGTCGTGGCGGATCGAGTACACCGGCCGGGGCGGCCACGCGTCACGACCGTGGAACGCGCTGAACGCCGCCGACGCGGTGGTGGTCGCGCAGACCGCCATCGGACTGCTGCGGCAGCAGCTCCGTGACGGCGTCCGGGTCCACTGCGTCGTGCCGGAGGCCGGTTCGGCCGTCAACGTCATCCCCGACCGGGTCGTGGCCGAGTGCATGATCCGCTGCGACACCATCGCGGAAGTCGACGAGGTCTGGGCCCGGGTCCGCCGGTGCTTCGAAGCCGGCGCGCTCGCGGCCGGGACCACCGTGGACTTCACTACCCAGCCGTCGCTGTACCGCGAGTTCCGGCACGACCCGGACCTGGCCGCGCTGTTCGAGACCCACGCGAAGACCTTGGGCCGCACGTTCCCGGACTACCCGGACAAGCTCTTCGGCTCGACCGACATGGGCAACGTCTCGCAGGTGATTCCCGCGCTGCACCCGATGTTGTCGTTCGACCTCCCGGCGGAGGACGGGAACCACACCGCCGCCTTCGCGGCCGCGGCCGGTGGCGCAGAAGGCGACCGGTTCGTCCGCGACGGCGGCCTGGCGATGGCGCTCACGATCGCGGACGTCGCCCGGTCCGCGCCGATCCGGGCCCGGCTGACGGCCTCCGGGAACTGAGGGAGAACGACCATGGAATCCATTCGGCTTGGCACGGAGGCGGAAACAACCGGCCGGGGCAACCGCCGGGCGCTCGTCGCCGGCAGCATCGGCAACGCCGTCGAGTTCATCGACTGGGCGGTGTACACGACGTTCTCGTCCGTCTTCGCGCACCACTTCTTCCCGCCGGGCAACGACAGTGCGGCGCTGCTGTCCACTTTGGCCATCTTCGCCGTCGGTTTCGTCGTGCGGCCCATCGGCGCCGCGATCATGGGTGCGTACGCCGACCGGCACGGCCGCAAGAAGGGCCTCGTGTTCACGATCGGCCTGATGGCCGCGGCGACGTTCGTCATCGGCGTCTCGCCGTCCTACGCCCAGGTCGGTCTCGCGGCACCGATCATCCTCGTCATCGCGCGCATGGCCCAGGGCTTCGCCGCCGGCGGCGAATTCGGTTCGGCGTCGGCCTTCCTGGTGGAGTCGGCCGGCCCCGGCCGCCGCGCGTTCGCGGGCTCGTGGCAGCAGGTGTCGGTCGGCGCCGGCATCCTCATCGCCTCGGGCATGGGCGCGATCGTCACGTCGGCGCTGCCCCGGCAGGCGGTGGACAGCTGGGGCTGGCGCCTGGCGTTCGTGGTCGCCTCGCTGTTCGGGCTCATCGGGCTCTGGCTGCGCCGCTCGGTCGAGGAAACGGCTTCGTTCCACCGCGCCCGCGGCCCCCGGCGCAACGCCCTGGTGACGATGCTCCGGGAGCACCCGAAGGCGGCGTTGCGCGTCTTCGGCCTGAACATCGCCGGCGTCGTGCTCTACAACATGTGGCTGACCTACCTGCCCACCTACGCGACCGTGGCCACGCACATCCCGCTCAACCAGGCGCTGCTGGCGAACGTCATCGGGCTCGTCACCTTCGTGGTCCTCCTGCCGTTCGCCGGGCTGCTGTCCGACCGGATCGGCCGCAAGCCCACCCTGGTGGCGTTCGCCGGCGGCTTCCTGCTGCTCGCGTGGCCCGCGTTCCGGCTGCTGAACGGTGACTTCCGGCTGCTGCTCCTCATCCAGATCGCCGGGCTGGTCCTGCTGCTGGGCTATTCGGCCAACGTCGCGGCCGTCATGGCGGAGCAGTTCCCGCCGGAGGTACGGGCGACCGGCATCGGTCTCCCCTACGCGTTGTCGGTCGCGGTGTTCGGCGGCACCGTCCCGTACCTCACGACGTGGCTGACCACCCACGGGCTCGGGACGTGGGTGTGGCTGTACTGCGCGATCGCCGCCGCGATCGGCCTGGTCGTCTACCTGACGATGCCCGAGACGAAGGACAAGGCGATCGGCTGATCAGCCGATCGTCACCACGACCTTGCCGAAGCGGTCCGGGCTCACCAGGCGTTCGTGGGCCCGGGCCAGGTCGTCCAGGCCGAACACCGAGTCGACCACGGGCCGCACCTTCCCCGCGGCGAGCAGGGCGAGGACGTCGGGGACTTCGCGGAGGTCCCCGGCGTGTGCTCCGCGGAAGTCGATCTCGTGGCGGTAGAGGCTGTACAGGTCGATATCGGCGTGCGGACCGGAGTGCGAGCCCATGCCGATCAGCCGGCCACCGGCGCGCAGCGCGCGGATGGACTCCTGGATGGTCGCCCCGCCCGCCGAGTTGTGGACGAGGTCGACGCCCCGCCCGTCCGTCAGCGAGCGGACCGCGGCGCCGAATCCGGGCACCTGCCGGTAGTTCACGACTTCGCCGGCGCCGATTTCCCGCAACAGGTCCCGCTTGTCTTCGGTGCCGGTGGTGGCGATGACCCGCGCGCCGAGAGCCGCGGCCAACTGCACCGCGGCCGTGCCCACGCCGCTCCCGGCGCCGACGACCAGCGCGGTTTCGCCGGCTTGCAGGCCGCCGCGCGTCACCAGCATGTGCCAGGCCGTCAGGTACGCGAGCAGGCTCGCCGCCAGGTCGACGTAGGTCAGGGACTCGGGTGCGGGAACGGCGTTGCGGGCCGGGACGGCGAGGTATTCGGCGTAGGTGCCGTCCGTGTGCTCGCCGAAGAACTTCAGCTCGCGGCAGCGGCTGTCCACATCGGACCGGCAGGCATCGCAGACGCCGCAACCCAGCATGGGCAGCACGACCACGCGTTGCCCGACCTCGACGTTCGTGACCGCGCTGCCGACCGCCGCGACGTCTCCGGCACCTTCGACACCGAGGATGATCGGGAACGGCGGTTGTTCGGCGAACCGCCCGTCCCGGACGAGCACGTCGGCGCGGTTGAGCCCGGCGGCCCGCAGCCGGACCAGGACCTCCCCTTCGCCGATCGGGGGACGCGGCACGTCGTCGATCTCGACGACGCCGGCCTGCCGGGCGATGGCGGCCTTCATGGTGTTTTCCCTTCTCCGGTAAGCGTTTCGACCTGGCCGGTCGCGGTGATCCGGCCACTGTGGTCACGAACGGAAACCCCGCCGCCGGTGGCGCGCACCACCAGACCTTGGTGGTCGAACAGCGGCGCGACGACGCGGTACTCGATCGCGGTGGCCGTGGCCCCGGTTCCCCGGACGGTTTCCGCCATCGCCAGCGCCTGCAGCGGTCCGTGGACGACCAGCCCCGGGTAGCCCTCGACGTCTCGGGCGTAGTCGCGGTCGTAGTGGATGCGGTGGGCGTTGTAGGTCAACGCCGAGAAACGGAACAGGACGGTCGGGTCGACCGGGAACGCCCGCTCGCCCGCTTCGAGCGGCACCGGGGCCGACGTCGTCGCCGAGGTGGGCGCGGCTGCGGCGTCGCGGTAGACGATGTCCTGCTCTTCGACGACCTTCACCTCGCCGTCCTGGCTGATGGTGTGCCGGACGACGACGAAGGTCAGCGGGCCGGAGCGGCCCGTCTTGTCCGTCGTCGACACGACTTCGGTGCGCCGGGTCGCGGCCCGGCCGACGACCAGTGAACCCGTCCGGGCGACCCGGCCCCCGGCCGCCATGCGCCGGCGGCCCGGCGCCGGGACGACCCCGCGCACGGGATGCCCGTCCGGCCCGAGATCGGCCTGGCGCGGCCAATCGAGCAGGTAGACCCAGTGCCACAGCAGCGGCAGCCCGTCCTCCTCCAGGTCCGGCAGGTCGACGCCGAGCAGCCGGGCCAGCGCCACGGCGGGCTCCGGTTGCAGCACTTCGGTGTGTTCGGTCACGGGATGACCTCCTTGAATTCGGTGCGGAGGGCGTCGTTGTGCTCGCCGAGCCGGGGCACAGAGCCCAGCACCGGCTGGACTTCGTCGATGTCGACCGGCGGAAGCAAAGCACGGACGGCACCACCAGGGGCCCGGACCCGCTGCCAGCGATCCCGGGCGGCGAGCTGCGGGTGGTCGAGGAGCTCACCCGGCCCACGCAGGCGGGCGCACGCGATCCCGGCCTCGCCGAGCAGTGCGACGGCCTGGTCGGCGTCGGACGCGGCGAACGCCGCCTCGATCAGCGGCCCGATCAGGTGGTCGTGGGCGACGCGTTCCGGGTTGTGGACGAACCGCGGGTCGCCGGCCAGGTCCGGGCACCGAAGCACCTCTTGGCACAGGCGAACCCATTCGCGGTCGCTTTGGACGGCGAGGAAGACCTGGTTGCCGTCGCCGGTCCGATATGGACCGTAGGGGGCGATCGACGCGTGTTTCGCCCCGGTCCTGCGGGTTTCCGAACCGCCGTAGACCGCGTGGTACGCCGGTTGCACCATCCACTCCCCCAGCGCATCGAGCATGGCGACCTCGACGGTCGCGCCGACACCCGTGGCGGCTCGGCGCAGCAGCGCGGTGAGGATGCCGGAGTAGGCGTACATGCCCGTCGCGATGTCCGCGATCGAAATCCCGGCCTTGCTCGGCTGCTCCGGCGTACCGGTGGCGGCGACGAGCCCCGCTTCGCACTGGATCAGCAGGTCGTAGGCCTTCTTCGCCTCATACGGGCCGCCGGGGCCGTAGCCCGAGATCGAGCAGTGGACGAGGTCGGGACGGGCGGCTCGCAGGGTCGCGGCGTCGAGGCCGAGGCGGTCCACCGCGCCGGGCGCGAGGTTCTGGACCACGACGTCGGCGGCCGCGATCATCGCGTCGAGCACCCGGCGGTCGGCCGGGTCCTTGATGTCGAGCTCGATCGACTCCTTGCCGCGGTTGAGCCAGACGAAGTAGCTGGAGTCGCCGTGGACCGTCCGGTCGTAGCCGCGGGAAAAGTCCCCGGCACCGGGACGTTCGACCTTGATGACGCGGGCGCCGAGGTCGGCGAGCTGCCGGGTCGCGAAGGGAGCGGCGACCGCCTGTTCCAGCGCGACGACGGTCGTGCCTTCGAGAGGGAGCATGGAAAGCCTTTCGTACCCGGCACTTCAGGGCCGGAGGAGGGCACGGGCCCGGTCGAGCACCGGCTTGTCGATCATTCGCCCGTCGGGACCGGTGACAGCGCCTGCCGATCCCTCGGCCGCCTGAAGCACCGCACGGGCCCACGCGATTTCGTCCGCGCCGGGCGCCAGGCCTCGGGCCGTGGGCGCGATCTGGGCCGGGTGGATGCAGAGCTTGCCGCGGAAGCCGAGGCTCCGGGCGTAACGGGCCGCCGTGGTGACCGCGTCGGCGTCGTCGACGACCGTCGTGACGCCGTCGATCGGCGCCGGCAGGCCGGCCACGCGAGAGGCGAGCACGATCGTGCTTCGCGCGAACAGCATCGCCTCGGCGGTGTCGTCGGCTCCGAGGTCGGCGGCCAGGTCGAGCGAGCCGAACGCCAGCCGGGTCACCCCGGGCGCGGTGGCGACGTCGTGCACGCGGTGCAGCCCGGCCGCCGTCTCGACCAGCGCCACCACCGCGATGCCCAGCCGCGCCGACACTGCGGCCAAGGCCGCCGGGTCTTCGGCCTTGGGCACGAGCACGCCGAGCAGCCCGGTCGCACCGGCAACGGCCTCGACGTCCGCGTCGAACCACGGCGTCCCGACGGCGTTGAGGCGAACCCAGGCCTCGCCGCCGGTCAGCCAGCGGCGCGTTTCGGCCCGGGCGGCGTCCTTATCCTCGGGCCGTACCGCGTCTTCGAGGTCGACGACGACGGCGTCCGCGCCCGCGGCCGCCGCCTTCGCGAAGCGCCCGGAGACGTTGCCGGACACGAAAAGCCAGGTGGCCGCGGGGCTCATCGGACGGGGTTCCGCTTGATGAGCTGACGCGCGATGACGTTCCGCTGGATCTCGTTGGTGCCCTCGCCGACGATCATCAGCGGCGCGTCGCGGAAGTAGCGCTCGACGTCGAACTCCGTCGAGTAGCCGTAGCCGCCGTGGATCCGCACCGCGTCGAGCGCGATCTTCATGGCCGTCTCCGACGCGAACAGCTTCGCCATCCCCGCCTCCATGTCCGCGCGCTCGCCGGAGTCGTACCGGCGGGCGGCGTACTGGACGAGCTGCCGGGCCGCGGTCAGCCCGGTCGCCATGTCGGCCAGGTAGTTGCCGATCGACTGGTGCTGCCAGATCGGCTGCCCGAAGCTTTCGCGTTCCTGGCTGTAGCGGATCGCGCGCGAGAGGGCGGCCCCGCCGACGCCGAGCGCTCGCGCCGCCACCTGGATGCGGCCGATCTCGAGCCCGCGCATCATCTGCGCGAACCCCTCGCCTTCGACGGTGCCCAGCAACGAACTGCGGGGCACGCGGAAGTCGGTGAAGGACAGCTCGCAGCTTTCCACGCCCTTGTAACCCAGCTTCGGCAGATCGCGGGACACCTCGAAACCCGGCCCCTTCTCGACCAGCAGGATGCTGATCCCGCGGTGCTTCGGCTCGGCGCTCCGGTCGGTCACGCACAGCAGCGCGACCAGCTGGGCGCGGCGGGCGTTGGTGATCCACGTCTTGGAGCCGTTGATGACGTAGTCGTCACCGTCCTTTCGCGCCACGGTGCGGATGGCCTGCAGGTCGGATCCGCCGCCGGGCTCGGTGAGCGCCATGGTCGCCCGGATTTCCCCGGTGGCGAGCTTCGGCAGGTAGTGGTCCTGCTGCGCCGGGGTTCCGTAGTGCAGCAGGAGCTTGGCGACGACGCTGTGCCCGCCCATGGCCCCGGCCAGGCTCATCCACCCCCGGGCGAGCTCTTCGGTCACCGCCGCGTAGCACGGCGTGGACACCCCGGCGTCGTTCCACGGCTCCGGAACGGCGAGCCCGAAGATGCCCATCCGCTTCATCTGCTCGATCAGGGCTTCGGGGTAGGTGTCGGCGTGTTCCAGGTCCTGCACCACGGGCTCGACCTCACGGTCGACCCACTCGCGGACGACGTCGACGATCGCTGTCTCGTCTGCGCTGAGTTCGTACATGACCGTCATCCTGACTCGTTATGACAAGTCGAGGGAAATGCTGATTCGTGATATCCCTAGAGCGGTCCGGCATAGGAGGACGAGTGGAACTCAAGCAGCTCTTGGCCCTGGTGACCGTGGCCGATACCGGGAGTGTCACCAAGGCGGCGCGCCTGCTCCACGTCGTGCAGCCCGCGGTCAGCCGGTACATCCGCGCCCTCGAGGACGAGGTCGGGGTCCCGCTCTTCGAGCGCAGCCGCCAGGGGATGACCCTCACCGCGGCGGGCGAGGTCCTCGCCGAGCGCGCGAGACGCGCGCTGCTCGAACTGGACCGGGCGCGCGCCGAGATCCGCCCGGACCGCGAGCACGTGCGCGGCATCGTGACGATCGGGCTGCTGGAAAGCACCGTCGAACTCGTGGCCGCGCCGTTGGTGGAGGTACTGGGGCGCCGGCACCCGGGCATCGAGGTGCGGATCCTGAGCGCGTTTTCCGGTCACCTGCGGCAGTGGCTCGACGACGGCGAAGTGGACATGAGCCTGCTGTACAACGTGAACTCGACGCCGTCGATCGCCGTCACCCCGTTGCTGCGCGAAGCGTTGTGGGCGATCGCTCCCCCGGACGCCGAACTCGGCCACGAAGCGCTCACCTGGGACCGGGTGTGCGAGCACCGGCTCATCCTGCCGGTCGCGGGCCACGGCCTGCGCACCCTCGTGGACCAAGCGCTCGGCGTCGCGCCCAGGATCGCGTGCCAGACCAATTCGATGCCGGTGCAGAAGAAGCTGGTGGCCGTCGGCACCGGCTGGAGCGTCCTTCCCGCTGCCGGCGTCGCCGAAGACGTGGCAGCCGGACGGCTGCGGGGCGGCCCGATCGTCGATCCCGCGATCTCCCGCACGATCGTCCTGGCGTTGCCCCGAGCCGGCCGCATCCCGCCCGCCGCCGAGGTCGCCGCCACCGAGATCGTCCGGGTCACCCACCGGCTGGTCGAGGACGGCACCTGGCCGACCGCCACCGTGGCCCAGGCCGGGTGACACAAACCGGCCGGGCACGGGAACGGTCCGGAAGCCCGCACCTCGCCGACCACAGCAGCTCGGGCGCCACGGAGGTTGCCGAGTGCCCGATGGCCGTCCGAAGTGGCCGCCGAGGTGAGGTCGCTCCGGGGCGAGCTGGAAGACTCGGGCCGTGATCCTCGGATACGTCCTCGCCGTGCTGGCCGCCGTCGCCTCGGGCAGCGGCTCCATCCTGGAGTCCGCCGGCGTCCGCCGGGCCGGTGCCTACGGCGGCTCGCCCCAGGACCTGGTCGCGCTGCGCCGGCAACCGCTCTACTTCCTCGGGGTCGGGGTGGACCTGCTCGGGTTCGTCTTCGCCGCCGCCGCGCTGCACCGGCTGCCGCTGTTCCTCGTCCAGTCGGTGCTCGCCTTCAGCGTCGGCGTCACCGCGACGATCTCGGCGATCCTCGGCGTCCGGCTGGCCGGCGCCGGCTGGGCCGCCCTCGGCGTCGGCGCGACGGGCCTGGTCCTGCTCGGCCTGTCCGCCGATCCGGGGCCGGCGCAGCTGCTGCCGACCGGCTGGAAGCTCCTGCTGGTCGGCGTGGCCGTCGTGATCGCGGCGGTCGCGTTCACGGTCCAGCGCCTCGACGGCCGGTGGCCACCGGTCGTGCTGGGGTTCTGCGCGGGACTGGGGTTCAGCGCCGTCGGAGTCTCCGCCCGCACGCTCGACGCGTCCGGCCCGGCCTGGCGCCTCGTGCTGGAGCCGGCGATCTGGGCGATGATCGCCAACGGCCTCGTCGCGGCGATCGCGTTCGCGCTGGCCCTGCAACGCGGCCGCGCCACCGCGGTCACCGCCATCATGTTCACCACCAACACGGCGGTGTCCTCGATCATCGGCGTGACGCTGCTGAACGACCACGTCCGGGCCGGCTTCACCACCGCGGCGGTCGCGGGCTTCGTCCTGGCCGTCGCCGGAGCGATCGGCACGGCCCACTACGCGGCCGCCCACCAGCCGGCCACCACCTGAGCGCCGGCGGCTCAGCCGAGCCCGAGTCCGGGCAACTCCACCGCGGTGGCCTCGGCGCCGGCCGGTTCGCGCCACGCCCGGTACCGGAGTTCGTCCGGGCCGGCGATTCCGTACGCCTGGCGAAGGGCCGCGACACAGCGCTGCGCCAGCTGTGCGTACTCGGCCGTGCGCGCGGGCCGCCGAAGCGACGACGTCCAGTTGGGTTGCGCGACGCCCGGTTCGACCCATGCGAACCTGCGCAGCTGGAACTCCTCGGCATCCGCCACGACGTCCGTCCCCGGCGCTTCCGCGTCGAGCCGGTCGGCCGAGCCGGCGAACTGCACGTACCGCCTCGGATCGGCCGCCGCGTGGACGATGAGGAAAACCCGATCGGTCACGTCGCGCACCGCGTCCGTGAGCCGTTCGGTGAACAGCTCCCAGTCGTACGCGACCTTCCACGGCATCGGCACCGGCGTGACCGTGGTGGTGAACCGCAGCTCCGCGTCCTCGAAGGCGACCAGCTTCTGCAACGGACCACGGTGACCGTCCCGCTCGAAACCCTCGTCGACCGCGCTAGAGTCGCGCGCGGTCACCCAGTAGCCGCCCGGGGCGCCCTGCCCGACCTCGACGGGCAGACCGCGGTAGGTACCGGGGCGGGCGACGTCGTAGCAGTCCAGCACGTCGTCGTGGGTGATCGGCCGCACGAAGTAGCGGCGCCCCCGCTGGGTGAACGACTCGTCGACCGCGTGGTCCGCCGCGATCCACCACTTCCCGGCCGAGTGGCGCAGCCGGTAGTCGGCACCGTGGTACCGGACGAATCGTCCGGTCATCGCCTTCCCGCTCACCCCTTGATCGTCTCACGGCACAGGACGCGATGAGGCCGGGTTCGGCTGCCTAGGATCGTGACATGAGCACCGGAAACGCCGACATCAACTTCTACTTCGACCCGATCTGCCCCTTCGCGTGGATGACGAGCAAGTGGATCCGGCTGGTCCAGGCGCAGCGCGACTACTCCGTCGACTGGCGGTTCATCTCCCTGCGCCTGATCAACGCGCACCTCGACTACGACACGCACTTCCCGCCGGAGTACCCCGCCCAGCACACCGCGGGCCTGCGGCTGCTGCGGGTGGCCTCGGCGGCCCGGGAAAAGCACGGCCGGGAGGCGATCGGGCCGCTGTACGCCGCCTTCGGCGAGCGCATCTTCGAAGCAGGCCCGGACGAAGGCCGGGCTCCCGGCTGGCAGGGCACTCCCGACCTCGCGGCCGACGCCCTCGCCGAGGCCGGCCTGCCGACGTCGCTCGCCGACGCGCTCGACGACACCTCGCGCGACGCCGAGATCCAGGCCGAGTCCGACGAAGCGCTTTCGCTGACGGGCAAGGACGTCGGCACGCCGATCCTCCACTTCGAACCCCCGGCGGGCGTCGCCTTCTTCGGACCGGTGATCAGCCGGCTGCCGGACGAGGGGCAGGCCACGCAGCTGTGGGACCACGTCGTCGGCCTGGCCCGGTTCCCCGGCTTCGCCGAGCTGAAGCGCAGCCTGCGCGAACAACCGCAGCTGCCGTCCTTCGGCGTCTCCGCGAGCGAGACGGGCAAGACCGAGGACTGGCACGCCGGCAGCCGCCGGCTCAAGAAGTAGCCGGAGGGTGTGAGCACGGTGCACGAACTGCCCGACGAGGTCCGGCGCTGGCTGAGCGACGCGGTGGGAGGCGGCGCCCGAGTGGCCACCGCCACCGGCCTGCGCCAGGGAGCCAATCCCTGGTCCTTGACCTTCGAACCGGGCAGCCGCGTCGACGCGGCCGTGCTGCGGCTCGGGGACCCCACCGATCCCGACCACCGCCAGCGGTTCGCCACCGAGGTCGCGGCACTGCGCGTCGCCGGAACCCACCGGTTGCCCGCGGCCAGGCTGATCGCCGAAGATCTCGACGGTTCCGCGGCAGGCGCTCTCGCGGTGCTGACCACCGTCCTGCCCGGACGCAGCCGGATCCCCTCGGTCGCCTCCCCCGAGCGGCTCCGGGGCCTCGGGACCGCGGCCGCCGCTCTGCAGGCAGTTCCGTTGACGCCCCGGGCTGCGCTGCCACTGCGGACCCGCTCGATCGCCGACGTCGACTTCGCGGCCCAACGGCGGGAAAAGGGCACCACCGCGCTGCTGACGGCCGCGGAACAACGCCTCGGACAGGTGCCCGTGCCCGGCGGCCCGACCGTCTTCGTGCACGGCGACCTGTGGTTCGGCAACACCCTCTGGTCCGGTGACCACTGCACCGGCCTGGTCGACTGGGACTGCGCCGGCACCGGATCGCCGGGAATCGATCTCGGCAGCGCACGCTTCGACGCGGCCCCTGATGTTCGGGCCACCCGCGGCCGAGGAGGTCCTGGCGGGCTGGCAGCTCGCGGCCGGCCGGCGAGCCGCGCACGTCGCCTACTGGGACGTCGTCGCGGCGCTGGGCACCCTGGCCGACATGGCGTTCTGCGTGCCGGCGCTCCACGACCAGGGCCGGTCGGACCTCGACGCTGACCTCCTCGGACAACGGCGGGACGCCTTCCTCAGCGCCGCACTGAACCGGCTCGACGCCGACTAGGCAGGTGCTCAGATCCAGCCGCGCCGGGTGGCCTCCATCGCGATCTGGAACCGGGTCTGCGCCCCGACCCGGGTCATCAGCTTGGTGACGTGGCGCTGGACGGTCCGCTCGCTCCAGCCCAGCGCCCGCCCGGCGGCCCGGTCGGTCGCGCCGGAGGCCAGCAACATCAGCAGCTTCGCTTCGTCCGCGGACAGCTCGCCGGGTTCGGTGGAGCCGAACCGCACCGGCACGCTGCGGCTCCACACCGCCTCGAACAACGCGATCAGGGCGTCCAGCAACGGTGACGGGTGGATGAGGTACGACGCGGTGAGCGCGGGGTCGCCGGGCCGCATCAGGGGGATGATCGCGAGCCGGTCGTCGGCGATCGCGAGTTTCATCGGGACGTCGCCGTCGATCCGGGCCTGCTCGCCGTGCCGCATCCCGAGCTCGATGTCGTCGATGCGCCCGGGCAGCTCGAGCGCGCTCTTGTCGTAGACCACCCGGCACTTCACCCCACGTCCGAGCAGCCCCAGCTCGACCTCGTTCGAGTCCGAGGCCCCGCGTGGCGCGGCGTACGGCGGGCGGTCGAACCCGCGCATCTGCACCCGGATGTCCTGCTGCATCCGCCCCCAGCGCTCGTTGACCTCGTCCCGTCCGGTGATCACCTCGACCAGTTCCCCGGGGTGCGCGAACCGCGTGCTCGCGCGGTACATCTCCATGAGCGTGCCGATGTGGCGGCGCGTGTCACGCAGCGCGGCCTCGCGTTCGCGCAGCACGGCCTCGATGGCCCGGTCCGGCGGGACGACGACGTAGCGCGACGGCCGCCCGGCCGACTGCGTCGCCAGGCCCAGCTCGACCAGCGTCCGCACCGCGCGCCGCGTCACCGGCAGTGAAGAGCGGGTGTCCTGCGCGAGTTCGGGGACCGTCGCCCGGGTGCGCCGGACCAGCGCGTCGTAGGTCGCTTCTTCCGCGTCGCCCAGCCCGATCGGCTCCAGCACCCGCTGCCCCCTTCCCTGTCGGGTTCCGGACAGCTGACCGGAATCCGCCGCCGCCATGACCTTGTCATGTGTTGATCACTGATGCACCGTTTTGACGTCGACGGCGCGCAACCTCACTCGGGGCGCGCCGTCTCGCTTGTCCGCCGGAACCCTGACGGAACGAAGGAGTCTCCCATGTCCCTGTCCGCCTCGCGGACGCGTGGCCGCCGACTGGTCCTGGCGGTGCTCGTCGCCGCCGGATCACTCGGCGCCCTGCCGGCGGCGACCGCCGCCGCGGCCGCGCCCCCGCCGGCCGCGCACCAGAAGATCGCCCAGGAGCTGCTCGACCGGATCGCCGGCGCCCGGTCCGGTCCGGGCACGCGCTTCGAGGCGGTCGTCGTGCTGAAGGACCGGGGCCTCGCACCGTCCTCCCCCGACGCCGCGCGCCGGACGCTCACCGACTCGGCGAAGGCCATGCAGGCGCCGGTCACCGACCTGGTCGGCGCCCGCCGCGACCAGGTGGTGAACACCTTCTGGCTCAAGAACATGGTGCTGGTCCGGGCGACCCCGGCCACCCTGGACGCCGTCGCCGCGCTGCCGCTGGTCGACCGCGTCATCCCCAACTTCACGCTGAAGACCCCGACCGAGCCGCAGCGGAAGCAGGCCAAGGCCGAAGCCGAGACCGCCGTCGCGTGGGGCGTCTCGAAGATCGGCGCCGACCGGGTCCAGGCCGACGGCACCACCGGCGCCGGCGTGCGGGTGGCGATCCTCGACACCGGCATCGACACGCAGCACCCGGACCTCGCGGGCAAGCTCGTCAGCGCCGACCCGGCGAACCCGGAGCACCCCGGTGGCTGGCTCGAGTTCGCCGCCGACGGCTCCCCGGTGCACTCCACGCCCCACGACAGCTCCTACCACGGCACCCACGTGGCGGGCACCATCGCGGGCGGGCACAGCTCGGGCACGCAGATCGGCGTCGCCCCGGGCGCGGAGCTGATGGCCGGGCTCGTCATCCCGGGCGGCTCCGGCACGCTGACGCAGGTGATCGCCGGGATGCAGTGGGCGATCGCGCCGTACGACGCCGACGGCAAACCGGCGGGCAAGCCCGCGAACGTCGTGAGCATGTCGCTCGGCGAAGAGGGCTACAGCAGCGAGATGGTCGAGCCCGCCCGCAACATCTACCTGGCCGGCGCGTTCCCCGCGTTCGCCATCGGCAACGAATGCGTCCCCGGCGGTTCGGCCGCGCCCGGCAACGTCTTCGAGTCGACCGGGGTCGGCGCGACGGACGACGGCGACAACGTGCCGGACTTCTCGTGCGGCGGCGTCGTGCGCAAGAAGGACTGGGCGGACGCGCCGGCGAGCTGGCCGGACAGCTACGTCGTGCCCGACCTTTCCGCGCCGGGTGTGGACGTGCTGTCCTCCCTTCCCGGCGGCGAGTACGGGCTGCTGAGCGGCACGTCCATGGCGACCCCGCACGTCTCGGGCACGGTCGCGCTGATGCTGCATGCGAACCCGAAGCTGACCCCGGACGACACGCTGGAAATCCTCACCGGCACGTCGTTCTTCGACGACCGCTACGGCGCGCGGCCGAACACCCGCTTCGGCGCGGGCCGGATCGACGCGGCCGCCGCCGTCGCCGAAGCGCGGCTCGCGAGCGGCATCACCGGCACGGTGACCGCGGGCAAGGATCCGTTGGCCAAGACCACGATCACGGTCGCGGCCACCGGCCGCTCGTACACCAGCGACGCCGACGGGCACTTCAAGATCCGGGTGCCCGCCGGCACCTACGACCTCACCCTGTCCCGGTTCGGGTACCACGACCAGCGCGTGCGGGTGGCGGTGGCCACCGGGAAGCAGACGGCGCTGCGCGTCACGCTGAAACCGACCCCGCGGGGCACGATCAGCGGCCGCGTCGCCTACGGGCCGACCGGTTCGACGGTGCCCGGCGCGACGGTCCGGGTGCTCGACGTGCTCGACGAGCTCACCGCCGTCTCGGACGGCACCGGCCACTACACCGTCCAGAACGTGCCCGAGGGCAGCTACCGGGTGGCCGCTTCGGCGGCGGGCATCTCGGCCACCGCCCCGCGGCAGGTCGTCGTGACCGGCGGCCACCGGCCCGCCACGGCCGACTTCGCGCTGCCCCGGCCGCCCGCGACGCAGCTGGTTTCGGTGACCCGGGACGGCGGTCAGATCCGGGACCACACCTTCTGGCCGGCCATGAGCGGGGACGCCGGGGTGATCGCGTTCGCCAGCGCGTCCGGCGAACTCGTCCCCGGTGACACCAACGACGACATGGACATCTTCGCGCGGGACGGGCGCACCGGGGCGATCGAACGGATCTCGGTGGCCTCGGACGGCACCGGGGCGAACGCGTGGTCGATCAGCCCGACCGTCAGCCCCGACGGACGGTACGTCGGCTTCCTCAGCGGCGCGACGAACCTGGTGCCGGGCGAAGGCACCGGGATCCCGGGCTCGTTCGCCCGCGACCGCCGGACCGGCACGACCGAGCTGGTTTCGGTGTCCTCGGAGGAGAAGCCGGCCGACGGGCTGTCCGGGCAGCCGGTGTTCAGCACCGACGGCCGGTACGCGGTCTTCGTCAGCCAGGCCACGAACCTGGTGCCGGGAGACGCGAACGGCAAGCAGGACATCTTCCTGCGCGACCGGGTGGCCGGGACCACCGAGCTCGTCTCGGCGGGCCTCGGCGGCGCGGGGGCGGACGGCGACTCGCTCGAGCCGAGCGTCAGCGGCGACGGCCGGTTCGTCGCGTTCGAGAGCGGCGCGGAAAACCTCGTGGCCGGGGGCGGCAACGCCCACCGCGACGTGTTCGTGCGCGACCGCAAGACCGGGACCACGGAGGTGATCCCGGCGCCGGGCGGGGCGGAGGCGACGCAGCCGTCGCTCAGCGCGGACGGCCGGAAGGTGGCCTACGCGGTCAGCCCGGCCGACGGGCCCTCGCAGGTCTACGTCTACGACCGGCAGGGGCGCACGACCACGCTCGTGTCGCAGGCGGCGACCGGGACCGGCGGGGCCGATTCCTACACGGCGAGCCCGCGGATCAGCGGGGACGGGACCGCGGTCGCGTTCTTCAGCTTCGCCGGCAACCTCGTGCCCGGCGACGGCGGTGGGGCGTCCGACGTGTTCGTGCGCGACCTGCGCACGGCGAAGACGGACAAGGTCTCCGGTGCGCTCGGCGGCCAGGAAGGCGACTCCTACAGCGACTTCCCGGCCATCAGCACCGACGGCAAGTACGTGGCGTTCGAAAGCGAGGCGGCGAACCTCGTCGAGGACGACACGAACGGGCGCTCGGACATCTTCGTCCGCGACCGGGCCCCCGGTCCCGCGCCGCGCTTCGCCCTGTCCGACCTCCGCACCGAGGACGCCCACGGGCGGTCGCCCGCCCAGATCAGCGCGTCGGTGAAGGACGTCGGTGAACTGGCCGGGTCCTACCAGGCGGTGCTGTGGGTCGACGGCGTGGTCACCGCCGAACGGCCGGTGCCGGTCCGGCCGGGCCAGACCGCGTGCGTCACCTTCGAGCTGCCGGGTCTGGCCCGCGGCACGCACACCGTGCGGCTCGGCCCGCTCACCGGTTCGGTGACCGTGCGCCGCTGAGCGCGCCCCCGGCCGGGAGGGTGGTGTCCTCCCGGCCGGGGGATCGCACGAACGGGTGGGTCCCGCTCCGCCGGTGGGTGGGTTAGATTGGGCGCCCGACGAAAGGGGCTGGCGTGGCCGTGTTCAGCCGGGCGTTCCACGGGCGTCGCGAGCAGGACCCCGCCCTGCCGCCGGGTCAGTACCTCACCGAAGACTTCCCCGTCCTCTCCGCCGGGCCGACCCCGCCGGTCTCGGCCGACGACTGGTCGTTCACCGTCACCGCGGAGAGCGGCGAGCGGCACGCCTGGACCTGGGCCGAGCTGATGGCGCTGCCCGCCGAGGAACCGACCGTCGACATCCACTGCGTCACCCGCTGGTCGAAGCTCGGCACGACGTGGCGCGGTGTGTCGCTCGACGTCCTGCTGGAGGACGTCGACACCGCCGCGGACTACGTGCTGGCGCACAGCCACGGCGGCTACACCACGAACCTGCCGCTGGAGGACGTGCTCGACGGCAAGGCGTGGCTCGCCTTCGAGTTCGAGGGCGAGCCCCTGGAGCCGGTGCACGGCGGGCCCGTCCGGCTGCTCGTGCCGCACCTGTACTTCTGGAAGTCCGCGAAGTGGATCAGCGGGCTGCAGCTGATGCTCGACGACCAGCCCGGGTTCTGGGAAGAGCTCGGCTACCACAACTACGGAGACCCGTGGCGGGAACAGCGCTACGACGGCGACTAGGCCACCGCCGGCTGACCGCCCGGCTCGTCGAGACCCGCGACGAGACGGCCACCGCGCGCACCCTGCGATTCGCCGTGCCGGGGTGGCCGGGACACCTCGCCGGGCAGCACGCCGACGTCCGGCTGACGGCCGAGGACGGCTACACCGCGCAGCGCAGCTACTCGCTGTCCGCCCCCGCCGACGGCGAGTTCGTCGAACTGACCGTGCAGCTGGTCCCCGACGGCGAGGTCTCGCCGTACCTGGTGCGGGACATCGAGGTCGGGGACGAGGTCGAGCTGCTCGGCCCGCTCGGCGGCTGGTTCGTGTGGCGGCCGGAGCAACCCGGCCCGGTCCTGCTGATCGGCGGCGGCTCGGGGATCGCCCCGCTGAGGGCGATGCTGCGAGCCCGCTCGGCGGCGAGCCCGCCGTTCCGGCTGCTCTACTCGGTCCGCACCCCTTCGGACGTCTACTTCGCCGGTGAGCTGGACAGCCCGGACGTGACCCTGCTGTACACGCGGGAAGCACCGGACGGCGTGGAGCGCACGCCGCACCGGATCGACGCGGCGGACCTGACGGCGTACGGGCTGCCGGCCGCAGAAGAACCGACCTGTTACGTGTGCGGCCCGACGTCGTTCGTCGAGACGGTGACGGGCTTGCTGATCGACGCCGGCCACGACCCGGCCCGCGTGCGCGCCGAACGCTTCGGAGGCTGAGATGACCGACGGACACCTCGACGGCAACGCCCTGGCCGGGCCGCTGAGCACCGTGTTCACCGCCGAGGTGACCACGGCGGTCGCGGCGTGCGCGGGCTGCGGCCGCTCGGGCCCCCTGGCGGCGGCCCGCGTGTACGGCGCCCCGATGGGTTACGTGGCCCGCTGCCCCGGCTGCGACCAGGTCCTGCTCCGCTACGCCGAAGCCCCGGCCGGCACGACGCTCGACATGCGCGGCATCGCGACGCTGCGGTTGACCACGGCGGACTGACGCACGCCGCCCGCGGCCAAGCCTGACCGGCCGGGTCCTCGACACCCGCGACAGCGGAGGGTCAGCGGTGCACCTGCCACTGATCGTTGGCGTGCACCACGGTGCGGGACAGGTTGGGGCACAGGAAGTTCGCCGTCGACGAGTTGGAGATCACCGAAGTGTTGCCGGTGCCCGCGGCCTGCCAGGAGCCGTTCAGCTTGATCTTGTAGCTGCTGCTTTCGATGGTCCGGCTGCCCAGCGCGGTGCAGTAGGCCGCAGTGGTGCTGCCGCCGGCGTAGATCTCGAAGATGTTCCAGCTGCGGTTGTCCTGCGACTGGTCGGTGCCGCGCTGGGTGTAGAGGGTGTCCCACCGGTTGGCGCGGTAGTTGAACAGCGACGCCGTCCACGTGTTCGTGCCGGCGTCGGTCTGCTCCACCTTGCCGTGGTAGGAATCGTGCCCGTTGACCGAGGCCACGTAGGTGGTGCGGAACGTGGCGTCGATGTTGACCGACTTGGCGACGTTCACGCCGACGCACCAGTCCCAGGCCCAGACCTGCTTGGCTCCGTTGTTGTAGGCGGTCACCAGCTCCACGCACGACCTCGGGGCCTTCATCGTCGGAGCGTAAAGGGTGTCGCCGGAGACGGTGAGGTCGCTGTAGGCCGACTGGATGGCGTCCTGCCCGGTGACCGCGCTGCCGCCGGTGTAGACGCCCCAGTCGTCGTGGATGTTGACGTCCGGGGCGCGGCGGGCGGCGTGGCCGGTCCGGATCTCCCGGAACCGGTCGGCGGCGGCGACCTGGGTGGTGCCGTCGACCGCACCGACCACGGCGGTGCCTTCCACCGCCATCGGGGCAGCCGTGGCGACCGAGGTGGCCGGCACGCTCAGAAACACCGCGGCGGCGAGCACACTAAGGGTTTTTCGCATCGGAACTCCTTGCCTCAAAAGGCATCGACCGGCACCGGATCCGACGCCAGGGCAGGGTTTGCCGGCCCCAGGACCGACTCGGGGCGCACGAAAAAGAGCGCGCGGGGCCGCGCGCGGATCAGCGGGGGGACGGGCGTCAGCGGACCTTTTTCGCCCGGCGGGGAACGGATTTCCCCGGCGCGCACACCGAGGTGTGGTTCAGCCGAGGCACCGCGCCGGAATATCGTCGACGGTCTTGCCGAGGGGTTTCAGTACCACACCGCCGATGCGTGGTCGAACCGCGCGGCGGCCGCGGGCACGGCAGTAGTCGTTGTCCAGCAAGGAAAAGCGGGGTCAGGGCGGAGCCGAAGCGGCGAGGCCGACGACACTGCGCCCACGAACGTTCCTTCGCCGCATCCTGGGTGCCACCTCCGGGGACGGGGGGGATATTCACCCACAAGTGTGAGAACCGGCCGACCGCGTGGTCCAGACTTTTCCCGCAACTTGTCTGATTTTCTGTCTCTGCCGCGGAAACTCACGCCGGGGGATCGCCGCGGCAAATCCGTCGGCCGCTCTCCCGTGAGGCTAGGACCCCTTGATCCGTTCGACGAGCTCGTCGCGGTACTCCCGCGCCGCCGGCAGCTCCGGTTCGTCGCCGGTCGCCCGCTTCAACGCGCCTTCCAGGATCTTCAGCCCCTGGCGTTCGTCGCCGCGGGCGTCCGCTTGCCTCGCGGCGTTCTCCAGGGCTCTGGCGAGCTTGGTCCGCGCCTCGGCTGCCTGGGCGGCCGTGTAGATCCGGATCCAGTTCGGCCGCGTCTGCCGATAGGTGATCTCGAAGCCGAGCATCTCGTAGAACGACGCGATCTCGTCGATGGAGGCTATCTGCTCACGCGAACAGCCCGGTCCCCCGGTCACGCCGGTGGCGGCATGACGCGATGGAGATGCCGCCGGATCCGGTCGAGGTCGACGTCGGCGTCCAGGCGAGCGCGGTCCGGCACCTCCTCGGCGTGCTCGACCGCACCTGGACCGGGCAGGACTCGGTCGAGTCCCTCGGCGGTGACGACCTTTCCCACGACGACGTCGCCGAAATCCTCACCAAGGTGCTCGGCACGCCCATCCGGTACGAGCCGGGAGAACGCGCCGCCGTCAAGCGATTCCTCGCCGACCGCGGGTTCTCGGAGGCGATGGCCCAGTCCATGGTGGACATGGACCTCGCGGCCGAACGCGGCATCAACAACGCCACGCCCCGCACTCCCGAGAACACCACCCCCACCACTTTCCGCGAATTCGCCGCGGAAACCGTCAAGCCGGCGGTGACCGCATGACCTGATCCGCGTCGACGAGCCCGCTTCAGGCGATGCGGCGGCTGATCGCGAGGGCGGCGCGCTGGAGTTCGACGCCGAGGTCGGCCACTCGGTCCTCCGGCAGGTCGGCGAACGTGCCGGTGACCTGCACCGCGGCGGCGGCTCCGCCCCGATCGGTCACCGGCGTGGCCACGGAGGCCATGCCGGGCTCGCGTTCGCCGCGGGCCTCGGAATAGCCGCGGTCCCGGATGCTCTCCAGCTCCGCGACGAACGGCTCGCGGTCCACGGCCACGGAGTTCTTCTCCAGGTACGCCAGGAAATCGGTGAGCTCCCCGCCGTCCATCTGCGCGGTCAGCGCCTTGCCCGCGCCGAGGTGCAGGGGCAGGCGCTCGCCGATCGGCAGCTCGTAGCGCAGCGGGGTCGCGCCGCCGACGCGGGCGAGCACCACCCGCGACCAGCCGATGCGCTTGAACAGCGACGCCGTCAGGCCGGTGGCGGCGGCGAGGTCCTGCAGAACGGGCTGGGCCGCGGCCAGCAGCGGGCTGGTCGTGAGGTAGGCGTGGGCGCCGAAGAGCAGACCGGCGCCGGCGCGGTACCCCTTGTCGTCCTTCTCGACCCGCCCGCGCGCCTCCAGCACGCCGAGGATGCGCTGGGTCGTGGCGATCGGCAGGTCCGCCCGGCGGGCGACCTCCGTCAGCCGCAGGGTGTGCTGGCTGGAGTCCATGACCTCGAGGATGTCGATGGCTCGCTCGAGCGAGCGCATGCTGGTCGCGGGTTTCGCCTGCTCCACCATGTGCCACATCTTTCCACACAGTGGTGAACGTTCACCGGAGGGCGGTGGCGTTGGCCGGGGACCCGACGCCGCCGACGAGGTGCAGCGGCTTGACCGTGACCAGCGCGTCCCAGCGGTCGTGAGCCCGGCTGTCGGCCACCAGGGCGGTGAGGTTCCACAGTTCGCCGAGGGGCACGCCGAGCTTGGCGATCAGCTCCTGGTGCATCATCCCGGCGTCTTCGGGCGCGCTGGCCAGGTAGGTGTCGGTGGCGACCGGGAGCACCTCGACGGCGAACGTGTCGGTGGCGAACACCGCGACCTGGTTGTCCCACAACCATTCCGGCAGTTCCCGGGTCTGGCGGAAGCCGGTGGCGCGGCGGGCGTCGCGGACTTCGCTTCTCACCGCCGGATCGGCGTCGAGGAACCAGCGTGCCCAGCCGGTGTGGACGAGCACCAGGTCGCCCGGCCGGACCCGCTCGTGCTGCGCGCGCAGGGCACGGTCGAGGACGTCGACGTCCAGCGCCGGTCCCCGCCGGTGGTCCAGCGGTGCGCCCTCGGCGGCGAGGAGCCCTTCGACGTCGATGAGCAGGCCGCGACCGGCGATCGGGTGCTCGGCCCAGCGCTGCACCCCGAGCGCGGGCTGCCCGGCGCGGATGTCTTCGTCGGGGACGCCGTTGTAGAACCCGTACCCGGAAGCGCGGCGGTGGCGCAGGCCGTCGACCTGCGAAGTGGCCTGCAGGTAGAAGCCGTGCAGGACGTCGTCGCGGGCTTCGGCGTGCGCGGCGAGCAGCTCGTGGCGGGGCGCCGACCGGGCGCGGGCCATCGGCGGGTCGAAGGCGTCGAGCGCGAAGTCCAGCGAGAACACCGCGCCGCGGGTCACCGTCGCCGCGGCCGCGGCGACGTGCGCCGGTCCCGCGAAGTTCGCGGTGCCGCGTTCGGGGTGCTGGTCGAACACGTGCCAGCTGGAGCCCGGCGGGACGTGCGCACCCAGTTCCGCGTAGGTGGGCACGTCCCGGCGAAGCTCAGTCACGGTCGGGGTCCTCGCGGCGGTAGGACAGGGCGAACGACAGCAGCCCGGACACCGAAGCGCCGCCGAAGGCGTAGGGAGCGAGCGCCGAGGCCCAGTGCCGGGCGGCCGTCGCGTCGCCGGCGGCGAGGGCACCGATCTGCCCGACGACGATCGCCAGGCCGGCGAGGAGGAAGAACACCACGGAAAGGGCGAACAGGGAGGTGGCGACGCGGGTCGCCGTGGCGGGCGGGTGCGTGGACTGGTTCAACGCTGAACTCATGGACCTCTTCTTCCGGTCAGGTGGGGAGGACGCCGACGGCGATCAGGACGCCGAGCGCGAGGATGGGCAGGCAGTAGTACTTCAGCAGCGGCAGGAACGTCTTGACCGGGTCGACCCTGGCGATGCCGGCGGCGACGTAGATCGGTGCACCCGAGGGCGGGGACGCGCCTTCGGTGGAGGCGAAGATCAGGACGGCGGCGGCCGCGACGGGCGCGGAGATGCCGGCACCGACGAGGGCGGCGACCGCGACCGGCCCGACGGCGGCCATGGTGGCGCTGGCGGTGAGCGGGATCGCGATGGCCACGACGATCACGCCGATGGCGATCGCCATGATCCACCCCGGCGCGTCGAGCCCGGACAGCACGCTCTTGAGCTGGTCGGCCAGGCCCAGCTCGGCCAGGACGTTGGAGGCGGAGAACGCGGCGACGATCGTGATGCCGATGACGCCGAAGGACGGGGCGACCTTGCCGATGGTCGACCACCAGCCGGACGCGGTGCGCGGCAGGTGCTTGCGGCCGAGGAACAGCACCAGCGCGATCATCAGGACCGGGATCCAGGTGATCAGGCTGACCACGTCGGGCATCTCGTAGGGCTGGGCGGGCAGCTTGGTGCCGTCGGCGAGCGCGACCGGCTTCTTCAGCGCGTCCCCGACGCCGGAGTAGGTGCCCAGCGCCTCGGCGAGCGGGCCGCGGGTGAGCAGCAGCGGGATCAGGATCGGCAGGAACAGCGTCAGCGACGTCCACCCGGACCGCAGGCTGCGCCCGAACGGGACGCGGTCGCCTTCGGCGATGGGCTCGATCCCGTTGCGGCGCACCAGGAACCACGCGAGCACGATCCGGTAGCCCAGGCACCACAGGCCCGCGATGGCCAGCGGCTTGACGATCTCGTCCGCCTGCATGATGCCCTGCGCGGTGAGCCCGCCGACGAGGATGAACATCGTGGCGGAGAACGGGAAGCTGACGCCCATCCCGGCGCCGCCGGCGACCACAGTCGCGGCGAGTTCCGGCTTGACGCCGGAGCGGCGCATCCACGGCACGGTCACCGAACCGACCGCCGCGGTGACCGCGGCGCCGACGTGGGCGATCGCCCCGAAGATGCCGCCGGCGACGGTCGCGGTGTAGACGGGTCCGCCGCGCAGCCGGCCGAGGACCGAGTTGAGCAGGTCGATCAGCTTGTCCAGCACCGGGGTCTTGGTCAGCAGGTAAGACATGAACACGAACGCGAGCCCGGCGAAGGTGACCTCTTCCTGCATGGCGTCGGCCACCGCTTCGCCGATGACCGACCACGGCGATCCGCCGTCCTCGATCCCGCCGAACACGGCGAACGCGCCCACCGCGACGAAGCCGAGGATCATCGCCTCGCCGATGTTCCTCTTGAACACCGCGTTCCACACGATGATCACGGCGACGAACGCCAGCAGCGCCCACACCCCGGTCATCACGCGGTCCCGGCGAGGATCGCGGCGCGGCGCTGCGCCTCGTCGGCTTCCACGGCCCGGCCGCCCAGCAGGCTCGAGGCCGCCTCGGACGCCGGGATCACGATGACGCCGTCGTCGTCGCCGACGACCAGGTCGCCGGGCCGGACCACCACCCCGCCGACCGCGACCGGCACGTCCACCTGGCCGGGACCGTTCTTGTAGGGGCCGGCCGGGCAGGCGCCGCGCGCCCACGCCGGGAAGCCGATCTTCTCCAGCTCGCCGACGTCACGCAGGACGCCGTCGGCCACGATGCCCAGGACGCCACGGCGTTTCGCGCGCTCGGCCATCAGCTCGCCCAGCAGGGCCCGGTTCGTGTCGCCGCCGCCGTTGACGACGAGCACCTCCCCCGGCCGGGAGACGGCGATGGCCCGGTGCAGGGCGAGGTTGTCCCCTCGGGGGACCCACACGGTGCGGGCCCGCCCGACCACCCGCGCGCCCTTCCACAGGGCGCGGACCCCGCCGTCCAGCATCCCCATACGATCGCGCGCGTCGCCGAGGTTGGCCACCGCCAGGCCCTCGAACTGGCCCAGCAGGTCCTCCGCGGGGGTGAGGGCGGCGTCCGCGCGGCCCCGGTGCACCTCGGCGGTCGCCCGGGTCATCGACGGGAGCACCCCGAGCGAATCCAGCAGCCGCGCGGCGGCGTCGGCTTCACCGGCGCGCCGAGACGCGTGCTTGAGCGTGCCGTCGTACAAGCGGTTCAGCGCCGCGTCCCCGCCGGAGAGCTCACCGGCGATCTGCGCGCGCACCCAGTCTTCGGCACCGGCCGCCCGGGCGGCCAGGACCGACTCCACGATCAGCGCGCCGATGCCCTTCATGAAGATGCTGCGCAGCAGCTTGCGCGCCGACGCGGCCCCCGGCTCCCCGCCGATGTCCTCCACGGGGGCGCCGAGCAGGCGGAACATCGAGGCGGCCCGCGTCGAGCCCGCCCCGCTGACGACCACGCTCGTGGCGGAGCCGTGCGCGGGGACCGAGCCGATCACGGCGACATCGGCGAACCGGGCGGCACCGACCAGCTCGGCGATGACGCGCTTCACGTCCGGCGCGGTCGCGTTCATGTCCACGTAGACCGTGTCCGGGTCGAGGGACCCGGCGGCCGAGCGCGCCGCCACTTCCGCGGCGCGGCCACCGACCAGGCTCAGCACCAGCTCGGCACCGCGCACGGCCTCCTCCGGCGTGGCGGCCCGCTGCACCCCGGCCGGGGTCGCGTTGTCGGCGGGGTCGAACCCCGCGACGGTCCAGCCGTGCTCGACCAAGCCGGTCGCGTAGAGGGATCCGGCCTCGCCGAGTCCCAGCACCGACACCCGCATGCCGCCTCCTTGCGTTTTCCATACAGTGGTAAAGTCTTCCGTAGTGCGGATAGTATTGCCACAAGGTAGTGCGAGAGTCAACGACGGAGTTCGCAGCGAGTGCGAATTTTGAGGAACGGTCGTTCTTGACTGATCGTTCCTCAAACGGCTATCGTCCTGGCATGGGCAGGCGACGGGCGTTCGACGAGGACGAAGTGGTGCACGCCGCCGTGAAGTTGTTCGGGGGACGGGCGTACGACGGGGTGTCCGTCAACGACCTCGTCACCCACCTCGGCGTGCACCGCAACAGCTTGTACAAGACGTTCGGCAGCAAACGGGGCCTCTACCTGGTCGCCCTGCGCCGCCACCTCGCCGACGACGTCGGCCCCTTGGCCGACGCGCTGGCCGGGGCGGCGGACGCCGCGGACGCGTTGCGGCTGGTCACGTCGGCCGACCTCGGGCTGCTCGTGCTCGCAGCGGTCGACCGGGCGCCGGCCGACGAGGAAGTCGCCGCCGAGGTGGCTACCGCGCTGGCCACCCTCGACCAGGCGATCGCCGATGCGCTCGGCGTTCCCGCCGCGCTGGCCGCCGCCCTCACCGCCGCCGCACTGGGCATCCGCCTGCGCGGCAACCCCGACGGTGTCGGCGCCGCGCTGGCCCGGCACCTCGATCCCCTTGACTGAAAGGAAAACCCGACATGGCAACGGTCCGCATCGACGGCGGCGAGCTCGTCGTCGTCATGGAGGGTCTCGACAAGCTCTGGGCCTTCAAGAGCAGCCTGACCATCCCGCTGGCCAACGTCCGCGGCGCGACCGCGGACCCCGGCATCGCCGCCGACCCCAAAGGCATCCGGGCCCCGGGCGCCCACCTGCCCGGCGTGATCACGGCGGGCACGTTCCACCTCGACGGCGAAAAGGTCTTCTGGGACGTCCGCGACGCGTCGAAGGCCGTCGTGATCGAACTCGCCGACGAGCGCTACTCCCGCCTGGTCCTCCAAGTCGACGACCCGCGCACGACCGTCGCGCTCGTCGAGAACGCCCTGCGCTGAAGAGGAAACCGATGCTCCCCCACCTCGCCGCGGCCGTGCTGTCGCTGGCCGCCGTGACCGCCACCCCCGCCGAGGCGGCCCCCTGCCTCGTGCCGGCCGCCGACCGCGAAGTCGTCTTCACCGTCGACGGGACGGCGACCTACGGCACCCTGCACGTGCCCGCACACCGTGCCGGGCAACGGTTGCGTGCCGCGTTGCTGCTGCCCGGCAGTGGTCCCACCGACCGCGACGGCAGCCAGCCGCCCGCGGCCCAGAACACCCTGGCGCTGGTGGCCGGCGCGCTCGGCACCGACCGGGTCGCCACGCTCCGCTTCGACAAGTACGGCACCGGAAAAACCGGGCTCGGCGCCTACCGCGACCACCCGGAAACCCTCGACTACCCCGCCTTCGTCCGGCAGGCGAAGGCCGCCTACGCGACGTTGCGCGACCAGCCGGAAACCGACCCGCACGCGCTACTGGTCATCGGGCACAGCGAAGGCGGGATGACCGCGCTGCTGCTCGGCGGCACGGTCCGCCCGCGCCCGGCCGGCGTGGGACTGCTGCAACCGCAGGCGATCCGCCTGCTCGACCTGGTCGCGCTGCAGCTGCACGCCCAGACCGCCGAGGCGGCCCGGCAGGGCCAGCTCACCACGGAACAGCAGGACGCCGTCGACGCGGCGATCGACGCCGCCGTCACCGCCCTGCGTGCCCACCGGCCGGTCGACACCACGGGCCTGCCGCCCGCACTGGCCCAGCTCTTCACGGCCTTCCAAGGGCCGAGCGGCCGGTTCGTCGACAGCGATGACGCCGTCTACCCACCGGACGCCGCCGCGGCCCTGCGCCCGGGAACCCGGGTGCTGCTGACCTGCGGCACGAACGACACCCAGGTCCCGTGCGCCACCACGGATGCCCTGACCGCCGCCCTGCGCCGCGCGCACACCGGCGGACCGGGCCGGGTGCCGCTGCCCGGAGTGGACCACCTGCTGCACGACGCCGACCACCCGGCCACCCCCGCCCCGGCCGTGCTCGACGCCCTGCACCGGTTCGCGGGGCACTGAGGACGACCCCGGGGCCGCCGGATGGTGCCCGCACCACCCTGATCTCGATGCCGATCCGGCTCGCCGACCTCCGGCCGCCAGCGGGTTTCCGCCGCTGGTCGACACGCCGGCCGGGCGTCAAGCAGGTCGAGAAGCTCGTCGGCAAGGTGCTGACGTCGAGCACGTGAGCAGGGTGCCCGCCGGTCGCGGTCAACGGCCGGCGGGCACCGCACGGGTCAGTGATCAGGTGGTGCCAAGGCGATGACCGGGATCAGCCGATCCGTTTTGCTCTTGTACTCGGCGAAAACCGGCGCGCGGGACTCCTGGTCGTTCCACAGCGCGTCACGCTCGGCGCCCGTCAGCACCGAGGCGGTGCGGACCTGCTCCTCGATGCCGGTTCCGGTGCCGACTTCGATGCGCACCCGGGGTTGGGCCAGCAGGTTGTGGTACCACGCCGGGTTGCGGGCCTGGCCGCCATTGGTGGCGAAGATGATCCGGCGGTCGCCGTCGGGCAGGTAGCCCAGCGGCGTGGTCGACTCGCGGCCGCTGCGTGCGCCGACGGTGGTGAGCAGCAGCAGCGGGACGTCGGCGAACACCCCGCCGACCTTGCCGTGATTCGCGCGGAACTCGGCCATGATCTTCGCGTTCCACGACGCCATGTCCGGGTCGCTGTACCGGTCGGTCATCGGAGCGCCTCCACCAGGGCGGGGAACGATTCGGCCAGCGCGGCCGCGTCAGGCAGCGCGGCGATTTCGGCGGCCACCGCCCGGGCGCGCTCGCCCACCACCGGATCGGCGGCCCGATCGAGCGCCCGAGCGAGGTCCTCGCCGGGGCGGACGGCGACACCCACTCCACAGGCGGCGACGAGCTCGGCCTGGATGAACTGGTCCGCGGCCTGGGGCACCACGATGAGCGGCAGCCCGTGCGCGAGACCGGACAGCACGCTGCCGGCGCCGCCGTGCGTGACCATGATGTCCACATGGGACAGTAGCCGGGCCATCGGGGTGAACGGGACCAGCCGCACGTCGTCCGCGAGGCCGTAGTCGGCGGCGGACCGGCCGAGACCGACGGTGACCGCGATCTCGAAGCCCTGCCCGGTCAGTCCGCGCACGACCGGCGAAACGATCTCGGGCGCGGTGAAGTGCGTGCCGAAGGTGACCAGCACTCGCCCGCGGCCCTCGGCCGGTGCGTCGAACACCGGCGGCGCGGCCGGCGAAACCGTGTGCGGCTCGGGGCGCAGCGGCACCCGGTCGGCGGGCGGCTGCCAGCCCGGGAACTGCAGCGTGGGCGGGCAGATGTCCAGGTACTTCCCGCCGACCGCCTCGACGGGAGCGTCGACGCCGAGTTCGGCATAGCGCGGCGCGGCGGCCTCGGCGAAGGCTTTCAGCAGCTCGGGTGGATGGCCGGGACCGAGTGCGTGGGTCAGCAGCGGGACGTCGAGCGCGGCCGCGACCAGCGGGCCGACCAGGTCGGTGGCTTCGTGCACCACCACGTCCGGCCGCCACTCCCGCGCGGCGTGCAGGGATTCGGCGCCGGCCAGGCCGACCCGGACGTCGGCGAACAAGGTCGCGACCATCGCGAACGTGGGCACCGTCGAGCCGTCGTCACCGTTGCGGCGCGCGGACTCGGCGAACACCACGTCCATCGTCGGCCCCGAGGCGACCAGCTCGAGAGGCTCGTTCTCCAAGGCGGGCGCCAGCGCGCCCGCGGTCAGCACGCCGACCTGGTGACCACGTGCCGCCAAGGCCCGCCCCACCGGCAGCAGCGGGATCAGGTGGCCGTGCGCGGGCACGGTCGACAAGAGGATTCGCATATTGATCAGAGTAGCGTTCTTGTCAACTAACGTGCCTTATAGTCATTGCCGTGCCCGCTACCTCGTACAACTCGCCGCGCCGCCGAGAGGCCGCCGCCCAGACCCGGCAAGCCATCCTCGACGCGGCGCGCCGGCGGTTCGCCGAACGCGGGTACGCCGCGACCACGATCCAGGAGATCGCCGCGGCCGCACGGGTGGCGGCGGCGACGGTCTACGCGAGCGTGGGCGGAAAGCCGCGCTTGCTGGACGAGCTGGTCTCCAGCGCCGCGGCAGACACCCGCCTGCGGGAGGCGGCCGACCGCGTCACCGAGACCGAAGACCCGGGCGAAGTCCTCCGCGGCTGCGTGGCGGCCGCCCGGTTCGGCGCTCAGGAGTACGCCGACGTCTTCGAGCTGATGCTCACGACGGGACGCGCCGACGACGGGGCCGCGGCCGCCGCGGCCAAGGCCGACCAGGGCTTTCGCGGCGGTCTCGGCGTGGTCGCCGCGCGCCTGCGGGACCTGGGCGCGCTCCCGGGATCGACCGGCGAAGCGGTCGACGTGCTGGCGTACTTCCTCGGCTACCCGTCCTGGCGCCGCCTGGTTGGCGACTTCGGCTGGAGCTATCCGGCCGCGGAGACGTGGCTGGTCGCCCGGATCGCGGAGACGCTCCGGATCGACCACCTCGGCGACGCGCGTCAAGCCGAAGCGAGCGAATCCGCGCAGTAAGCGTCTTATCCGCCGCGGCGAGCCGCCGGCTCCCGACCGGAGCCGGCGGCCGCCACCGACGTCAGCCGATCCGGTAGTGGTACGGCAGGGTCGCGATGACCTCGCCGGTGCCTTCCTCCGGCAGGCCGGTCGCGCCGGTCGGCAGGGTCGGGACCGTCGCCAGGTTGAGGTGGCCGGCGATGTCGGTGCCCCGGCTGCCGGACGGGGTGATCGTCACCTGGATGACCGCGCTCCGGCCCGGCTGGATGATCACCGGCGTGCCACCCGTGCCCGCCGGGTCGATCGCCTGGTCGTACGGGTCTCCGGTGGACGACGTCACGGCGTGGTCGAAGCCCGCGGTCACCAAGGACGACGTGTAGCTCGCGTGCCCGGCGGGGGTGCCGGCCGGCCCGAACGGGCCCAGCTCCTGCACGTCGGCGAACCAGATGCCCTTGGTGACGTAACCCTTCTTCTCCCCGATCGTGGCGACCGAGACGGTGCTGCCGCCCTGCGCCTTCTTCAGGTCGCCGAACACGTCGATGCCGGCGGCCGACCCCTGCAGCTCGACCTGGGCCGGCACGGTCGACGACGTGGCCACCGACAGCTTGGTCGTGTCCGGCGGCACTTCGTAGACCGGCGCGATCGACCCCGGCTCGGGCAGGTCGACCTCGGTCTGCCCGCCGATCGCGACCGGCTGCAGCGTCTGCGCGGTGTCGGTGCGGGCGTCGACGCCGACCGCGATCGGCTCGACACCGGTGTTGCGCACGGTCACCGGCACCGTGACCGCCTGGCCCGCGGCCAGCTTGCCGCCGCTGGGCAGCGCCGGCGCGGACACCGAGGCCCGGTCGAAGGCGACGGTCCCGGTGAACGGCTGCCGCAGTTCCTTGCCCGTCACCGGGTTCTGCACCACCAGCACCAGGTGCCAGCGCCCGGGCAGCGGGTTCGCGTCGGTCAGCTGCACCGCGGGGCCCTGCGCCACCGTCGTCGGCGAAGCGAGGGAAATGTTGCTGTTGACGTCGCCGAGTTCGCCGTTCGGGTCGACCAGGACGGCGTCGACGATCGTGCCCGGGTCGGACAGGTGCACGGCGACGTCGAGGTCCTTCTTGCCGCGGGGCACGTCGAACTCGTAGCTGAACGTCTGCGCGGGAGACACCGCGCGGGCGTTGCCGCCGGTGATCGTGCCGCTGAACGTGCCCGTCCCGGTCCCGGTCGGGATGAGCGAGCGCAGCACCGCCGACACGGACGTCTGGTGGCCGTCGGAGCTGCCGAAGGTCACCGAGTAGTCGGCGTCGCCGCCCGAAGCCGGAGTCTGCAACGAAAGCTTGACCGGTTTGGTCTGGCCGGGCGCCAGGTTCAGGACCGGAGGCGAGACCTGGCCGTAGGACACCGCGCGCTGCGCGTCCGCGGCCAGCTGGATGTCACCGGTGTAGCCTGACGCGCCCGCGGCGGAGTACAGCACCGCCGTCCAGGTGCCCGCGGCCGGGTGCCGGACGTCGACGTTGGCGTAGTTCGCCGTCGCCGCGCCACCCTGCGGGCGGCTGTTCGCGACGAACGTGCCGTCCGGCGCGAGCAGCGTCAGCCGCACCACCGGGGTGACCGGGGCGCCGTTGACCGTCTTGGGGCTGCCCTGCCACGCCATTCTCGTCAGCAGCCGATCGGTGGCCGGCGGGACGCTGAACTTCACCGTCTTCCGCGCCCACTGCGCGCCGTTGTAGTAGGTGAACGCCGGCAGCGTGGCCGAGTCGAACGGCACGGTCTGCGTCTGCGTCGACAGCGGCGCGAACCCGCGCGTGCCGGTGGACACCGTGAGCGGCTTGGTGCCGACATTCGACACCTTGACCGTCGCCGTCTGGGTGCTGCCGGGCGCGCCTTCGAGGGTCAGCTGGTCGGTCGAGAGCGCGATGTTCGACGAGACCCCGGCCGGGACGCCGGTGGTGCCGGGCGCGGTCGTGGCCGCCTCGACGGCCGCGCGCGCGTCCAGCAGGCCGGAGCCCTGCTCGTCGGCCGGCAGGCCGAGGTCGCGCGTGGTGCCGGTGATCAGCTGCTTGACCAGGGCCGGCGCCGGCGACGCGCCGTGGTGCGTGCCGCGGTAGGCCTGGATGACCAGCGCCGCGACGCCCGCGGTCAGCGGCGCCGATTCGCTGGTGCCACCGAAGGACTCCAGGTCCGCGCCCTGCGTCGGCGACTGGAACGTCCGGCACTCCGCGAAATTCGGTTCGCAATCGGCCCAGTTGCCCTCACCGGGTGCGACCAGATCGATCGTGCGGCCGTTCTGCGTGATGCCCGAGGAGGACAGCGCGGAGATGTTGTCGCTGATCCACTTTCCGTTGGAGAACGGGAAAGCCGCGTAGGCGGTCTGCGCGTACAGCCGGTTGTCCGTGGTCGCGCCGGCGGAGATGACCAGCGGGTCGGTGGCCGGGCTGCCGATGGTGGACGTCGTGCCCGCGTCGCCGCTGGAGGTGGTGACCGTGACGCCGGCGGCGACGGCCTCGTCGTTGAACACCTGGAACAGCTCGCGCGAGCTGGTGTCCGGGTACTGGTTGAGGCCGAGCGACTCGTTGATGACGTCGACGTGGTCGACCGTCACCGCGTAGTCGATGGCCTGCAGGATCGCGGAGTTCGTCGCGGTCGAGCCGAACACGTTGAGCCCGACCAGGCTCGCGCCCGGCGAAACGCCCTTGACGACGATATTGCAGCCGGGCGGCAGCGGGTGCGCCTGGTTCACGAACTTCGAGAGGTCGTGCACGACGGTGCCCTGCGCGGCGATCGACGACGCGTCCCCGAAGGCCTCGGCGCCGGAGTCCGTGGTCGCCGGGCCGTCACCGGAGAAGTCCTGGTAGTCCGAGAACACCTTGGACCCGTCCGGCCGGATGAAGTCGGCGTAGTTCGGATCCATGTTGTCGGCGAGGAACGCGACCTTCACGCCGGAGCCGTCGGCGAGGTCGGACGCGCTCTTCGAGCCGTCGGTGCTGAAGGCGTGGATCGAGGTGAGCGCTTCCGGCTCCAGCAGCGGCTTCGCGGGATCGGAAGGACAGATGGCGCCGGGCGCCTGCGGGGTTCCGGGCTGCGCGTTCGGCGCCGTCGCGTTCGCCCCGGCCGCCGGCGTGGTCGGCGCGGGCAGCGTGACCTTGCTGTCCGGCAGCACGGAGGCCACCGCGGGGTCCTGCGCGAGCGCGGCCGCCTGCGCCGGGCTGACGGTCGCGGAGAAGGCATTGCCGACCGCGAAGTGCTTGACGTTCGACGGCGCCGGTCCGGTGAGTTTGCCGAGGACCGCATTCTGCGCTCTGGTCGCTTGGTCGCGTCTGCTCCCGGAGGCGGCCTTCGTCGGTGGCGCGGCGGCGAGCTGGTCCCCCAGCACGACGATCACCGCCTGCGGCGCGCTGTCGGCGCTCGCCACGGGAGCGGCCAGCGCCGCCGTTTGAGTCGATCCGGCCAGCACCAAACCACCGATGGCGGCGAGGACGACGGGACGGAATATCAGCGACGAACGCCGCATATGCAGCTCCCTGGTCGTAGGGCACACAACAATCAGACCCGGCCAAATCGGACGTATTCCGGAGGGCCGATTTAGCCGCCAGGAGACTATTGCCGTTTCACGTCTTGTACACAAGCAACAATGGTCGGCAATTTCGCTCACGAAATCCGTGTCGCAAAGGGCGGTAAATCCGCATTGACCGACGACGGGCGCGGCGCTGTCAGGCGGACAGCAGGTAGCGCACCGCCGTCTCCTGCAGGTTGGCGACGAACGCGTCGTCGTCGATCGGCAGGGGGCTGGCGAATTCCGGGCCGTACGCGACCCGGATGACCGATGCGGCGAACACGGTGCTGAAGCAGGAGCTGACCGCGGTCTCGGCGTCGGCGTGCGTGATGGTGTCCGCCAGCCGCAGGACCACGTGCGCGAATCCGCTCCCGAGCTCCTGGCTGTAGCGGGAACCCCGGCGGCGGATTTCGGCGTGTGACGCGGAGATCAGGATGACGGCCCGCAGGAACCGTTCGTGGCGGAAGAACATGCCGACCGTTTCGGCCACCGCCGCCCGGACGAGTTCGGCCGCCGGCAGGCCGCTCCAGCGGCGGTCGTCGGCGAACACCTGGTGCTCCGCGCGCATGCTCTGGATGCGGTGTTCGTAGACGGCGAGGAAGAGCGCCTCCTTGCCGGCGGTGCGGGCGTAGATCGCCGGCGGCGCCACGCGGGCCCGCTCGCACACGGCGGCGATGGTGAACGCCTCGTACCCGCCGTCCTCCAGGAGCGCCACCCCGGCGTCGAGCACCCGGTTCCACGCCTCGCGGCTGCGCCGCTGCTTGGGCGGCCGGATCTCGAGGTCCTCCTCGCCCATGTCGCCGCCCTCCCGCCGTCCCGGACCTTGACAGAACCGTAGCGCACGCTACAAACTGACGAAACAGTAGCGCTCGCTATTGTTTCCGCTCGACGTCGCGAGGTCTCCCATGGCCGTCCCGCACTCTGACCCACCCCGCGGCCGCGTCGCCATCCTCGGTGCCGGTCCGGCCGGCATGGCCACGGCCCTGTCCGTCGCTCAGGCCGGGCACGACGTCGTCGTCTACGAGCGCTACCGCGAGGCACGCCCGGCGGGAAACATCCTCAACCTGTGGCCGCCGCCGCTGAAGGCGCTGCGCGCGCTCGGCGTGGACATCGACGACTTCGGCTCGCCGACGAACACCGAGTTCCGCAACATCCACGGCCACGTCCGCGTCCACGTCGAGCAGGACCCGGAGACCAAGAGCGCCTACGGTGGCGGGTTCATCGGGCTGCTGCGGCCGGAACTGTACGAGCGGATGCTCGCCGCCATCCCGCCGGGCACCATCCGGTTCAACCAGCACGTGAGCCGCATCGAGCAGGACGACCGCGCGGTCACCCTGCACTTCGCCGACGGCACCACGGCAGACCACGAGCTGCTCGTCGGCGCCGACGGCATCGACTCGCTGGTGCGGCGCACGCTGTGGGGCGACGCGCCCCGGCGGGAGCACCGGCTGCACATCTTCGGCGGCTTCACCTTCGACGACGTCGCCGGCACCGAACCCCACAAGTCCGTCCTGACGCACAGCGCGACGGTGCAGGGAAGCTGGACCTCGATCCGGTACAAGGGCCGCGACGGCTTCCAGTGGTGGGTGCTCGCCGCCACCGATCCCGGAGCCCCGGCGCCGGCCGACCTCAAGGCCGCGGCCGCCGCGCTGGCCGAGGGGTTCCTCGCTCCCCTGCCCGGCCTGATCGACCGGACGGAGCCGGGCAACGTGCAGCACTGGGTCCTGCGGGATCGGCCCCGCCTGAAGCAGTGGTCCCGGGGGCGGGCCACCCTCGTGGGCGACGCGGCCCATCCGACCTCACCGTACGCGGCCTACGGCGCCGGGATGTCCATTGAGGACGGTTACTTCCTCGGCCGCGCCCTGCGCGGCGTCGACCTCGGCGACTTCACCGCGGTACAGCGGTGCCTGCGGAGCTACGAGGACCCGCGCAAACCCCACACTGCCCGTCAGGTCCAGCAGGCGTGGATCCTCGGCAAGGTCTTCCACCACGCCCCGGCGCCCCTGCGGCCCCTCCGGGACTTCGTCTTCGACCACACCCCGTTCCTGCAGAAGGTCGTGGGCGACGCCAACCACGGCGAGATCAGCAAGCAACTGGCCCTGATCGAGGACTGACGTTCACCCCGTCACGCCCGGCAGGTCAGCGGGCGGCCGCCGTTGTAGGCGACCATGTCGCGGAACGCGCCCGGGACGTCGATGCGGGCGCCCGGCGCGGCACCGTTCTCCTCGGCGTAGGCGCGGTGCAGGTTGCCGGCGATGCGCTCGCTGTCGAGCCAGCCGGCGTACGGACCGAGGTCGCACTGACGGGCGGCTTCCAGCGGCGAGAGCCCGGCCGCGACACCCTGCTTCGCGACCTCCTGGACGAAACGCATGTACCCCAGCGCGTCGTCGATGACCTCGGGGCCGCACACCGGACCGTGGCCGGGCACGATCGTCGTGGCGCCGAACGCGGGGATCACGTCCTCGAGGACCGCGATCGAGCCGGAAACCGAACCGGAGAGCAGGAACGGTGTTCCGCCGGCGAACAGCAGGTCGCCGGCGAACAGCACGGACCGCTCCGGCACCCAGATGACCGAGTCGTTCGTGGTGTGCGCCGGAGTGCCCACGTGGCGGACCTCGCAGCGCAGGTCGTCGACCCACAACGTGACGCCCTCGCGGTAGGTCAAAAACGGGGGTGCAGGCGGGAGCGAGCCCTCGTCGATCTCCTCGAAGATCCCGGTCAGTGGTGGCGTGGCGGCCATGGCGAGCATTTCGGACCGGGTGTTCTCGTGCGCGACGATCGTGGCCCCGGGCAGCCATCCGTTGCCTGCGGTGTGGTCGGGATGGCTGTGCGTGTTGACGAGGGTGTGCACCGGTCCCGGCGACACGGCCCGCATGGCGGCGGCGAACGCGCGGGTGCGCCGCTCCGTCGAGCAGGTGTCGACGGCGACCGTGCCGGACCGCCCGACGAGCATCCCGGTGTTGTTGATCATCCAGCCGCCGTCGGGTTGCACGTAGGCGTAGATGCCGCCACCCAGGTCCTCGACCCGGGGATCGCCCACAGCGTCGTCACTCATGCGTTCACCCTCGTCCGCGGTGGTTCCCCCGGGAAGCTGATTTCGCGTATACCCGTCATCGATGAGACTGATGACCTGGAGGCCGCCGTGCAGCTGTCGAACCTGGATCTGAACCTCTTGGTTTCGCTGGACGTCCTGCTGGAGGAACGGTCCGTGACACGCGCCGCGGCGCGCTTGGGCTTGTCCCAGCCCGCGCTCTCGGGCGCGCTCGCCCGGCTGCGACGGCACTTCGACGATCCCCTGCTCATCCGTTCGGGCAACACGTCCGAGCTGAGCCCGCTCGCCCAGGCGCTGCGGCTTCGCACGTCACACGCGCTAAACGAGGTCGAGCGCGTGTTCGCCAGCGAGGCCGTGTTCACCCCCGCGGCCTCACGGCGCACCTTCACCGTGCAGGCCTCGGACTACGCCATGGCCGTGCTCGGTCCGCGGATCGCGCGGGTGCTGGCGGACCAGGCGCCGGGGGTCATGCTGCGGTTCGAGACCCATTCGAGCACCGCGACGGACAGCCCGGCCGACCTGCTGCGCGGGGTGGACGGCATGATCCTGCCGCGCGGCTTCGTGTTCGACCTCCCCGCCATCGACCTGTTCACCGACGAATGGGTGTGCGTGGCGGACCAGGACAACGACGCCGTCGGCGAGGCGCTGACCATGACGGACATCGCCGAGATGCCCTGGGTGCTCACCTACCACGGATCGGCCCGTTTTCTCGGCGCTGTGCGGCAGCTGGAGCAGCTGGGGATCGAGCCCAGGGTCGAGGCGGTCGTCGAGAGCTTCCTCGCCCTGCCGTTCTACATCGCCGGCACCCGCCGGCTCGGGCTCGTCCAGCGCCACCTGGCGGACCTGCTGGCTCCCGGCAACCGGCTCCGGGTGCTCGCCTGTCCCTGGGACGTCGTGCCGGTGGTGGAAACGCTGTGGTGGCACCCGCTGCACACCCGCGACCCGGGTCACGCGTGGCTGCGGTCGGTCATCACCGAGACGGCCCGGCGCCTCTGAAGCGACATTCGTCCGGCTGATGCGGGACATCAGTGATTTCGCCTTCCCTGATGCGGCGGCCCACACCGATAGTGGTGGTCGTCACAGCAAACGGAAGGACCGCCCGTGGTTGCCCCCTTCGCTCTCACCACCGTCACCGACGGCACCGCGGAGCGTCCCGCGCTGGTCGTCGACCTCGACGGGGAACCCGCCTGGCGTGACCTCTCCGATCTCGGGCCGTCCGTGCACGCGCTGCTGCAGGACTGGGATGCGGTGCTGCGGAAGCTGCACACGCTGACCGGCCAGGCCACCCGCCCGCTGGCGCGAGCACAGGTCCGGCCTCCGCTCGTGCCGGGTCAGGTTCTGCAGGCCGGCGCGAACTACCGCACGCACGTCGTCGAGCTCGCGGTCAAGCACGCCCCCGGCGACCGGCCTGAAGCCGAGGTGCGGGCCGAGGCCGTCGCGGCGATGGAGCGCCGCACCGCCGACAGCGAGCCGTACCTGTTCATCGGGCTGCCTTCGGCCATCACCGGCCCCTACGACGACGTCGTGCTGCCCGCCTACTCGGAGCAACACGACTGGGAGCTCGAGCTGGCCGTCGTGATCGGCCGGGAGGCATTCCGCGTGGATCGCGCCCACGCACTCGACCACGTCGCCGGCTACACGATCGCCAACGACCTGACCACGCGCGACCTGGTGTTCCGCCGGGACATGCCGGCGATCGGCTCCGACTGGTTCCGCGCGAAGAACGCCCCCGGCTTCACCCCGCTCGGCCCCTACCTGGTGCCCGCGGAGTTCGTGCCGGCGCATCCGCGGATCCGCCTCGAGCTCAACGGAGAGGTCATGCAGGACGAGTCCACAAAGGACATGATCTGCGACGTCGCCGCGATCATCGCCGCCGCGTCGCGGACGATCCCGCTGCGACCCGGCGACCTGCTGCTCACCGGCAGCCCGGCCGGCAACGGCATCGCCCACGGCCGGCTGCTGCGCGCGGGCGACGTCATGACCGGGACGATCACCGGGCTGGGTGGCCAGCGCACGCGGGTGGTCGCGCCGTGACCGCGGTGGAGTCCGTCGGGATCATCGGCGCCGGCATGGCCGGCCTCGGCGTCGCCATCCTCCTCGCCGAGGCCGGTGTGCCGGTGGACGTCATCGAGACCACGGCGGAGGTCGGTGCCCTCGGGTCGGGAGTCACCCTGCAGGGCAACGCTTTGCGCGTCCTGCGTCGCCTCGGCGTGTGGGACGGGGTGGAGCGGGCCGGGTACGCGTTCGGCTCGGCCGGCCTGCGCACGCCGGACGGCACCCTGCTGGCCGAGATGACCGACGTCCGGACCGGCGGACCGGATCTACCCGCCACGGTGGGGATCTACCGCCCCGACCTGGCGCGCCTGCTCGTCGATCGCGCGGTCGAGCTGGGGGCGAAGGTGCGGACCGGGATCCGGCCCGTCTCGCTCGAGCAGGACGACCACGGGGTGGACGTCGAATGCTCCGACGGCATCCGCGCTCGCTACGACCTCGTCGTGGGTGCCGACGGGGTGCGGTCGTGGACGCGTGACGCGCTCGGCGTTCCACTGAGGACCGAGCCGGTGGGCATGGGAATCTGGCGCGCGTTCGCGCGGCGGCCCCCGTCGGTGACCCGCACCGACCTCGTCTACGGCGGCACGGCCTACATCGCGGGGTACTGCCCGACCGGCGAGGACACGCTGTACGCCTACCTCGTCGAGAACGCCCAGGACCGCGGCACGCTCTCCCCCGACGAGCGGCTCGCCACCATGCGCGGGCTCGCCGAGCACTACCACGGCGCGTGGGACGACATCCGCGAGAACCTGACCGACCCGTCCCGGGTGAACTACACGTGGTTCGAGTGGCACCTCCTCGACGGGCCGTGGCACCGCGGCCGCACCGTGCTGATCGGCGACGCCGCCCACTGCTGCCCGCCGACGCTGGCCCAGGGGGCCGCTCAGGCGCTGGAGGACGCGCTGGTCCTGGCCGAGCTGCTCACCACCCGCGACGCACTGGACGAGGACCTGTGGTCGGCGTTCACCGCCCGCCGGCTCGACCGCGCGCGCACGGTGGTCGAGGGTTCGGTGCAGATGTGCCGCTGGCTGCTGGCCGGCGAGCGGGGCGACCTGCCCGGGCTGCTGGGCCGCGTCAATTCCCTCCTCAAGGAGCTGCCGTGAACGCGGACCTCGTGATCGACGTGCACGCCCACTGCCTCGTCGCCGAGGTGGAGGCGCTGGTCGACGGCGAGCCGGGGCTCGCCGAGCTCCGCGCCCTCGAAGCACGACGCCACGGCGCGGAGTCGATGGCCGTGTCGGGGCAGATGGTCCGGGCGGCCCTGCCCGCGCTGACGACCGTGGGTCAGCGTCTCGCCGACATGGCCGCGGCGGGCGTGGACGTGCAGGTCGTTTCGCCGTCCCCGTCGCACTACCACTACTGGGCCCGCCCCGATCTCGCGACCGCCGTGTGCCGGGCGGCGAACCGCGGCGTGGCGGCCGTCGTCGGCGAGGCTCCCGACCGGCTGGCGGGGTTGGGGCTGGTTCCCTTGCAGCACCCCGATCTGTGCGTCGCCGCGCTCGACGACGCCCTCGGTCTCGGCCTCAAGGGCGTCGAGATCTCCTCCTTCGCCCCCGGCGTCGAGCTGTCGGACGCCCGGCTCGACCCGTTCTGGGCGCGGGCCGCCGAGACGGCCGCCGTGGTGTTCCTGCACCCCTTCGGCTGCTCGCTCGACGAGCGGCTCGACCGGTTCTACCTCGCCAACACGGTCGGGCAACCGGTCGAGAACGCCGTCGCCCTCTCGCACCTGATCTTCTCGGGAGTCCTGGACCGCCACCCGGACCTGCGGGTGGTCGCGGCGCACGGCGGCGGCTACCTGCCCACCTACCTCGGCCGGTCCGACCACGCCTGGCAGGTGCGCAGTGAGGCCCGGCAGTGCGCCGAGGCGCCTTCGGCGTACCTGCGCCGGCTCTGGTTCGACTCGCTCGTCCACACCCCGCAGGCGCTGCGCGCGCTGGTCGCCGCCGTCGGCGCCGACCGGGTCGTGCTCGGCTCGGACCACCCGTTCGACATGGGCGTGCCCGATCCGGTCGCCCGCCTCGACGCCGCCGGGCTCGGCGCGGCCGACCGCGCCGCGATCGCCGGGGGCACCGCGCGGAAGCTGGGGCTGGTCCCCGGAAAGGAATCCTGATGCCGGACACCGCGGCACCACGCCTGATCACGCACCTGCGGCACGTCGACATCGCCGTGCCCGACCTGGCCGTCCAGCAGGCGTTCTACACGGGCCAGTGGGGGCTCACGGAAGTCGCCACGGACTCGGGATTGTCCTTCCTCGCCGCGGAAGGCTCGCCCGAGCAGTACGTCGTGCGCCTGCGCCAGTCCGCCGACAAGCGCATCGACCTCATCGCGTTCGGCGCCGCGACCCCGGCCGACGTCGACGCACTCGCCGTCCGGCTGGCGCGCGACGGCGTGACGCTCGTGTCGGAGCCGGGCACGCTGGCGACGCCCGGCGGCGGCTACGGGTTCCGGTTCTTCGACAACGAAGGCCGCACGGTCGAGATCTCCGCCGACGTCACCGAGCGGACCCACCGCAGGGTCGAGGAAGGCGAGTCGATCCCGGTGCGCCTGTCGCACGTGGTGGTCAACTCCGCCGATCCCGAGGGCACCGTCGCGTTCTACGAGCGCCACCTCGGGTTCGCGCTGTCGGACGTCCTCACCCACCCGCGCATGGGGAACATGATGTGGTTCCTGCGGTGCAACCCGTGGCACCACAGTTTCGCGGTCGCCCGCGGCCCGCACCCGTCCCTGCACCACGCGAGCTTCGAGCTGCGCGGGATCGACGAGTACATGCGCGGCACCGGACGGCTGCTGCGGGCGGGCGTCGAGAAGATCTGGGGGCCGGGCCGGCACAAGGCGGGCAACAACACCTTCTCCTACTTCCTAGACCCGCAGGGCAACACGGTCGAGTACACGACCGAACTCGAGCGCCTGGACGAGGACACCTGGCACCCCGGCCTGCACGACTTCAGCGATCCCGAGGTGTCCGACCAGTGGGGCACCGCCAACCGGATGGACGAGTTCGTCGCGCGGAAGTCGTTCAACGACCCGGACCAGGGCCTGTTCCTGGCCCCGCCCGTCTGATGCGCTTCGCCACGGTCGCCGGGGCCGGCGGGCAGGTGCGGTGCGGGGTCGTGCGGGACGACACGCTGCTGCGCCTCCCGGCCGGGACCACGGTGCTCGACCTGCTCCGCACCGACGGGCTCGCCGACGCCGGAGCCCGTGCCGTGGCCGACGGCGACGCCGTCCCGCTGGCCGGCGTGCGGCTGCTACCCCCGGTCGAGGCGCCGACGGTGCGCGACTTCGTCGCGTTCGAGGAGCACGTCGAGGGGATGACGGCCGGGGCCGGGGTGGGCGCGGAATGGTACGAGGCACCGACGTTCTACTTCACCAACCCGTACGCGCTCGTCGGCGCGCACGACGACGTGGCCGTGCCGCCCGGCTGCTCCCGGCTGGACTTCGAGTGCGAGGTCGCGGCGGTCATCGGCCGGGGCGGCGCCGACATCGCCCCCGCCGACGCGACCGCCCACATCGCCGGCTACACGATCTTCAACGACTGGTCGGCGCGCGACCTCCAGGTCCGCGAGATGGCCGTGCGCCTCGGGCCCTGCAAGGGAAAGGACTTCGCCACGACGCTCGGCCCCGTCCTCGTGACGGCCGACGAGCTCGAGCCGTACCGCGACGCCGACGGCTTCCTCGCGCTCGGCATGACGGTCGCGGTCAACGGCACGGAGATCGGCCGTGACCTGCTTTCGAACATGGGCTGGCCGTTCGAGGACCTGGTCGCCTACGCCAGCCGCGGAACGGAGGTCCGTCCCGGCGACGTGCTGGGCTCCGGCACCTGCGGCAACGGCGGCTGCCTCGCCGAACTGTGGGGCCGCGGCCGCACCGATCTCCCGCCGCTGCGGCCCGGAGACGTGGTCACGATGACGGTGGAGGGGCTCGGCACCCTCCGCAACACCGTCGTGGCCGGAGGCGAACCGCACCCGATCGCGTACGCCCGGCCCCGCCCCCGCACGCGCCCATGACCCGGTCAGCCGGGCGGCGGGATCAGCCCCTCGCGGATCGCGAACAGCGCCGCCTGTGTGCGTGACGCCAGCTGCAGCTTGCCGAGCACGTTGCTGACGTGGGTGCGGGCCGTGCGTTCGCTGATCACCAGGCGCTCGGCGATCGCGCGGTTGGGGTAGCCGCGCGCGACCAGCGTCAGGATCTCCCGTTCCCGCGCGGTGAGGGCGGTCAACCCGATGCGGGGCGCCGAAATCCGGCGGACCAGCTGCCCGGCGACGGCGGCGTCAAGGTGCACCTCGCCCCGCGCGGCGGCCCGGATCGCCGCGGCCACCTCGGCCGGCTCGGCGTCCTTGAGCAGGTAGCCCGCCGCGCCCGCCGCCAGTGCGTTGTGGACCCGCTCGACTTCGCCGAAGCTGGTCAGCACCACCACCCGGATGCCGGGGAACCGGCTGACGATCCGTTCGGTGGCCCCGATCCCGTCCAGCACCGGCATGCGCAGGTCCATCAGCACGACGTCCGGCAGCGGCTCGCCGAGGGTCCGCCACTGCGCCAGCAGGTCGAGCGCCCGCGCGCCGTCGGCCGCCTCACCGAGCACCGACAGCTCCGGCTCGGTCTCCACGAAGGCCCGCAACCCACGCCGGACCACGGCGTGGTCGTCCACCAGCAGGACGCGGATGGTCATCGCAGCCGTCCCCCGTCAAGCCGGTCCAGCGGCACCGCGACCCGGACGGCCCAGCCACGGCTCCCGGCCGGGCCGGCCTCGAACCGCCCGCCCCAGCGCTCGGTGCGCTCCCGCATGGACAGCAGCCCGAGCCGCTCGCCGTCCCCGGCGTTGCCGTCCATGGCGCCGTCGTCGAGCACCTGGATGACGAGCTCGAACTCCTGCTCGGCGATGCGCACCTCCACCGAGGTGGCGTTGGCGTGCTTGACGACGTTGTGCAGGGCCTCCGAAGTGATCCGGTAGAGGTCCTCCTGGAAGGCCAGCCCGCCGCCGATCCGCAGGTCGTCGGTCGCCCGCACCTCGATCTCGAGGCCGGTCCTCGCCCGCAGGCTCGCGGCGTGCGCGCGGATCGCGCCGAGGAGGCCGTGCTCGGCGAGTTCGAGCGGGCGCAGCTCGAACACCAGCTGCCGCAGGTCGGCCAGCGCGCCGGCGCTCAGCGCCGCCAGCTCCCCCGCGGTCCGCCGGACGCCCTCGTCACCGGTGTCCAGGCCGTCGAGCCGCCGGGTCAGCGCCTCGGCCTGCATGCGCATCGAAAACAGTTGCTGCACCACGGAATCGTGCAGGTCGCGAGCCAGCCGGTGGCGCTCGTCGGACTGGGCCCGGGTGCGGGTCTGGGCGAGCAGCTCGGCCATGTCGATGGCGACCGCGGCCTGGTCGGCCATCGCTTCGAGGAAGGCGAGCGAGCCGGGGCCGGGGTCCTCGCCCGGGCGGTAGTAGGCGTTGACCACGCCGACCGTCCGGCCGCGCACCGCCATCGGCATCGACACGAACGCGTCCCAGTCCGGCCGGTCCATGATCTCCTTGAGCGGCTCCCACGCAGGATCGGCCATGATCAGCGGCTTGCGGTGCGGATCGACGACCGGCTCGCCGGACAGGAAGGCGTCGAGGAAGCGGACGTGCGCGCCCCGCTTGCGGCAGGCGGAGAGCCGGGCCACGAAATCCGGTGCCTCACCGAAGCCGGCCATGCCCAGGATCCGCAGGTCGGCGGCGGGATCGTCGACGGCCATGATCTGCACGGCCGCGATGCCCGCGGTCCGGACGATCTCCTGGGCGACCGCCTCCAGCGTCACGGGCAGCGAGTACGACCCCGCCACACTGGAGGCGGCCCTGGCGATCGCGGTCAGCCGCCGCTGCTGGCGGCGGAGCTCGGCCAGCACCTCCGACGCGTCCGGCGGAGCACCCCGTGCCGAGGTGCTCGCGCGCTGGTCCCGCCGTTGGTCCACGGCACGAGTATGCCGCGCTCCGGCCGAAATCCCGATGCTGAACGCGAAGGTGATCAAGGTGCCGCTTCGGCGGCGGACGGTTCGGGCGCGCCGGCCCCGGCCCGCCCCGGTCCCCTGGCCGGCAGCATGATCGCGGCGACGAGGCCGGCCAGGCACAGCGCGGTGAGGTAGAGCGCGACGACGATCGATCCGCCCGCCGCCTGCAGCGCGGTCGCGACGAGCGGGGTGACCGCGCCGCCGATCACGCCGCCCACCGTGTAGGCGATCGAGATGCCGCTGTAACGCACCCGCACGGGGAACAGTTCGGTGTACAACCCGCCCTGCGCCCCGGCCATCAGGCCCTGCACGACCGCGGCGACGAGCACCGCGACCAGCGCCAGGCCGACGTTCCCGGTGTCGACCAGCGCGAACATCGGCACCGGCCAGACCACCGTCGTCACCGCGCCCCAGACGTAGACCCGCTTGGCGCCGTACCGGTCGCTCAGGACGGCCGAGGCCGCGATGGCGGCGATCCACAGCGCGGTCGAGACGAGGATCAGCGTGAGCAGGGTCGGCCGGGTGTAGCCGACGACCTTCGTGCCGTAGGACAGCAGGTAGACGATCACCGTGTAGCCGATCGCGGGCGGGGCGATCGCCGCGAGGCCGGCCAGGACCAGTGCCTTCGGCTCGGTCCGGACCAGCTCGGCGAACGGCACCTTCGTCACCTCCCGGCTCTCCTTGACCCGCGCGAACTCCGGCGCGTCCCGCAGCCGCGTGCGCACCAGCAGGCCGACGACGACCAGCACGACGCTGATCAAGAAGGGGATCCGCCAGCCGTAGGCCAGGAAGTCCTCATTGGACAGTCCGGAGACGGCGAGGAAGGCCAGATTGGAGGTGAGCACCCCGATCGGCACGCCGAACTGCGCGAAACTGCCGTAGAGGGCCCGGCGGCCGGCGGAGGCGTGTTCGGTGGCGATGAGAACCGCCCCACCCCACTCGCCGCCCACCCCGAAACCTTGGATGATCCGCAGCAGCACCAACAGCAATGGCGCGCCGACGCCGATCGCGGCATACGTGGGCAGCACGCCGATCAGGGTCGTCGCGCCCCCGGTCAGCAGCAGGGTGAGCACGAGCATCGACTTGCGCCCGATCCGGTCGCCGAAGTGCCCGATGATCGCGGCGCCGAGCGGGCGCGCGGCGAACCCGACGGCGAAGGTGGCGAACGCGGCGAGCGTGCCCGCGACCGGCGACGCCGCGGAGAAGAAGACCGTGCCGAACGCCAGCGCGGCGGCCGTGCCGAAGATGTAGTAGTCGTACCACTCGATCGACGTGCCGACGAGACTCGCGGCCAGGATGCTCGGTCCGGACGGGCGGGGGGCGGATGACTGCGGTGGTGACTGATCGGCCATGGCGCGTACTCCTTCGGGCGCAGCACGTATTCGACGCAATCGGCATCCATCCCATCACCCAGAGCGGCGGCGCGGCACCGGCGGGTGGGCCTGCTCGGCCTACGTCATTTGTCCCGCTTGTCGTTCCTGCGGGTGGGTGGCGAGCGCCTCGACGGTCACGTCCAGCCACCGCCACATCGGCAGCGAAGCGATGGCGTCGTGCAGCGCGGCCGGGTCAGCCGCCTCGTACAGCCCGATGGTGGCGTTGCGGCCGGGCACGCGCCACAGCCGTTTCAGCACCCCGGCGTCCCGCAGCTCTCCCGCGCGCTTGCGTTCGGCCTCGCGCAGCCGCTGCCGGGTGACGTCCGGAGTGTCGGCGGGCAGCCGGTTTTCGGTGCGTACCAGGAACTCCATCGTCTCTCCTTCACGTGACGGCGAGCAGGACGTCCGCCAGTTCCCCGGGCGCGGTCACCATCGCCTCGTGGCCGGTGGCGACTTCGTGCACCGGCCAGGCCCGGGCGGCGGCCCGCTCGGCGTGGGGGCGGAACACCCGCAACCAGTCGGTGCACTCGACGAAGACCGCGGCCACGTCGCTGGATCCCCGCAGCCGCAACGGTTCGGTATAGGCGAGCCACGGGTGCGGGGTGAGGCGCGGCGCGAGCCAGGCGAGGTCGGCGTCCTCGGTCACCCCCAGCACGGTCAGCGACCGAACCGGGATCAGCCAGCCGAAACCGGGCCCGGCGACCGACTCCCGGTAGTGCCCGGCGACCGTTTCGGGCAGCAGGTCGATCGCGGCGTCGCCGTCGTCGCCGACGAACGCGTCGAGGTACACCCGCGTCCGCAGCCTGCCGGGAACCAGGTCGGCGACGCCAGTGACGACCTGTCCCGCGTAGCTGTGCCCGACGAGGACCACGTCGGCCAGGTCGTACGCCTCGAGGTGCGCCACCACGTCCCGGACGTGCGTGCCGAGCCCGACCGACGGGGTCAGCAGGTGGGCGCGCTCGCTGACGCCGGTCAACGTCGGCGTGTGGACCTCGTGCCCCGCGGCCCGCAGCAGGGAGGCGACACGCTGCCAGACCCAGCCGCCGTGCCAGGCGCCGTGCAGCAGCACGAACGTGGTCATCCGAGGTCCTCGAACAGGGCCAGCCCGGCGGCGGTGTTGGACGCCGGCACGTGGTAGGTCTCGTGGATCCGCTTGACGCCGGGGCTCAGCGCGCCGCGCATCACCAGCCACATGATCAGCTCGATCCCCTCGGTGCCCGCCTGCCGGATGTAGTCCTCCCGCGACAACGCGGCCAGCCGCTGCGGGTCGTGCTCGATCGCGTCGAGGAACATCCGGTCGAACGGGGTGTTGATCAGCCCCGCGCGGGAGCCCGCCAGCTGGTGGGACATGCCGCCGGTGCCGAACACCGCGACCTTCAGCGCCGGCGGGAACGAGCGGATCGCCCGGCCGAGCGCCCGCCCGAGCGCGTAGCAGCGCGCCGCGGTGGGCTGCGGGTACTGGATCACGTTGACCAGCAAGGGAACCACCGCGCACGGCCACGCGTCACCGGGATCGGGGCAGTACACCGACAGCGGCACGGTCAGCCCGTGGTCGACGTCGAGCCGGTGGCAGGTGGCGATGTCGAACCCGGCGTCGACCAGCTCGGTGACGAGGTGCTCGGACAGCTCCGGCGCGCCGTCGACGTCCGGCACCGGCCGCCGGCCCCAGCCCTCGTCGGCCACCGGGTAGGACTCGGCGGTGCCGATCGCGAACGTGGGCACCAGGTCCAGCCCGATGGCGTTGGCGTGGTCGTTGTAGATGACCACGGCCACGTCCGGCGGATGCGCGGCCATCCATTCCCGCGCCGGCGCGTAGCCGTCGAACAGGGGTTTCCAGTGCGGTTGGCCGGTCTGCCCGTGGTCCATCGCCGCGCCGATCGAGGGCACGTGCGAGGTGGCCAGGCCCCAGCTGACTTCAGCCAAGCTTCCGCCCTCCCGAGCGCATCACCGCGGTGAACTCCTCGACCGTCATGCCGGTGAAGACACCGCCGAGGTGCTGCATGGACAGCTTGTCGACCATCGCGAGCTTGTAGGTGTAGAAGATCGAGCCGCCGAGGTCGAGCATGGCGATCCAGTCCCGCGTCAAGATGGCTGTCTTCTGGGCCGGCGTCAGGCCGTACGCGTCGCAGTAGGCGGCCTCGTCCTCGGCGAACCGGCGCCGGTTCGCCGCGTCCGCGAGGGAACCGCAGAGCCGGTTGAGCCGGTAGCCCCGCCGGACCGCCGCCAGGTCGAGCGGGTAGTCGTCGCGCGCCCTGGTCATGAGGTCACCGTGGCCAGCAGACGCTGCCGCCACGCCTCGGTCCGGCGCAGCTCGTTGAACGTGAAGATGTGCAGCCCGGCGACGTTCGCGGGCGCCCGCGCACCGAGCCGCCTGACCAGCGGCGTCGGCCGGTAACCGCGCGGCAGCAGCAGCCGCCACAGCAGGCCGCGCTGCTTGCGGACGAACCGCGCGGACCGGCCGAGCCCGATGTTCGCCGAGATCCGCACCAGCCGTTGCCGGTTCACCGGCCCCGGCAGGCCGACGTACACGGGCAGGCCCACCACCCCGGCCGCCCACGAGGACGTCGTGGCGGCGGAGAAACAGATCTGCGAGATGACGTGGGTGGCCAGCGGCGCCTTCTGCTTCAGCGCCAGGTCGAGCGCGTCGCGCGGGATCGTGGCGTGCCCCTCCGGGTAGCCGCCGACGCCGATCCGGTCGAACGGGTGCCCGAGCGCCTCCATCGTCTGCAGCAGCGTGAAGGCGTCGGGGAACGGGCCCGCGGGCCGCGGCGCGTCGCCGCCCACGACGACGACGGAGCGCAGGCCGGCCTCGCGCAGCCGGGCCACCACGTCTTCGACGTGCCGGGCGTCGGCGAACTGCCGGGCCGCCAGGTGCGGCGCCACGGCGTACCCGTGCCCGTGCAGGCGCTCGCTGAGCTCCAGGGTCGCGTCGAGGCCCTTCGACTCGGTCACCGTGACCGTCAGCGGCACGTCGGCCGGCACGTCGGCGAGCACGGCGTCCTCGGTGCCGCGCAACGGCATCACCTCGTAGCTGATGTTCCGCACCAGCTCGGCGAAGTTGCTCACCCCACCAGTAGAGCCGAGCCGGGCCCGGGTTTCCCCGCGACGAATGACGTAGCCGGGACCCGACGTCACGACGATCCGGCCCGGCCCGCGGGCTCCTAGCGTCGCAGCGATGAACGCGAAGACCCTCCAGGACGTGCTGGACCACGCGGACACCACGGTCGAGCTGCTCCGCGGCTCCCAGCTCGGCAGTTTCATCTACCCGGTCGTCCCGGCGGAGTTCACCAACTTCCGCCGCGAGGTGAAGGCCTGGCAGCGCACCGCGGTGCTGTTCGACCAGACCCACCACATGGTCAACCTGTTCGTCTCGGGCAAGGACGCGCTGAAGCTGCTGTCCGACACCGGGATCAACAGCATGGCCAAGTTCCCGGTCGACTCGGCCAAGCAGTTCGTCCCGGTGTCCCCCGGCGGTGGCGTGATCGGCGACGGCATCCTGTTCCGGCTCGCCGAGGACGAGTTCGTGTTCGTCGGCCGCGCCCCGGCGGCGAACTGGCTGACCTTCCGCGCGGGGCAGGGTTACGACGTCGACATCCGCCGCGACGAGCGTTCGCCGTCTCGCCCGTACGGCAAGCCGGTCACCCGCGAGCTGTGGCGGTTCCAGATCCAGGGCCCGAACGCGTGGCCGGTGCTGGAGGAGGTCAACGGTGGCCCGGTCGAGCAGGTGCGGTTCTTCCGCATGGGTCACCTGAACGTCGGCGGCGAGCGCGTCCGCACCCTCCGGCACGGCATGGCGGGCGCCCCGGGCCTGGAGCTGTGGGGCCCGTACGAGACCTACGACAAGGTCCGCGACACCATCCTCGAAGCCGGCCGCGAGTTCGGGCTGGAGCCGGCGGGCGCCCGGGCGTATTCCTGCAACACCCTCGAATCCGGCTGGATCCCGTCCCCGCTGCCCGCGGTCTACACGGGCGAAGAGCTGCGCGCCTACCGCGAGTGGTTGCCGGCCCAGGGGTACGAGGCGAACAACGCGCTCGCGGGCAGTTTCGTGGCCGACCGGATCGAGGACTACTACCTCAACCCGTGGGAGCTCGGCTACGGCTCGTTCGTCAAGTTCGACCACGACTTCGTCGGCCGCGACGCACTGGCCGCCCTCGACCCGGCGACCCAGCGCCGCAAGGTCACCCTGGCCTGGAACGCCGAGGACGTCGGCAGGCTGCTGGCCAACCCGGTCGACCTCGACGGCCCGCAGTACCAGTTCTTCGACCTGCCCAACGCCAACTACGGATCGTCGAACTTCGACTCGGTCCTCGACGCCGGCGGCACCCTGGTCGGCTTGTCCCTGTTCACCGGCTACAGCGCCAACGAGCGCCGGGCACTGTCGCTCGCCACGGTGAACCCGGACGTCCCGCTCGGCGCCGAGGTCCGGGTCCTGTGGGGCGAGCCCGGCGGAGGCAGCCGCAAGACGACGGTCGAGCCGCACGAGCAGTTCCCGGTCCGCGCGGTGGTGAGCCCGGCCCCGTACTCGGTCACGGCCCGCGAGACCTACCACCAGGGCTGGCGCACGGCGACGATCTGAAGTCCTCGCACCCGGCGGCGGGTCACTCCACCGGCCACGAGCCAGACTGGTGTCGCGTCGACGACTTCATCACGCGGTCGTCGACGTGCTCGGTTGCGCGGCCGTCGGCGGTGATGGTCAGCGAGCGAGTATGCCCGCCCCACTCCCCGGCGAACGTGCCGAGAGTCGCCACAGGCTCGGGCCGGGTGATCGTCAAGGGAAGGTCGAAGGCGCCGGCCGTGATCGATCGGACCGCCCCCTCCAGCCCGGCGAAGCCTTCACCCAAGTCCGGCCCGGCCTGCGCGCCGCGAGACCGGCAGGTGACCAGTTCCTGCCAACGACTCCACCAGCCACCGCCGATGTGCCAAGGTCGGCGTGATCACGGCTTCTGGAGGACACCATCGACCACCGCGCCGCCCGGTCGGGCAGCTAGTGCGCACCATCGGGCCATACCGGATCCTCGGCGAGCTGGGCAGTGGCGGCATGGGCCGGGTCGTGCTCGGCAGCGGGCCCGACGGCAGGCTTGTGGCGCTCAAGCTCGTGCACCGGCACCTCGCCGAAGACGCGGGCTTCCGCGCCCGGTTCCGCGAAGAAGTCCGTGCTTCGCAAGCAGTGTCCGGTGCCTACACCGCGGCTGTGGTCGACGCCGATCCCGATGCCGAGACCCCGTGGCTGGCTTCCGTTCACATCCCGGGGCCGTCGCTGGACGAGACCCTCGTCGCGCTCGGCGGGCTGCCCGAAGCCGCAGTGCTGCGGCTGGCCGCCGGGCTCGCCAGCGCTCTGCGCCAGATCCATCGCGCCGGCCTCGTGCACCGAGACCTCAAGCCGTCCAACGTGCTCCTCACCGACGACGGGCCGCGTGTCATCGACTTCGGCATCGCCCGCGCCACCGACGACCGGCCCGGCATCACCCGGTCGGGCTGGCTGATCGGCTCGCCCGCGTTCATGTCGCCGGAACAGGCGCGCAGCGAACCGGCGACGCAGGCCGGGGACATCTTCTCCTTCGGCGCCGTGCTCGTCGCCGCTTGGACCGGCGCCAGCCCGTTCGCCGGTGGGAACACGTTGCAGACCCTGAACAATGTTGTCCTGGCCGACCCCGACCTCAGCCCGCTGCCACCGTCGATCCGGGAGATCGTCCGGCCGTGCCTGGCCGCCACCCCCGGCAAGCGGCCCACCGCGGCGGAAGTCCTCGAGTCGATCGGCCCGCAGGCACCCTCACCGCGCCCGTGGCCGCCCGAGGTGGAAGAGCTCATCCGGCAACGGCACGCCGTCGTCGCGAGGCTGGCCGGCGGAACTCCGGACGCGACGACCCGCGTTGCGCCGCCCGCACCGACCAGGCAGGCCACCACCGTTTTCGCCCCGCCCCGGCGGCGCCTGGTCGCCGCGGCGATCGTCGTCGTGCTCGCCGTCGGCGGCGTCACGGCCTGGAGGCTCTGGCCACAGACAACGCCCTCGCCGACACCTCCGCCGGCCCCACCCCAGCTCGTCCTGGCCGGGACCGTCGCGGGGACCGAGCGGGCGCGCTGGGGACAGTTCAGCCCGGACGGCCGGGTGCTCGCGGTCGAGAACACCGACGGGACCCTGCAGCTTCGGGACGTGCGCACCGGCCGTCAGATCGGCCAGCTCCTCGGCCCATTCGGCGAGAACGGGCCGGGTGACTTCACCTTCACCGCTGACAGTCGCACCCTCGTCACCACGAAGATCGACGGCGATCACGCGGTCGTGCAGCAGTGGGACGTGGCGACCGGCAGTCCGGCGGCCCCGCTGCTCGACGCCGGCCGGGTCGACACCCGGATCCTGTACCCGACGCTCAGTCCCGACGGACGCACCCTCGCCGTGGCCGACGACGACACCGACTACAAGTCGGGCGTCTACTTCTGGGACATCCCCGGCCGCCGCCAAACCTGGTTCGTCGACACCTCGCCCAACGTCGAGCAGGTCGCCTTCAGCGAGGACGGCCACACCCTGGCCATCCGGGACTGGGCCGCCGACAGCGCCTCCGCCCCACTCACCCTGTGGGACGCCACCACCCGGCAGCAACACGGGTCCGCCATCACGCTGCAGAAAGACGACACGTACCGCTGGGTTTCCTTCGCCCCGGGTGGCCGATACCTGGTCACAGTCGACGGAACGGCGGAAACCACCTACATCCGGCTCTGGGACCCGGTCACCCACAACCAGACCCGCACCCCGTTCACGATCCCGCCGGCCGCGGACAACCAAGCGCAGCTCAGCCCGGACGCCAAGCAGCTGGTCACATTGTCCGACGCCAAGCTCACGCTCACCGACACGGCCGACGACCACGTGATCGCCACTCTCGCCGGTGTTCACTGGGCGAGGTTCAGCCCGGACGGACGGACCATCGCCACTTTGGGGACGGACGGCCCCGTCCGCCTCTGGCACCCACCCGCCTGACCGGCGGACCAGCCCGGGGTTTTCACGGCGGTGCGGGTCTGACGGCGTGCCGTGAAAGGAGAATGGTGCTCTGAGCGATGATACGGCTTGTCGAAGGTCGTATCGCTCGTAGTTTGAGGAGCACCGTTCCGTCACGTTCGACAACATCGCCGATCGCGTGTTAAGTGGGAATCGTGCGCGCACTCTTCGCGACCTCCCCCGGTCTTGGCCATGTGTTCCCGACGATCTCCCTGGCACATGCGCTGCGTGCCGCCGGCCACGAGGTGCTGGTGGCGACCGCGGGCGGCAAGGAGGCCGCGAACGCCGGCCTGCACGTCGTGGACACCGCGCCGGGTGTCGACATCGGCGCGGTGTTCCAGCAGGCGGCCAGCGAGCAATCCGAGGAGTTCGACTACAGCACGGACGTCGACACCGAGAAGGGGTTGGAGTTCGTCGGCGCGATCTTCGCCAAATTGTCCGGCGTGTCGGTGGACCTGGCCGTGTCGGCGGCCGAATCGTGGCGGCCGGACGTGGTCGTGTACTCGTCGATGGAGGGCACCGGGCCACTGGTCGCCGCGAAGCTCGGCGTGCCTGCCGTGTCGCACGGCTTCGGGTTCGCCGACGAGGCGTCGATGACCGAGGTGATCTTCAAGAAGATGGTCGAGGAACGCGAACGGCATGGCGTGCAAGGGTTTCCCGAGGTGCGCGAGTCGATCGACGTGGCGCCGCCGAGCATGGTCGACCGGCCGGTGCGCGGCTGGCCGATGCGGTACGTGCCGTACAACGGTGGCGGCGTGCTGCCCGAGTGGGTGCTCGAACGGCCCGCGCGCCCGCGCGTCGCGGTGACACTCGGCACAGTGCTGACCCAGGTCGGCGCGCTCACGTCGTTGACCAAACTCGTCGACGTGGCACGGCATCTGGACGTCGAGTTCGTACTCGCCCTCGGCGACGCGGACCCGTCGCCACTGGGAGAACTGCCGGACAACGTGCGGGCGGCCGGGTGGGTGCCGCTGTCCGCGCTGCTGCCGACCTGCGCGGCGCTGGTGCACCACGGCGGAGCCGGCTCGACGCTGACCGCGATCGACGCCGGAGTCACGCAGCTGGTGCTGCCGCACGGCGCCGACCAGTACGTGAACGCGGACGCCGTGGCGCGGCGCGGGCTCGGTCTGCGTTCGGAGCCGGATCAGGTGGACGCGGAGCTGATCGACCGCCTGCTCACCGACCCGGGGCTGGGCCGGGCCGCCTCCGAGGTGGCCGACGAGATCGCGACGCTGCCGAGGCCCGCCGACCTCGTGCCGAAAATCGCCGGCCTCGCCTGACTTTGCCAGGGGTGCACACCGTGGCGTGCACTAACCCGCCGCATCCATGACGGTTTGGTGTGACGGGTGTCGAATGCGGGCGCGAGGCTGCTGGTGGCGACGATGGCCAGGGTCGGGCTTGATCGTGCGTTGTCGGCGGCACTGGGCCGGTGGTGTCGGCCGACCGCGATCCACGACCCGGGGAAGATCGTCGGTGCTCTGGCGATCGCGGTGGCCGGGGCGGCGATTGCCTGGCCGACATCGCGACCGTGCGGGCGGAGCCGGCGGTGTTCGGCCTGGTTGCCTCGGATCCGACGGTGTCGCGGCTGATTGATAGGGCGCTGGCCGCGATCGCCGCCGCCCGTGCGAGGGCACGTGCCGGGGCGTGGAAGCTGGCTGGTGCGCACGCCCCGGACCGTGACATCAGTGGCGATCATCCGGTGATCGTCGATGTGGACGCGACGTTGGTGACCGCGCATTCGGACAAGGAGAAGGCGGCGCCGACGTTCAAGCGGGGCTACGGCTTCCACCCGCTGTGCGCGTTTGTCGATCACGGTGCCGAGGGCACCGGGGAACCCCTATCCAACCTGCTGCGACCGGGTAACGCCGGCTCGAACACGACGGCAGATCACATCAGCGTGGCGCGGGATGCGTTGCGGCAATTGCCGTTCACCGGCAAGGGCGGCCGGATCGGCCGCAAGGTGCTGATCCGCGCCGACTCCGGTGGCGGCACCCACGAGTTCGTGGATTGGCTGCACGCACGGAAACTGGGCTACTCGCTCGGGTTCCCCCTGCCCGATGACGCGGTGCAGCGCATCGCCCAGATCCCCGACCAGGCGTGGACCCCGGCCTACGACGACGAGCGCACACCCCGCGACGGCGCTTGGGTGGCCGAGGCCACCGGCGTGCTGGACCTCGCCGGCCGGCCATCCGGCATGCGGGTCATCGTGCGCAAGGAACGGCCGCATCCCGGCGCGCAACTGCGGTTCACCGACGCCGACGGCAACCGCCTGACCGCGTTCGCCACCAACACCGGCCGCGGCCAACTGGCCGACCTCGAACTACGGCACCGCCGCCGCGCCCGCGCCGAGGACCGTATCCGCGCCGCCAAAGCCACCGGACTATCGAACCTGCCCCTGCACGGATTCGCCCACAACCAACCTGGCCCTCACCGCCCACCAGCGCCCGACCACCCTGCCCGCACCGACCTGACCAGCCCGAAACCGTCCCTACCGACAAGCACCACCACCGGACACGTCGAACTCGGCGACACCCCAGTCGACAGAGGGGCAAAACCCGCCTACCCCGGACACAAAAAAGAGGTCACCGAGCCGCCAACGCCGCGGCGCGCGGGCGAGGCCCTCACCCGCGCGACCACGCGCCTGTTGACGAGCTGCGGTGTTGACGCATTGTCGACCGACTGTCGACGGTTTCGTCGATAGTCCTAACGTATGGATGAGCTGCAACTACCGCCGGGGATCGGTCCGAGCCAGGAATCAGCCGTCAGCGTCGAGCCGCTCCGCGCGGCTGGTGCCGGGGATACCGGGGCGTGGGAAGAGATCGTACGGAGATACGGCGGCCTTCTCTGGGCCACCGCGCGTTCCTTCCGGCTGCAACCGGCCGATGCCGGTGACGCGGTACAGCTGACCTGGCTGAGATTGATCGAGCACCACAGCCACATCGAAAACCCCGAACGGCTGGGAGGCTGGCTGAAGACGACGGCTCGACGGGAATGCCTGCGCATCTCGCGGCGTACCGCGCGTCTTCCGGACAGCGTCGAAGACCTCGGCGATTCCGCCGATCCGGCGAGCGGCGTCGACGAGCGGGTGATCGATTCGGACAACGCGCAGGCGATCCGGTCCCTCGTCGAGGAACTGCCGCCGCGCTGGCGCAGCCTCGTCAACGCGCTCTACATCGACGTCCCGCGGTCCTACTCGGAAATCACCGAAGACCTCGGTATTCCCACCGGAAGCATCGGTCCGACACGTACGCGTGCCCTGCGGCAGCTCCGGCGCATGATCGAGGAGCGTGGGCTCGATCTGGCCATGGTTTCCTAAGCGGTGCCGCCCCTTTCGACGGCCGGCTCGAGCTTGAGCCGTCGGAGCAGCGGCCCGGTCATGATGGTCGTCACCAGGGTCATCGCCACGAACGCCGCGAACAGGTCCGGTCCGATGATGCCCAGAGACAACCCCGCGGAAACGACCACGAGCTCGGTCAGGCCCCGGCAGTTGACCATGACGCCGAGGCCCGCGGACTCCCGCCAGTTCAGTCCGGTCAGCCGGGCGACCAGTGTCGTCGCGCCCAGTTTGCTGGTCGTGGCCACGCCGATCACCAGTGCGGCCAGGAGGAGATCCCGCGGATTCCGCAGGAAAGCGACCTGCAGGCTGAATCCGATCACCGCGAAGAACAGGGGAAGCACGACGGTGACCCCGCGTCCGATGGTGCGCCCGAGGCGGTGAGCCACCGCGTTGTCCCGCGGCATGGCCAGGCCGACCATGAACGCCCCGAAGATCACGTGAACACCGATCCAGTCGGTGATGTAGGCACCGGACACGGCGCTGAGCAGGACGATCGCGGTCACGCACCGGCGCAGTGCGGTGTTTTTCCCGGCCAGCGCAAGGATGCGGCGGAATGCCGGGCGGAGAACGATCAAGGTCACCGCGGCGAACGCGATGAGCAACGCGGCGGTCGGGATGGCCGCGGCGGCCGAGTCGCCGCGGGCCGTCGCGACGACGACGACCAGCAGGCACCACGAGACGGCGTCGCCGGTGCCGGCGGTGGCCAGGCCGAGCGTGCCGATCCTCGTTCTGATCAGATCGCGTTCGGCGAGGATCCGGACCAGGACCGGGAACGCGGTGACGCTCATCGAAGTACCGATGAACAGCACGAACGGCACGAGGGTCACTCCGGCCGGCCGATACGTCCCGGCCAAGCCCGCGCCGAGCAGGAGCCCGCAGGCGAGCGGCACGCCCACCATGCCCGCCGCCAGCGCGGTCACCCGGCGGCCCGATCCGCGCAGGAGTTCCACGGGCAGGTCCGCGCCGAGCAGGAACACGAAGCAGACGATCGCCAGCTGGGCGACCAGGCTGAGGTGCGGGACCAGGTCCGCCGGGAACAACGTGCGCTGCAGCTTCGGTGCGAACTGGCCGAGCAACGCGGGACCGAGGAAGATTCCCGCCGCCATCTCACCGACGACGCGTGGCTGGCGGCAGCGGGCCGCGACCCAGCCACCCAGGCGGCCTGCGCCGACGATCACCGCGATCGCGACGAGGAATCCGGCGACGCGGAACCAGCCCCCGTCCGCGAGCTTTCCCAGTTTCCCGACCTGGGGAACGGCGTGCACCAGGCCGAGTGCGATCAGCGCCGAGATCACGACCACGGCGGCGAAAGTGCGTAGTGGCGCACCGCGCCGCGGCGGACCTGATGGTTCTCTCCGGAGCGCCTCGCGGGATTCGGCTGCCTTCATCGATCGTTCGACTCCTGGGTGCGGAATGACGGCGAGGGGGCCGGAAATCGGTTCCACCGATCCAGCCGGACGGTGCACCGGCTGGATCGGCAGACGACTCCGGCACCTATTTCAGTGCGCGGTAGTCCTGTCCGGCGAAGAGCGGGCTTTCCGAAAGGAGTTCGCCGTCTTCCTCGGCGACCTCCAGGTGGAAGGTGGTCGGCCCGGCATAGGAGAATCGCCTTCTGGGCACTTCGAGGTCGTGGGCCCGGGTCTTGTCGTAGGTGCTCTCGCCGGAGAAGAAGCGCATGACGAACGCCATCCGGCTGTCGAGGGGGCCGTCCTCCAGCAGGACGCTCCGGTGGATGACGTTCTTGTCGAAGATCAGGGCGTCGCCGATCTCGAAGTCGTCTTCCACGGAGAAGTGGTCCAGCAGCCGCTTCATCGCCGGATCGTTCAGCGGGCCGTCCCTGAGCTGGACGAACTCTTCGAGCGTGATGTCGGCGTCGGCATCCACGTGTTCCTTCAGGAGGCGGAACGAAGCCGGATCGACGTCGGCGTACATGAAGCTGCCGGAGATCACGTTCTTCGGGACGTAGGCCATGCCTCCTCGCTGGCCGCTCGAGTCGATCGGCGCCAGTGGCGCCCAGATGGTGCAGCCGTAGTCGTCGGCGTGCTGGTAGCCGAAGCTCTGGGTCCCGATGTGCCAGGGAAAGCCCTTGTCCTTCAGCTTCCGCAGCTCGAAGGACAGCGCCTGCGCGAAGAACATGCCGCACCCGGTCAGGCGGTGCATCGCAGCCCTGAACTCCTCGCACCTCAGCAGGGAGATCAGCGTTTCGTCCCCGTCGTACATGTCGAACGCCAGCCGGTTGAACCCGCTTTGGTACTTGTCGGTCGGGCGCTCGAGGATGTTCCCCATGGTGCGCTGCAGGTAGTCCGTGAAGTCTTCGCTGTAGAACCCCCTCAGCAGGGTGAAGCCCTTCTCCCTGAATTCCCGAACCTGGGTTTCCTCCAGGTGAAATCGCTTGTCGAGCACTCTGCGTCTCCCATCGCGAGGCCTTTCGAACGCACTCGTCACCACCAAGAGGAATCCGGCCGTCTCGCCTGATACCCGGTGGGCCGGGTATCAGCCGAGGCGGCCGGCGTCCTCTTGCAGAAGGAGCACGGGACCATCCGAGGGGACACGACGTATGAGCATCTTGATCCTGCACACGTCGAACGCCAGCCGGCGCAGGCATCTGGCCCGCGCGGCCGCGTACGCGAAGCAGCACGGCGAACGACTGATCCTGATCATGGAGAACCCGGGCTGGGAGAGGGAATTCGCCGACCGCGTGGTCGCCGCCGACACTTCGGACATCGCCACGATCGTCGCCGCCGCACGTGCACTCGCCGAAGACGAGCAGGAGGCCCTCCGCGGCGTGGTGACGTTCGTGGAACACAGCGTGCCGGCCGCGGCCGCGGTGGCCGCGGCCCTCGGGTTGCCGTTCGTCAGCGAGCGGACCGCGCGAGTCGCGCGGGACAAGTACGCGATGCGCCGGGCGTTCGCGGCCTGGGGCGTGCCCCAGCCGGCGTTCGGCCTGGCCGCCACCCTGGACGAGGCCAGGACCACGGCGCGGCGCATCGGCTTCCCGCTCGTGATGAAGCCGTTGATCGGCGGCGGGAGCATGTACGTGCGCCGGGTCGACGACGTCGCCGAGCTGGCCGAGCACTTCGAACCGATCAAGCAGGGGGCGTGGGACGCCTTCGGCTACGACCCGCTCCACGAATCGGCACTCGCGGAGTACCGGGGCGCCATCCTGCTGGAGGCCTACCAGCACGGCTCCGAGTTCAGCGTCGAGTCCCTCGTCGTCGGCGGCGAGACGCACGTGGTCGCCATCCACGACAAGCCGCTTCCGATGAACGGCCCGTACTTCGAAGAAGTCTGCTACACCACGCCGAGCCGGCTGCCCGCCGAGGTCGAGGACCGGGTCCGGGAGATCACCGCCCTCGCGCACCGGGCCCTGGACATCCGCATGGGCGCCACGCACACCGAATTCCGCATCCAGGACGGCGCGGAGCCGATGATCCTCGAGACGGGCGCCCGGCTGGGTGGCGGCCCGGTCTACCAGTCGCTGCTGCTGAGCACCGGCGTGGACATGGTGGCGGGCGTGCTGGATCTGGCGCGGGGCGAGCAGCCGGACCTCACCCCGCGGCCGGAGCCGACCCCGACCGGCTTCTACCTGTTCTTCGCGGAGAAAGCCGGGCGGATCAAGGCCATCCACGGTGTGGACGAGACGACCGGCGATCCCTGCGTGCGCGAGCTCGCCTTGTACCGCTCCGTCGGCGACGTGGTCGACGTCCCGCCGGACGCCGGGCAGGCACACGGTCACGTCGTCTTCACGGCGGACACGGTGTCCGGCCTCGGCGACGTGTTCGACCGGCTCGTCAAGACGATCCGGCTCGAGATCGCCTGACCCCAGACCTCGGACGGCCCCGGCGATCCCGTGGGCCGCCCGAGCCCGCGCCGGGAAGGGACGGTCCATGCGCACGCGTTCGACGAAGCGGTTCATCGGCGTCACCAGGGTCGTCACGAGCCTGGGTTACTACCTCACGATCCCGTTGCTGGGCGTGGTCGCGCTCCGCGCGGGGGCGATGAGCCCGTTCGAGGTGGGCACCCTCGTGGCCGTGCACGCGGTCTTCCGGCGCTGCCTGGCCCTGCCCGTCGGGGTGATCTGCGACCGGCACGGGGCCGAGCGCGTGCTGGTGCTCGGCTTGCTGGCCGAGGCCGGCGGCTACGCGCTGCTGGCGTCCTCGATCACGTTCCCGGTCTGGCTGGCCGCCTTGGTCGTCGACGGGGCCGGCGGGGCCGCGTACAACTCCGCCGGCCGGGTCGTCCTCGCCCAGGTGTCGAGGGACGACGGCAGCAGCGCCCGTTCCTTCGCCGGCTTCTACGTCGCGACACAGCTCGGTGCGCTGATCGGGCCGCTGGCCGCCGGTGTCGTCAGCACCGGTGGCTCGCCTCGCCTGGTGCTCGTCCTGTCGGCGGTGGCCTACTCCGGCGCGGCGGCCGGGGCGCTCCTCCGGTACCGCACGGTCGACCGGACTCCGCCCACCCGCCGCCCGAACACCTTGTGGACCGCGTTCGCCGAACCACTGCGCGACAAGCTTTTCCTGGGACACTGCGCGCTGACGGTCCCGATGTGGTTCGGCGTCTCCCTGTTCGTCTCGGCGGTGCCGCTGGAGGCCGAACACCGCAGGCTGCAGTACTTCGACGTCGGGGTGATCAACTCGTTGAACGCCCTGGTGGTCGTCGCGCTCGGCCAGGTGGCGGGCCGGCTGACGGAAGGCTGGCCGATGTCCCGGCGGTGGGTCCTGCTGGGCGCCGGGTCGCTGGCGATGGCAGCCGGCTGCCTGCTCTGCTTGCCGATGGGCACGCCCTGGTTCTACGCCGGAATGCTGGTGGTCACGCTGGGCGAGCTCGCGCTGATCGTGGCGGCCGACGTCGTCGCGTCCGAGCTGGCTCCCGACGGCGCGACCGGCGTCTACTTGGGCTACATGACCATGTCCTGGGGCTTCGGCGCGGTAGTGGCGGGCCTGTTGTCCGGCCTGCTGCTGGACGGCTCGAGCACCGGCCGGACGTGGTTCTGGCCGCTGGGCGCGATGCTGCTGCTGGCCGGCGCGACGGGGCTCGTCACCGTCGGGCGCACGCGATCGCGGGCTCGATGCAGCACATCCGAGCGAGGAGGCCGGTAGGTGTCTCAGTTCTTCGTCGTACCCGGTGCCGCGGCCGACAAGGTCCTGCGCACGTCCCGGGCCAGGGTCTCGGAGCTCGTGCGCGCCACGTACCTGCTGCACGAGGCAGGCGGCAGCGTCAACCCGGACAGCTGCTTCCTCCGCTTCCCGGAAAAGCCCGGCTCCAGGGTGATCGCGCTGCCCGGCTACCTCGGCGGCTGCGTGGACAAGATCGGCCTGAAGTGGATCGCCGGCTTCCCAGGCAACGTCTCCGCGGGCAAGCCGCGCGCGTCGGCCGTACTGCTGCTCAACGACTACGCGACCGGCTACCCGCTCGCCTGCCTCGAGGCCGCGGGCATCAGCGCCGCGCGCACCGCCGCCTCGGCGGCGCTGGCGGCCACGCTGATGAAGCCGGCCGCGCCCCGGACGGTCTCCTTCGTCGGGGCCGGCGTGATCGCCCGGACCATCGCCGGCTACCTCGTGACCGCGGTCCCGGAACTCGAAGAGGCGATCGTCCACGACCTCGTGGCGGAAAGCGGCGCGCATCTCGTCCGGTACGCGGAGGAGGAACATTCCCTGGCCGCCAGGTTCACCGGCGCACTCGACGAGGCACTGGACGCCGACATCGTCGTTTTCGCCACCACCGCCTCCACTCCGTATGTGACGGCGGCCCGGGAATTCCGGCCCGGACAACTGGTACTCAACATTTCGCTGCGAGACATCGCGCCGGAAGTCCTGCTGCGTTCGAACAACGTTCTCGACGACATCGACCACTGCCTCAAAGCCGGCACTTCACCCCATCTGGCGGAACGTCTTTCCGGTGGCCGGGAGTTCGTCGACGGCACCATCGGCGGCGTGGTGCGCGGCGAAGTCGGGCTGGACCCCGGCAAAGCCACGATATTTTCCCCGTTCGGGCTCGGCGTACTCGACATAGCGGTCGGCGCGTTCGTGCTGGAGAGGGCCAGGGAAGCCGGCACGGCCATCGCGGTGGAGAACTTCATCGGCGAGGAGGCCCGCTGGTGACCGCGTTCGCGCTGATCGGCTGCGGACCGCGCGGGATGAACGTGCTCGAGCGATTCGTCTTCCACGCGCACCGGGACCCGCACCGGCGGCCGGTCGTCCTGCACGTCGTCGATCCCGGCCCGGCGGGCCCCGGCATCCACGCGGCGAGCCCGGACCACCACCTGCTCAACACGATCGCGTCCCAGCTGACCACGTTCGTCGACGAGGAGATGATCGAGAGCGGCGGCGTCCGGGGACCTTCGCTGTACGAATGGGCGCTGCGGCGCGGTGTCCGGGTCACCTCGAACACCGGTGAGGTGCGGGCGGTCCGGCCGGCCGACCACCTGCCGCGCAGGCTGCTCGGCGAGTACCTGGCCTGGGCGTTCGGCCGGCTGCTCGAGGTCTGCCCACCCTGGCTGGAGATCCGGCCGCACGCGGGCGCCGCGACCGCGGTGCACCCCCTGCCGGACGGACGCGAGCAGGTCGCGATCGAAGGCGGCACCACCGTCGACGTCGACGCGGTGCTGCTGTGCGTCGGCCACACCGGCACGCCGGCGCCACCGGCCCCTGATCCGGCCGCGCCGGATTTCGCCTGGGTCGGAAACCCGTACCCGGCGGGCGCACTGGCGAGGATCGGCGCGACCGACGTGGTCGGCGTGCTCGGCGGCGGGCTGACCGCGATGGACGTGATCGCCGAGCTCACTGTCGGGCGCGGCGGCCGCTACGCCCGGAGCGGGGACGGGCTGCGCTACCTGCCCGGCGGGACCGAGCCGAAGATCGTGCTCGTGACGCGCACCGGCCTGCCGTCCCGCGCCCGTCCGCGGCCCTACCGGTCCGGTCAGATCGCGCCGCGGCACCTGACGGCGACGGCGTTGCGGGAAATCCGCGCCGGGAAGACCGACGGCAGGCTGGACTTCCGCCAGGACGTGCTCCCGCTGGTGCGGGCCGAAATGCGGCACCGGATCGGCTCGATGGTGCCCGACCCCCGCGATGCGCGCCGCGTCACCCGACGGGTCCTCGCGGCGTGGGACGGTGCCGTGCCCGTCGAGGCACTGCGCTGCGCGGACTCCTACCACGAGTGGTTCGTGCGGCAGGTGGAGCGGGATCTCGCCGAGGCCCACCTCGGGCTCGACGGGAGTCCGCTCAAGGCCGCGTTCGAGGTCCACCGCGATCTGCGCCAGGTGCTGCGCCGGGCCGTCGACGGTCGCGGAATGGACCGGGAATCGCGAGCGGAGTTTTTCGGCACCTTCGCCGCGGCCGTCAACCGCAACGTCATCGGGCCGCAGCTCGAACGCAACGAGGAACTCGTCGCGCTGGTCCGCGCGGGCTTGCTGAGCCCTGGTTTCGGCCCGGCGAGCAGGCTGACCTGGTCGGACGGCCGCTGGCTGCTCGAGTCCACCACACTCGCGGAACCCGGCTCGGCCGTGCTCGACCGGGTGGTGTGCGGGTACTTCCCGCCACCGTCGATCAGCGCTTCGGCGAACCCCGTGCTGCGCCGGCTGCACGCGGCGGGCAGGGTGCGGCCGGTCGTCTGCGGTGGCACCGAGCTGGGTGCCGAGGTCGACGGCGACGGGTACGCGGTCGACGTGCGCGGGACCGTGCAGCCGACCCTCGCCGTTCTCGGCCCGCTGGCGGAGGGCTCCAGCTACTACAACCACTACGTGACTTCTCCCGGTGCCCGATCCCGCGCGACGGCCGACGCGGACCGGGTCGTCCGAGCGGCCTTGGCGGGGTCCGACCGCCGAGCCGACGCACCGGAATCGCGCACCAAGCCTGCCGGAGGAGGCACGAATGACTGATCCGCAGCACACCTACCTGGTGGTCGGTCCGCCCCGCAGCGCGTCGACCGCGCTGTCGCGGGTCATCTGGAACCACCCCGGCGTGCGCTACTACTCGCACGAGCCGTACGAGTCGGCCTACTTCAAGGGACTCGGCACCACCGAGGCGGATGCGGCGATGCGGCACCCCATCGACCTCTCCGCCGTGGTGGGCGCCAAGGCCGGAACCGGCCTGCTGGTCAAGGAAATCAGCTTCCAGCTGGGCGAGCGGCTACCGCACTTGCTCACGCGGACCGCGCACCCCGTGGTGTTCCTGCTGCGCGACCCGCGGCTGGCGATCGATTCCCGCCGCCGGGTCAGGGAACGGCAGGGCCGGCCTCTCGACTTCCCGCTGGCGGAGACCGGCTGGCAGGCGCTCGTCGAGCAGATCGGCTATTGCCAGGCCAACGACATCCCGCATCTCGTGCTGGACAGCTTCGACTTCCGGGTGACGCCCGCGCCGATCTTCGAGCGGATGTTCGCCGCGTGGGGGCTCGCGTTCGACGAGTCGCAGCTGAGCTGGGAGCCGCGGCCCCGGCTGGAGCTGAGCAACTACCGCGTCGGGGGCGTCGACCACTTCTTCACCAGGGTGCTGAACAGCACGGGCCTCGAGTTGCCGGTCGAGGTCCCCTTGCCGGTGGCGGACTTCCCGGAGACGGGCGGGTTGCGCGACCACGTGCGCTGGGCGCTGGAGCAGTACGAGCGCCTGCGCCAGGGGCGGCAGTTCGTCCCCACCGGCGCCGGTAGCGCCCGCACCTGACCGGACCCAGGGGTATTGGGGGAATGCCGTGCCCATCGTCACCGCGGCCGAGGACCTCGTCGTCGACGACGTCTACGTCGATCTGCGGCCGTTCTTCGGCCGCGAGCTCTACCTCAAGTGCGAGAACTTCAACTTCGCCGGATCGGTGAAGCTGAAGGCGGCCCGGTCCATGTTGGACGCGGCGGAGCGCGCGGGCGTCGTCACGCCGGACTCCGTGATCGTGGAGTCGTCGTCGGGCAACCTCGCGATCGCACTCGCGATGCTCACCGCCAGCCGTGGCCACCGGTTCGTCTGCGTGCTCGATCCGCGCGCGAACCCGGGCGTCCGGCGGCTGGTGGAGAGCATGGGCGGCGAGGTCGTCGTGGTCACCCGGCTCGACGAGACCGGCGGGTACCTCCGCAGCCGGATCCGCACCGTGCAGGAGCTGTGCGAGCGCAACCCCGGGTATCTCTGGCTGAACCAGTACGCGAACGACGAGAACTGGCGTGCCCACTACCGGCACACCGCTCCGGCGCTGGTCCGGCAGTTCCCCTCGGTGGACTACGTGTTCATCGGCGCGGGCACCACCGGGACGCTGATGGGGTGCGCCCGCTATCTGAAGGACACCGGGCACAAGGCGAAGGTCGTCGCCGTCGACAGCGTCGGATCGGTCACCTTCGGCGGTGAGCCCCGGCCCCGGTTCCTGCCGGGTCTCGGCACCAGCCGACGGCCCGAACTCTTCGACGAGTCGGTGGTCGACGACGTCGTCCTGCAGGACGAGCCCTCGGCCGTGCGGATGTGCCACCGCCTCGCCGGAAGCGGGTTCCTGTTCGGCGCCTCCACGGGGACGGTGCTCAGCGCCGCCGAGCGCTACCTGAAGGACCTGCCGGACGACGTGACCGCGGTGGCGATCTCGCCGGACCTCGGTGACCGCTACCTCGACACGCTCTACGACCGGTCCTGGGTCGAGGAACGGTTCCCCGGCTGCCTCTCGCCACCGCGGTACCCATGGGAGGAAAAGAAGATGAGCACCGAGGTTCGGGCCGCGCCCGCCGGGCACCACGGCGCGACGGTCTGGCTGACCGGCCTGCCGAGCTCCGGCAAGTCGACCATCGCGCGCACGGCCGCCGCCGGGCTGCGGGCCGCCGGTCATCGCGTCGAAGTGCTCGACGGCGACGAGTTCCGCGCCAAGCTGTCCGCCGGACTGGGGTTCTCCCGCGAGGACAGGGACACCAACGTCTACCGCGTGGGCTGGGTCGCCCAGCTGCTCGCGCGGAACGGCGTCACGGTGCTCGTGCCGGTGATCGCGCCGTACGCCGACGCACGGGCGGCGATCAGGGAACAGCACCTCAACGCGGGGACCCCGTACCGCGAGGTGCACGTCGCCACGCCCGTAGAGGTCTGCTCCGCGCGGGACGTGAAAGGGCTGTACGCCCAGCAGCGCAACGGCGTGATCAGCGGGCTGACCGGGGTGGACGACCCCTACGAGGTGCCGCGCGATCCCGACCTGAAGCTCGACGCGCACGAGGAAAGCATCGAGGGCTCCACCGCCCGCCTGCTGGCGGAGATGAAGAACTGGGGCCTGCTGTGACGCGGCCCGCCACCGACAGGACTCTGTCCACAGAGGACTTCAACAATCCGGAAGCGAGGCGTGACGTGGAGACCCAGCCCCCGGCGTACCGGCAGGTGCTCGAACCGCCGAGCTTCGGCCGCTGCGCACGGTCCGGCTGCTCGCGCTCGGCGCCGGCGCGCGGAGCAAGGTGCATTTCGAAACCAAGATCGGCCTGCCGTGGGCGAACGTCCGGCTGCACGTGCCGATCATCACCAACCCCGGTGCCACGCTGATGATCGACGACGTCGTGCACCGGTGGCAGCCGGGCTCGTTCTGGTTCGGCGACTTCTCCCGCTGGCACCAGGTCGCCAACGACGGCGACCAGGTCCGCATCCACCTGATCATCGACAGCTTCCTCACCGCGGACCTGCTGAAGCTGTTCCCGCGGTCGTTCCTGGACCGGCTGTCCGGCGACGACGTCCTGTTCATCAGACCGGAGGTCCCGGTGGCGGACCTCCGGCCGTACCGCTGCGCGTTCGACGTCCCCGTCGCCTTCACCGACTGGGAAGAGGCCGACGGGGAATTCCTGCTCCCCCAGCCGACCGTGCGCGTCGCGGTCGAGGCGGCGGGCGGCAGGCTCGTGCTCACCGTCGGGCGGTCGCCGCGGTTCGCGCTGACCCACGTCGGGGACGGGGAGTTCCGGTTCGCGGGGTGGACCGAGGAGCGCACGATCCAGATCCTGCCGGGTGGCGCCGGCGTGGTGCTGCGGACCAGGCAGGGCCGCTCGGTGCGGGAGCTGACCGTGCCGGTGGCGGGATCGACGCCACGCTGACCGCGGCGTGCCGGCGGGAAGGGGTGGGATGAGCGCGTTCGAAGACGCACTGGGCGGACTGTCCGCAATGGACTGGGAAGGCATCTCGGCGAACCGGCTGTACTCGTCGCACCAGTGGCTCGGCCTGCTCGCCCAGGACGGGACGGCGACGGGAGCAGTGCACGGCCACACGCCGGGCGGACAGCTCGCAGCGATGCCGGTCACGGTCGTCGCCGACGAGCCGAACCCGTTCTACCGCTGGCACGACGAGCTGACCGCACGCGGGCTCGCCTCGCCGGCACCGTCCGGGGTGCTGGCGGGGCCGCGCCGCGGTTACCAGACGCATCTGCTGACCCCACCGGGCGCCGACCCGGTGGCCGCGGCCGAGGCGGTGCTCGCCGGACTCGCCGACCTCGACGGCATCGACGCAGGCGCACCGAGAGTCGCCATGTTCCTCGACACCGCGTCCGTGGTGGCGCTGCGCTCGGCGGGTGTTGCCGCGATGCCCGTGCTGCTGCGTCCGGACGCGTGGCTCCCGGTGCCCGAGGGCGACTGGGACACGTGGCTGGCGTCGCTGCCCAGCCGCGGCCGGGCGGAGCTGGTGCGCCGGGAGGTGCGCAAGTTCGCCAAGGCGGGCTACGAGGTGACGGAGCACTCGCTGGCCGGCTGGACCGACGTCGCGGGCCGGCTGCTGAGCAACACCGAGGCGCGGTACGGGCACTCCCCCGATCCCGCCGGGCGCCGGGCGTTCCTGCGCAGGCAGGCCGAGCGGCTGGGCCCGGCGGCCCGCGTGCTGCTGTGCGCGCCGCCCGGCGAGCCACCGCTCGGCTACTGCCTCTACTACCTCTGGGGTGACACGCTCTTCCTGCGGTCGGCGGGCTTCGACTACGAACGGCTGCGCAACGCCGCCGAGTACTTCAACCTCGTCTACTACCTGCCGGTGCGGATCGCCGCCGCCGCGGGTGCGCGCTGGATCCACGCCGGTGTCGAAGCAAGCGAGGCGAAAGCCCTGCGCGGCGCCCTGCTCCGTCCACTGTGGATGCTGGACCTGTCGGCGGACAGCGTGCTCGACGGCCAGGACGACGCGGTCCGCGCCGCGAACGCCGGGCAGACCGCGAAGATCGTCGGGTCGGCCCCCGCCGTGCGCACGGCGTGGCAGCCGGGACCGGAGTGCGAGGACTTCGGCGTCCCGTCCGCGGCGGAGCCGTCATGACAGCGGGCCTGCCACCGGCGTTCGCCAAGATCTGGCTCAGCCACGCGATCACCCAGACGGCGACCAAGAGCACGGCGATCGTGCTGCCGCTGCTCGCCGTGGTGTCCTTCGACGCGACACCCGGGCAGGTCGGGCTGGTCAACGCCGCCCAGGCGGTACCGCTGTTCCTCTTCACGCTGCTCTCCGGCGCCTGGCTCGACACCCACGCGCGGCGGCCGAACCTGCTGGTGGCGCACAACGCGCGGGCCGCGGCCTTGCTGCTGGCCGTGCCGGTGCTGGCGTTCGCGGACGGCAGCGGCTCCGGAGTCTGGCTGCTCAGCGCGATCGCGTTCACGGCGGGGACGCTCACCGCGTTGGCGGACGTCACGTACCCGGTGTACGTGCCGACGCTGGTCGGGCCTGCCCACCTCGTCGCGGCCAACAGCAGGCTCGAGGTGGTCAGCTCGCTCACCCAGGTCGCCGCACCGGGCCTCGGCGGCCTGCTGATCGGCACGCTGGGCGGCACCTGGTCGGTCGCGCTGGCCGGCGTGCTGTACCTGGCCGGTGGCGCCGCGGTGTTCCTGATCAGGACGCCGGAGGGCTTCATCCGCCCCGAAAACACCCGCGGGCGGCTGGTGCGGGACACCGTGGCCGGCGCCCGGTTCCTCGCCAGGACACCGATGCTTCGGCTGCTGGCGGCGGAAGCGGCCTGGTTCAACCTGTTCGAGCAGGCCGTTGTCACGGCCTACCTCGTGTTCGCCGTGCGCACCCTGCACCTGTCCCTCGTCGAGCTCGGCGCGAGCATGGGCGTCGGCGCGGCTGGCGCGGTGCTCGGCTCCGGGCTCGCCCGCCGGTTCGGCCGGGCGCTGGGGATGCGCCGCGTTCTGGTGGCCGGGATGTTCGCGGCGAGCGCGGCGCCTGCCTTGATCCCGGCGGCGGCGGCGGTGGTGCGCGCGCCGGCGGCGATCGCCGGGCTGTCGTTCGTGCTGTACGGCTTCGGCCTCGCGGTGTTCAACGTGTTCAGCGTGTCGATGCGCCAGCTGATCACTCCGAAGGACCGGCTCGGCCGGGTGACCGCGACGTTCCGGTTCGTCGCGTTCGGCACGATCTGGGTCGGTGCGCTGGTCGGCGGTGGCCTGGGCGAGTGGCTGGGCCTGGAACCGACGTTGTGGATCGCGGTGGCCGCGCTGGTGGCCGGCTGGGCCGTCTTCGCAACGCGGCTGCGGGCTCTGCTGAAGGCGGCACCGGAGCTGCGCGAGCAGACCGAATCGTTGGTGGGAAGCGGCAAGAGGGAGAGCTCGGCATGATCGGTGGAATCGACGGCCGCGAAGTGCGGGGCAGCCTCGCGTTCGTGGAGAGCAACCTGACCGGAACCGGCATGCGGGCGCTGCGGTTCGCGCACCGGTCCGGCTGGCGCACGCTGTTCGTCACCGCGGACATCAGTACGTACACCAGGGACGCGGCGGCGGCGAAGGTCATCGCCGAATGCGCGGACGTGATCGTCGAGTGCCCCGGCACGATCGACCCGGACCTGGTGGAGAAGCGGCTGCTGGACTACCGGGACGAACTGGTCGGCGTGCTCACCGTGGGCGAATACTACGTGCCGGTCGCCGCCGAGGTCGCCGCACGGCTGGGCCTTCCCGGTCTGTCGCCGTCGGCGGCCCGCCTGGCGCGCGACAAGCTCGACAGCAGGCACGCCTGCGCCGCCGCGGGACTGCCGGTGCCCGCGTTCGGGTTCGCCGTCGACGAGGCCACGACGGCCGCGGTGCTGGCCGAGACCGGGCTGCCCTGTGTGGTCAAGCCGACCGACGAGTCGGCGAGCGTCGGCGTCTCCCTGTGCCGCACCGAGCAGGAGGTGGCCGCCCGGGTCGCGGAGCTGGCGTCGTCGGACCGCAACTCGCGCGGGCAGGCGCACGTGCCGGGCGGCCTGATCGAGCAGTGCGTCTTCGGCCCGGAGATCAGCGTGGAAACCGTGACCCACCGAGGCAGGCACACCGTGCTGGGAGTCACCGACAAGTCGGTCGGCCAAGTCCCGTGGTTCGTCGAGACCGGCCACACCTTTCCGTCCGCGCTGCCCGCGCCGGTCACCGAACCGGCCGCGGCGGTCGCGGTGGCCGCACTGGACGCCATCGGGTTCGACTTCGGCGCCGCCCACACCGAGGTGAAGCTCACCGCGAACGGCCCGGTGCTGATCGAGATCAACCCGCGCACTCCCGGGGACCACATCCCGGCCCTGGTCCGGCACGCGACCGGGGTGGGCCTGCTCGAGCAGTACGTGGCCATGCACGCGGGTGCCACGCCGCAGCTGACCCCGACCACCACCCGCGCCGCCGCGATCCGGTTCCTCACCGCACGCGAAGGCGTGGTCACCGCGGTCTGCGGCGTGGAAGACGCCTACCGGGTGGCCGGCGTGGCCGAGGTGGCACTGCGCGTCGGCCCCGGCGACAGCACGAGCTGGCCGAGCAACAGCCACCACCGCATCGGCCACGTCATCGCGGTGGGCGGCACACCGGCCGAGGCGTCGGCACGCGCTGAAGCCGCCCGGGCCCAGTTGACCGTTTCGTACTGATTCATGCAGGAGGAGCACGGTATTCGCGCGGACAACACCGAAAACAAGATCCTCGACCACAACGTCCTGAACAACGAAAACAAAACGCCTGGCGGCGACATCCGCGACAACTACCTGCACGAGGACGTCCCGCCGGGCAAACGGGAAAGTGGACCTGGGACGAACTGCGTGACGATGTGAACAACAACCCGGAACGCACGGGGCAGACGGGTAACAACCAGGCCCTCGACGAGATCGAACAGACGTTGCGGAACGATCCGAAGTACGCGGGCCGCGCATTCGCCGGACACGAACGGCGCGGTCGGCGCGGCGGTGATCGCGGTCGAGCACGGCGATCGCCGCGACCAGCGTGATCAGCAGCAGCAGGTAGGCGACGACCACCGCGGTGAGCCATTCGGGCGTCATCGTGCTCTCTGCCCATCGAGGACCGATTCGGCTCGTGCTCGTCGCTCGGGAAGACCGGAGCGGTTGGTTTCCCCGGACCGATCAGAACCGCCGCACCGGCGGCTTGCCATGCCCCTCGGGATGCTCGTTCCCCGCGCACGTCCCGCCGAGTGCGGGGCTCAGGAAAGAGTCAGCAGTCTGAGCCGGCCGTCCGTGGCGGCCAACACACTTCGCCCGCTCCGGGGGTCCACGGCTACGTGTGCGGCGGGCACGAGCGTGCCGGCCGCACCGGACCGAGGCACCACGAGCGCGCCCTCGGAGAGCGCCAGCACGACGTGGTGCTCGGTGCCGGCCAGAGTGACGCCGGTCGGCACGGCGAGATCGACCGGAGCGGTCCCGAGAACAGCACGGTCGCTCAGCCGGCGGAGGTACAGGCCCCGGATGCCGGCGACGTCGAGCCGGTTCGGATCGTCTTCGTCGTCGTCCTCGGGGTCCTCGTCGTCTTCGGGATCCCGGTAGAACGCCGCTACGGCGGGACCGCACGGGCCGGCCGCCAGCCGGTAGGCGTAGTCCTGCAGCGCCGGGCGGTGGAACGTGGGCAAGAGGTAGCCGTCCTCGGTGAGCAGACGCCGCAGGGACAACGCGACCAGCGAGTCCTTCGTCTCGTCGGCGTAGTAACCGATCGCGATGACGGTGTCCCCGTCCAGCATCGGAACCAGGGAGCTGAAGAAGAACCCGCGGGGTTCCCGCACCAGCTCGTCGCGCAGCAGTTCGCCGGTGGCCAGCCTCCGGACCTGCAGGCGATTCCGCTCGGTCGAGGAGATCAGCAGTTCGCCGTCGGGTGTCGCGGCGATCGCGGCGGCGGTGGTCGGCCGGCCGGGAAGGTCGCCGGCGAGCCGGACCAGCGGCGGGGCTCCGTCGGTCGGCCGGACCTCGATCGCATCGCCGGCCGCAGAGCGCAGCAGCAGGAACCGGCCGGAGGGCGCGACGGAGAGTGTGCCGACATCGTCCGGCTGCACCCAGGAGCTGTTCGGTACCAGGCGGCCGGCGTCCAGGCCGGTGCTGACCTCCACGCGCCGGCCCACGCAGGTGGCCAGGACGTCGCCGGCCGCCGCGAGTGCGGTGAGCCGCGCGTCCGCCTGACCGAGAACGGCGATGTCCACGCCGGGCACAGTCTTCTCAGCCACAGGTTCCTTTCAGCATCTTCGGGGTCACCTTAGTACTGGACAGTCCTTCGAGCTTCGTCTGCAGTTCGGCCTGCTGTGCCGGGGTGAGGTTGACCGCGGGGTTCGGGTCGGCACTCGGCGGCCGGGCACTGATGTGCGTGAGGCCGGCATCGGCGGCACCGCCTTGGCCGGGCGTCTCCGGTAGGTGGATACCGGCACGTTCCACATCTGCGTGGTCGTAGAAGATGTGCGCGTCGCTCTGCGAACGACCGTCGACGTTCACCCGCGCCTCGAACATCTTGTCCACGTCGGCCTTGGAGTTCGTCCTCCACATCGATTTGCCATCGGTGTCGGTCGGCCGGACCTGGGGCTTGTTGCCGAAGATCCACAACAGGGCCCGCTCGAAGTCGGGCAGCGGCTTGGGCGGGTCGGCGTTGTGGACGAGCACCGCGACGTCGCCGACGGCCACGAAGTACGTGGCGACCTCCGGGACCGTCAGGTTGTGGGTCGCGACCGCGTCCGGCCACACCAGGTCCGTGACCGATTCGACGTAGGCCGGGGCGCCGTCGAACGTCTCCAGTTCGTCCCCCGCCACCAGGTCGCGAGCCCGCTTCCAAGCGCCCGTCCCCAGCCGGAACTGGTGGGCCCGGGTCACCAGCAGGTCCCCACCGGCCACCCGGAGCCGCCGCGCGCGGTAAGCGGACCCCTCGAACGCGTCGGTCACCCGGCGCGGTGCCGCCGCCCCCGGCCCGGTGGCCGGGCGGCCGTACACCTGGTCACCCGGCACGACGGTTTCGATGGGCCGGGGCCCGTCGACGGTCAGGACCGGGGTGCCCGGCAGGAAGCAGGCGACGTACTTGTCTTCACCCGGTGTCGTGTCCTTGCCGGGCTTCTTGTCCTCACCTGGTGTCTTGTTCTCGCCTGGAGTGGTGTCTTCGCCCGGCGTCTTGTCCCCGCCGGGTGTTTTGCCGCCACCCGGTGTCTTGCCCTTGCCCGGAGCCGGGTCTTCACCCGGCGTCTTTTTCTCGCCCGGCACCTTTTCGCTGCCTGGTGTCGTCTCTTCGCCCGGCACCTTTTCGCCGCCCGGCGGCCTGCCCCCGCCGGGCACCTCGTCGCCGGCGGTGCCTCGCTCACCGAACCCGGCGCGCCGCAGGAGGCCGAGTGTGATCAGCGTCAGCGCGCCGACCGTGCCGCGCTTCCAGCGTTCCTCCGCCGACAGCGGCTGCCAGCTCACGGCGTCGTAGCCGACTATCGACTCGACCAGCGGCGTCACGCCGAAGACGTCGCCCGCGGCCGCCAGCACGGTCAGCGCGCCGAGCCCGAACGCCGCGTACCACGGATAGTCCCCGGCGCCGAGCCGCGCCATCAGTTCGCCCCATCGGCTGACCAAGGCCATGACGAACCCGACGACCAGGAAGATGACGCCGACGATCTCGGCCGCGATCAGGAGCGCTTCGCCGATCCCGCTGACGAAGAGCAGCACGATCAGCGCGACGATCAGCACGGCCACGATGAACACCAGCAGGCCGACGGCGAAGCTCTTGATGCCTTCCCAGATGCCCGACAGCGCCTTCTTCCACCACGGCTTTTCTTTTTCGGCTTTGGCCTTGTCGGCGATGGCGTCGAGCTTGGGGCCGATCTCACCGCGCACGTCGATGACACCCTTGAGACCGTGGTCGACGTCGGCGCGGATCGTGGTTTCGTGATCGGTGCGCTGATCGACCCAGCGCTTGTCACCAGCGTCGATCTTGTCCTGCAGCTGCTTCCCGAAATCACCGAGGGCTTTGGTGTGTGCCTGGCGCAGGTCGGTCAGCGCGGTCTCGATGTCCTCGCCGGCCGTGGTCACGGCCTGCGCCGCGCCCCGGTGAGCGCTCGACACCGCGCGGTCGACCTGCGACGTGATCCGGGCCGCCACCCGGTTCAGATTCGTGGTCAACCCCTGGTGCAGCCGCCCGAACCGGGTCCGCACCTTGCGCACTTCGGCCGAAACCGCCGCCGATCCTTCGCGGTGGATCCGCGTCAACGATGCCGAAATCGCCGTCACGGCGCGGTTGAGCTTCGCATCGTCGACGCTGCTCCGCTTGGGTAACGCCGCCAGCTTGCGGTGCGCTTGACGAGCCGCGTCGTCGATCGCGCGGCACCGCGCGGCACCGGCTTTCCGCACGGCACCGGAGGTCTGCCGGCCTGCCCGCCGCACCCGTTTCGCCGCCGAACGCGCGGCCGCGGTGATCGGCGGCGTCACCCTGGCCTTGAGCCGGCCGAGTCCGGCCAGGCTCTGACGCTCCAGCTGATCGAGCTGCCGCACGTTGGTCTGCTCGATCGTGGCGATCCGCCGGCTCGTCGCGTTCGTCGCGTCGGTGATCGATTTCTCGACGTCGGCGCTCTTGCCGCCGACCTCGTCGGCCAGCTTGGTGCCGCCGTCGCGGATCTTCTGCGCCGCGTCCTTGGCGTCGTTCTCGGCTTTGGCGGCGACGTCCCCGCCCTGTTTCCGTGCTTTGCCGATCGCGTCGGTCTTCGCGTCATCGACCGCCTTCTCGACGGCGGACCGGACCTCGGGATCGTCGCCGGCCCTGCCGACGGCGGCGCTCGCGGCGTTGGTGATCGCGGTGACCGTGGTCTCCGCCTCGGTGCGCGCACGGCCGGCCTCGGTGCGGCCGGTGGCTTCGAGCGCCGCGGCCTGCTTCTCGGCACCGTCCTTGGCGGCCTTTTTCTTGGCGTCGATCAACGTGCGCAGATCGGCGAGCGCCTTGGTGCCCGCGTCCTGGGCGACCCTCCTCTGCGCGGCAGCCTTGGCCTTGACCTGGGCACGCGCTTGGGTGAACGCCCTCGAGATCGCCGTACGCTTCCGCGCGATCATGAGCAGCAAAGCGGCGGCTTTCGCCGAACCGGCCTGCTGGATCGCCGCGGCTTTCCGATTCGCCTCGGTGCTGACCTCGCGCTGCTGACTTCGGCTCGACGCGCGAATCATCGCTTTCTGCGTCTTCGCCACGTGCTGAATCTGCCTGGCGGCCGCGGTGAGCTTCTTGGACGCGAGATTCGGTATGGCCGGACTCGCCGACCCCGCGGGCGTCTCGCTCTCAGCCGGCGCGGTTCCACGGGTGTCATCGAGGGCTCCGCCGTGCACCGCCTCGTGCCGGGTCTCAGCCACCGCTTTGCTGGGCGGGGGCACCGCGAGCGGCGCAGCCCTCGCTCCCTCCGCTGCTATCAGCGCCGGTCCTGAGCCCGGCGCTCCCCCGGTGAGCGGTGGCTCGGTCCGGCCCGCTTCCGGCCTCGCCGGTTGTTTCGACGCCAGCGGAACAGGCGGACGGCTGAGCGCGCGACTCGCCACCGCAGCGTTTCCCACCATGTTCTGGCCGGTCACCAGCACCTGGTCCGCCAGCATCGACGAACCCGGCAGCGACCCACTCAGCACCGCCCCGGTCGCCGCGTTCCCGGCTGGCAACCGGTCCGCACCGGCATCCTTTTTCCGAGTTGGTTCGCGGTCCGATCCTGCGTTTTGCACACCCCGTGCCCGCGTCCCTGCCACCGCCGGAGCGGGTGCCATCACCAGGGCGGGCGATGACGATCTCGGAGCTTTCGCCGGCACCAGCATCTCAACCAGTTCCCCGATCGCCGCACGGTCCGCACCCCCGTCCGCGGACACTCACTCAGCCACCAACCGGACACCATTTCACGCACCGCATCACCACGCCGTTGTCCGACCGTCACCGCCGCTGCCACCGGGCGTTTCAAAAAAGAATTTCCGGTTCACCCGGACAGAACACCTAGCCGAGCAGCTCCAGCAGGATCCGCTGCAGCTCGACGCGGTCACCCGGCGCGATCTTCGCCAGCCGGCGGTCGAACTCCGCCGCCAGCGCCGACAGCGCGCGGGCACGGGCCACTTCCCCCTCGGGGGTCAGGACGAGCCGGTGGCGTCGCAGGTCCGCGTCGTCGATCTCACGGCGCACCAACCCCTTCGCGACAAGGTTGCGCACGTACACCGTCACGCTCGCCTTCGGGATCACCAGCGCCGTCGCCAGCTCGGCCGGATACGGCGAAGCCGGGACCTCGGCGAGCACGAAGAACTCCTTCGGATCCAGCCCGAGCGCACCGAGCTCACCGCCGCAGGCGTCCAGCACGACGGTCAGCAAGCGGTGGTTCAGCGTCCACAGCTGGGCGGCGTCAACCGGCACGCGACTCTCCTCGGATGGTACAGTTCGGAACTAGTTTAGTTTCGTACTAGCTGGGTCATCGAACAAACTCTACGCGAGAGGTGGTCACCTGCGTGCGCCAGCACCTGACGATCCCCCGCGGGCCGATCGAGCTCGCCGCCGAACTGCACCTGCCCGACGTCGCCACCGGCGAGCCGCTGCGTGCGGTCGTGCTCGCCACCCCCGGCAGCAGCGTCAAGGAGCAGATCGGCGCCAACTACGCGTCCCGCCTCGCCGCCCGAGGCATCGCCGCGCTCGTGTTCGACCCCGCCCACCAAGGAGCGAGCGGCGGCGAACCCCGCGACCTCGAGGATCCTTACCGCCGCGGCGAAGACATCTCCTACGCCATCGACGCGCTCGACACGATGCCCGGCATCGACCCGAACCGCATCGGCGTCCTCGGCATCTGCGCCGGCGGCGGCTACGCCGTGCACACCGCCCGCACCGACCACCGCATCAAGGCGGTCGGCACCGTCGTGCCGGGCAACATGGGCACCTCGTTCCGCGGCTTCCAGCCCGAAGGCCCGGCCGCCGCGCTCGACGCCATGGCCGCCGCGCGCACCGAGGAGAACCTCACCGGAGCGCTGCACCGCGACAACTGGCTCCCCGACACCCTCGACGACGCGAGCCCCACCGACCTCGACACCACCCAGGCGATCACCTACTACCGCACCGAACGCGGCCGCCACGAGAACTCGACCAACCGCCGCCTCTCCCGCGGCGACGCGCTGCTGCTGGGCTACGACGCCTTCCACCTGGTCGACGAGCTCATGACCCAGCCCCTGCAGGTCATCCTCGCCGGCCGGATCGGCTCCACCGGCTCGTACGAAGCCGGGATGAAACTCTGGAAGCTGGCCCCCAACCCGGTCGACCTGATGGTGATCGACGGCGCCGGGCACTACGAAATGTACGACGTGCCCGAGTACGTCGACGCCGCTGCCGACCGGCTCGCCGGCTTCTACGCCGACCACCTCTGAGCCGGCTCGGGGCGCGGCCGGAACTCAGCCGGATCCAGCCGGCCGCGGTTGCACGGAATCCGCGACCGCGACCAGCGACTGCATCATCGCCTCCGAAGCCGGGCTCAGCCGACGTCCGGCCGCGAGGGTGATCCCGACGCGGGCGCCGACGAGGTCGAGCGAGATCGGCAGCGCAGCGAGCCGAGGATCGCTCGCGCCGATGAGTTCCGGGAGCGCGGCCACCATGTCGGTCTCCACGAGGAGCTGGCGAATCGTGAGGAACGCGGTCGTCTCGACGCGGTTCGGGGGCAGGGGGACGTCGTTGCGGTGGAAGAACTCCTCGAGTTCCGTGCGCAGCGCCGTCTCCACCCCCGGCAGGATCCACGGGTAGGCGATCAGCTCGTCGAGCGGGATCTCGGTGCGGGCCGCGAGCGGGTGGCCGCTGCGGGCGGTCACGCGGATGGTCTCCGCGTGCAGCGTCTGCTGGACCGTTCCCTCCGGCGGGACCGTCGCCAGGCGGCCGACGATGAAGTCGATCTTGCCCGCGACGAGGTCTTCGAGCAGCGCCCCGGGCGTCGCTTCGCGCACGACGATCCGCAGGGCCGGGCGGTCCTGCTTGAGGTGGGCGATGGCCCGCGGCAGCAGGAGGTTGGAGCCCGCGAGGTGGGTGCCGATGACCACGTGGCCGCGGGTGGCGTCGGCGATCTCCTGGAGGTGCCGGCTCGCCTGGTTCATCTGGGCCAGCGCCGAGCGCGCGTACTCGGTGAACGCGTCACCGAACTCGGTGGGCTGGATCCCCCGCGGGCCGCGTTCGTAGAGGGTGACGCCGAGGATGCGTTCGAGGTCCTGGAGGCTGCGGGTGACCACGGGCTGGGTGACGTGGAGCGCCGCCGCGGCGCCGACCACGCTCCCCTGACCGGAGAGCGCCTCGACCAGGAGGAGGTGGCGGAACTTCAGCCGCCCGTCCAGCATCCGCGGTATTTCCATACGAGGACGGTAGACCGCCTTGCTTCCCTACTACGGACATACCTGCTGGTCGCGCCCCACCCAGCGCAGCGCGTTGCCGCCGGCGATCGCCTCGCGCTCCGCGGCGCTGAGGAAGTCCGCCTTCCGGAGCACCTGGCCGACGGGCCGTTCGCCCAGCGGGTAGGGGTAGTCGCTGCCCAGCATCACGTGGTCCGCGCCGAGCGTGTCGACCAGCGTGCGCAGCGCCACCGGGTCGAAGACGACGCTGTCCACGCTGAACCGGCCGACGTAGGCCGAGGGCGGCCGCTGCGAGGTGGCGATGAGGTCCGGGCGGCGGTGCCAGGCGTTCTCCAGGCGCCCCAGCCAGAACGCGAACGACCCGCCGCCGTGCGCGAAGCAGATCCGCAACGACTCCGGCACCCGGTCGAACACCCCGCCGAGGATCATGGCGAGCACCGACAGGTGGGTCTCCGCCGGCATCCCGGTCAGCCACCGCGCCATCCAGCGGTCCAGCCGCGGCGAGGTGGGCATGTCCCAGGGGTGCACGAAGACCGGCGCGCCGCGCGAGGCCGCGTGCTGGAGGAAGGTGACGACGCCTTCGGAGTCGAGGTCCTGGTCGCCGACGTGGTTGCCGATCTCCACGCCGACGTGCCCGGCGTCCAGGCAGCGGTCGAGTTCGCGGCAGGCCGCGTCGGGGTCCTGCAACGGCACCTGGGCGAACGGGATGAAGCGCTCCCGGTCGGGGGCGCAGATCTCCAGGGCGAGATCGTTGAAGATCCGGCAGACCTTGACCGCCTCGGCCCCGCTCAGGTCGTACCCGAAGAACAGCGGTGTCGGCGAGACGACCTGAGCCTGCACCCCGTCGGCCGTCATGTCGGCCAGCCGGGCTGAGGCGTCCCAGCAGGACGAATCGATGGCCCGGAACTCCGTCTCTCCCACCATGATCATCGCCTGGCGCTCGGACTCCACCCGCAGCCAGGGCTGCCCGGGGCCGAGGTCCGGCCAGCCGGCCGGGACGTAATGGGTGTGCACGTCGATGAAGTCGGACACCGGATCAGCCCTTACCGGGGTGCAGCGCGCCGCAGTTCCCGCACGTGCGCTGCTCGACGGACGCGTGGAAGGCCTCGAACACCGGCGGCAGGTCGGCGACGATGTCCCGCACCTGCAGCTCCACCGAATGCACCTTCGTGCCGCACTCCCGGCAGAACCAGCCGAACTGCTCCGTCGTCCCCTCGGGGCGGACGCGCTCCACCACGATGCCGATGGATCCTTCCTCCGGCCGCTGCGGCGAGTGCCAGGTGTTGCCGGGCAGCAGCCACATGTCGCCTTCGCCGATGTCCACGCGCTGCGGACCGTCGTCGGTGATCACGTTGATGTGCATGGAGCCCTTGACCTGGTAGAAGTACTCCTCGAACGGCTCGAAGTGGAAGTCGAGCCGCTGGTTGGGGCCGCCGACGACCTGCACGATGAAGTCGCCGCTGGTGTCCCACATCGCCTTGTTGTTGACCGGCGGCTTCAGCAGGTGCTCGTGCTCGGCGAGCCACTTCGGGAAGTTGAAGACCGGCGGCAGGGACGACGTCATGAGTTCTCCTTGGCGGTGCGGCCGGGCCGGCGCACGGCGACGGCCTGGATCTCGATGAGCAGGTGCGGGTGGGGCAGCTGGTGGACCGCGACGGTGGTCCTCGTCGGGCCGGAGGCGTCGAAGTACTGGTCCCAGACGCGGTTGTAGCCGCCGAAGTCGTTCATGCTGACGAGGTAGGAGGTGACCTGGACCAGGTCGTCGAGCGTGCAGTCCACGGCGGCGAGGACGTCGCGGATGTTCTCGAGCACGGCCCGGGTCTGCGCCTCGATGTCGAGGTCGGTCACCCCTATCGCGTCGGCACTGGCCCCGGCGAAGGTGTTGTCGGGGCGGCGGCTGCTGGTCCCGGAGACGAACACCAGGTCACCGACGACCTTGACGTGCGGGAACCGGCCGCGGGGCGTGGCCTTCCCTTCGACCACAAGGGACTCGTCGCTCATCGCTCCTCCGTGGTGGTGACGTGGACGGAGCCGAGACCCGCGACGGTCGCGTGGACCGTGACCCCGCCCGGGAGGGCGACCGCGGCGGTCGCGGCCCCGGCCAGCAGCACGGAACCGGCGGGCAGGACGACTCCGTGGGCGGCGGCCATGCGGGCGATCGCCGGCAGGGCGAGCACCGGGTCGCCGAGGATGTCGCTGGTGCTCCCGGTCGCAACGACCGCGCCGTCGATCTCCAGGGTCACCGGCCGCTCGTCGAACCGGACGCCGGCGGCGGTGAGATCGGCCGGCTGCCAGGCTCCGGTCACGAACCCGGCCGCCGAGGTGTTGTCGGCGACGACGTCGGTGAGGGAGAACCGGAAGTCCGCGTAGCGGCTGTCGATGATCTCCAGGCCGGGGGCGACCGCGTCGACGGCGGCGCGCAGGTCGGCCTCGGGGTCGGCCGAGGCACGCGCGTCGAACCGCGTGCCGAGCCGGAAGGCGACCTCCGGCTCGACGCGCGGATGGATGTAGTCCGCCAGGGCGACGCAGCCGCCGTCGGCGTACTCGCCGCGCGCGTGCAGCCGGCCGAAGATGACGTCGGAGACGCCCATCTGCCGTGCCTTGGCCTTGCTGGTGAACCCCAGCTTCACCCCGGCGAGGCGGTCACCACGGGCCGCCCGCAGCTCGGCGCCGAGGGCCTGCACGCGGTAAGCGTCGTCCAGGGTGAGGGTGGCGGTCCGGCTCAGCTGCGCGATGGCCCGCTTGGCGGTGACGGCCTCGTCGAGGGCCGAGGCGTATCGGGAAAGAGTCATAGCGCCACGCACACATTCGTCGTCTCGGTGTAGAAGTGCAGCGAGTGCTTCCCGCCCTCGCGGCCGATGCCGGAGCGGCCCGTCCCCCCGAAGGGGGCGCGCAGGTCGCGCAGGTACCAGGTGTTGACCCAGGAGAGGCCGACGTCCATCGCCTGCGCCACCCGGTGGGCCCGGGTCAGATCGCTGGTCCACACCGAGGCTGCCAGCCCGTATTCGGTGTCGTTCGCGAGGCCGATCGCCTCCTCTTCGGTGTCGAAGGGGATCAGCGCGGCGACCGGACCGAAGACTTCCTCGCGCACGGTGCGACAGGAGTTGTCCAAGCCGGTCCACACCGTCGGTTCGATCCAGGCGCCGCCCGCCAGGTCCTCGCCGAGATCGGGGATGCCGCCCCCGGCGAGGACCTTCGCGCCTTCCTGGACGGCGAGGTCGAGGTACGACAGCACCTTGGCCCGATGGCCCCGGGAGATCAGCGGGCCGGTCGTCGTGCCGGGGTCGTGCGGGCGGCCGAGGCGCAGTCCCCGGGCCCGCTCGGCGATCCCGGCTGCGAGCTCGTCGAAGAGACCGCGCTGGACGTAGACCCGCTCGGTGCACAGGCAGACCTGGCCGGTGTTGAGGAACAGCGACCGGGTCAGCCCGTCGAGGGTCCGCTCCAGCGGGGAGTCGTCGAAGACGACGGCCGCGTTCTTTCCGCCCAGTTCGAAGGAGACGGGCACCACGCGCGGCGCGACCTCCTTCATGATCGTCGCCCCCGTCGAGGACTCACCGGTGAAGGTGACCCCGTCGATCCCCGGGTGCTGGGTGAGGAACTCCCCCGCCGAGCCCGGGCCGAAGCCGTGAACGACGTTGTACACGCCGTTCGGCGCGCCCGCCTCCGCGATGACCTCCGCCAGCAGGGTCGCCGTCGACGGGGTCTCCTCGGACGGCTTGACCACCACGGCGTTGCCACAGGCCAGCGCCGGGGCGACCTTCCAGGTGAGCAACAGCAGCGGAAGGTTCCAGGGCACGATGACGGCCACGACGCCGAGCGGACGGCGCACCGCGTAGTTGAGGGCACTGGGGCCCCCGCCCGTGTCGGTCAGGTACGAATCGAGGCCGGCGGAAGAGATCGTGTCGGCGAAGGACCGGAAGTTCGCCGCCGCACGGGCCACGTCCAGTTCGCGGGCCAGCGCCACCGGTTTGCCGGTGTCACGGATCTCGGCGGTCACGAACTCCTCGAACCGCGCCTCGATCCCGTCGGCGATCCGCCTCAGCAGGGCGGCTCGGTCCCGGTCGGTGCTGCGGCCCCAGCGGCCGTCGAAGGCCCGGCGCGCGGCCCGGACGGCGGCGTCCACCGTCTCCCGCCCGGCCTCGTGCACCACGGCGACGCGGGCCCCGTCGACCGGGCTGATCTTGTCGAACGTGTCCGCGCCGTCGACGAAGCTTCCGTCGACGAAGTTCCGGAGCTGAACGGGGGGCGGATCGGCACTCATGAGGGCACCGTACGGTCGGCTTTCCATGCCCGTCCAATGCCGATCCGGGCTCGGGTTATAGCTGAATGGGCATAGCCTCCGGTATGACCGGACGGCGATGGGTGCCGACGAAGTAGGCATTACCCGAGGTGCCGCGGGCCTGGTGATGATCACTGCACGACCGGAGCCGCCAGGGCGCCCGGCGATGACGAGGAGGACCCATGGCCGCAGGTCATGCCGTCCGTCCGGCGGACAGCAGTGAGTTCTTCACCTGTCAGCGCCCGGAGGACTACCACCCTGACTGGCCGGGCTTCTGTCGGCAAGCCGGGCCGACCGCCGGTGCCCTGACCGGCACCGCCACCGCCTTCGCCGACCCGACGTCGGAGCTGTTCGGAGCCGCACACCAGGTCGTTTTCGGAGGCACCCGATGACCGGCAACGGGATGCGCTTCGGCGTGGTGGGCCTCGCCTTCCTCGCGGTGCTGCTCGACGGGTTCGACTCCGCGTCGCTCTCCTTCGTGCTGCCGTCCCTGGCGCGGCAGTGGGGCGTCACCTCGGCCGCGTTCACCCCGGCGGTGGTGCTGACCAACATCGGCGTGGTGCTCGGCTACCTCGCCTCGGGCCGGCTCGCGGTGCGGCTGGGCCTGCGGCGGATGCTGATCGCCGGCACCGTGCTGTTCGCCGCGGGCTCGCTGGCCACCGCCCTGGTGCTTCCCCTGCAGTCACTGACCGCTTTGAGCACGGTCCGGCTGATCACCGGGCTCGGACTCGGCGTGGTGCTGCCCGGCGCCGTCTCCCTCGCCACCGCGCACCACCCGGACGGGCGACGGCAGACGGTCTCCGTCACGGTCACCCTCGGGCTCGCCTTCGGCGGAACGGTCGCCGGTGTCTTCGGCGGCAGCCTGCTGGCGTCGGTCGGGGCCACCGGGGTGTTCTGGATCGGCGGTGGACTGCCGCTGCTGCTGGCCGTGGTGATGGGCCGGTGGCTGCCGGCCGCACCGGCGTCCGTGGCCGCGTCCGCGGCGCGCGTCGGCGCGCTGTTCGCTCCCGGACTGCGCGCCGCCACCCTACTGCTGTGGACCTTCGCCTTCCTGGTCTTCATCGCCAGCTACACGCTCCAGTCCTGGGTGCCCACCTTGCTGACCGGGTACGGCTTCTCCCCGTCGCAGGCCCCGATCGGCCTCGCCTTCCTGAGCTTCGGCGGAGTCATCGGTGGCGTCGTACTCCTCTTGCTGGCTGCCCGCAAGGGAATCACGTTCGCCCTGATGGTGATGCCGGCGATCGGGGCGGTGTCGATGGTCGTCGCGGCCACGGTCGGAACGGACCACACCGCGCTGCTGCTCGCCCTCGCCGGTTCCGGTGCGGGCGTCACGGCCAGCCAGATCGGTCAGCTGACCCTCGCGGTGGCGATGTACTCCCCGGCTACCAGGACCGCCGGAGTGGGCTGGGCCGCGGCGCTGGGCCGGGTCGGCTCGATCGTGGGCCCGGCCACGGCGGGTGTTCTGCTCGCGCTCTCGCTGCCTGGCGAAGACATCGTGTTGCTGACCGCGATTCCGGTGGTCGTGGCGGCCGTGAGCGCGGCGGTGTTGTGGCGCCTGCCCCGCGCGGCCGTCGAGGCCAAGGAGGTGGCGCGGCGATGAGTGGCTGGTTCGATCTCGGTGACGTCGCGGTGGTGCCGATCGTGGAGACCCCGCGGCTGCTCATCGATCCGGCGGAGTTCTTCCCCGGGCACGTCCTCTCCGGCTGGGCCGCCGAGGAGCCGTGGTCCGAACCAGGGCGGCTGGTCTTCACCATGCAGGCGTTCCTGGTCGTCACGCCGCACGAACGGATCCTCGTCGACGCCTGCGTCGGCGACGGGAAACACCGCGCCAGGCCGGAGTTCGACCGCCTGGACAGCGGCTGGTGGCACCGGTTCGCGGCGACCGGGCTGTCCGCCGCCGATGTGTCCACAGTGGTCTTCAGCCACCTGCACGTGGACCACATCGGCTGGGCGACGCGGTGGTCGGCCGGGCACTGGCGCCCGGCCTTCCCGAAGGCCCGGCACGTGCTGACCGCCCCGGAGTACGACTACTGGCGCTCCGCGGCGGGCGCCGCGGCGATGACCCGGACCGGCGACTACCTGGCCGACAGCATCGAACCGGTCGCCGAGGCGGGACTGCTGGACCTGACGCCCCCGGACGCCGACCTCAGCCCCCACGTGCGGCTGTACCCGGCCCCGGGCCACACCCCGGGCAACACGGCCGTCCTGGTCACCGGCTCCCGGGCCCGCCTCCTGCTCACCGGCGACGTCCTGCACCACCCGCTCCAGCTGATGGACCCGGACGCCAGCACTCGGTACTGCGTCGACCCGGCGCTCTCGGCACGCACCCGCCGGCGAACGCTGGACTGGCTGGCCGACACCGGAACCGCGATGATCCCCGCGCACTTCGCCGCCCCTTCCGCCGGCCGGGTCGACCGCGAGGGCTCCGGATTCACCTTCGCCCCCGCGGTCGATCTCCACCGCCCGGGCCGGTACGTGGTGGCCGGCGGGCCCGCGGCCGGGTAACCCGCCTCCGCGGAACCGCCTTGAGTGCCTGGCCACCTCGATGGCCTGACTTCACGGGCGATCCGCTCGTCGGCCACCCGCCACCATGTATATCGCCGAGGTGGTCGTCCCGCCGCCGCGCGCTGACGGACGGACTGAATGCTGGCAGTTCCTAGACACGTGGGTGCGGATCCACGACAGCAGCGGCTTCTACTGCCGCCCCCTACTCTCCGCGTGGCTGGAGATCATGCGCACCCGGTTCTACGCCTACACCGAGGAAGTCGTGGCATTCCGGTAGCTGGTCGAGCCGAACCCGCCGCGGAACTTCCACTGGGTCTACTCCGACGGCGACACCCAGGACTCCGCATCGAACCGATGTGTTTCCTGACGATGACTCCATCGCCGCCGCCGGTTGGCATTCGCAAGAGCAGTTCGATCTGCCGGCGCGTGCTCGGGCCGGCACCCGTTCGGCTCCCGGCGAACGACATCGCGCACTTCAATGCCCGCCAGGCGGTGGTATCTCCTGCGCGTGTGCCGCGGTCCGTCCTGTTCGACGAGCCGCACGAGACCTCGCAAGTCAACCGGATCGCGGTCAACCACGTTGCCGCTGAAGTGCATGTCGCCCGTGTCGAGGATGAGCTCACCCCGCTCGGGCCGGCACCGCCAGACCGAGGGAGCCCCGGCCTTTCCCTCCATCAGGCAGACCGCTCGTCGGCCACCAACAGGTGACCGACGAGCACCGGCGCACCGGGTGAGCGCTATTCGCGTACTCCGGCCGACGGCAGCTTCAGGTCCGGCGTAGAAACGGCGTCCCGCCGCACCGTCTCGCGGGCGAAGTAAACCGAGACAAGCGTGATACAGCCCAGGAAAACGAGGTACAGCGAGATGGGCCAGGAGGCGCCGGTGGCCGCCAAAAGCGCCGTCGCGATGAGCGGCGAAAGGCCGCCGGCGAAGACCGACGCGAACTCGTGGCCCAGGGCGATGGCGCTGTAGCGGGACGTCTTGCCGAACAGCTCGGTGAAGAAGCTCGGCTGGGTGCCGATCATGGCTCCGTGGCCGATGCCGATGGCGGTGATGAAGGCCAGCCAGACGAGCGCGGGGGTTCCGGTGTCCAGCAGCCAGAAGAACGGGAACGCCAAGACGATGAGGGTCGCCGCTCCGGCCATGTAGACCGGGCGGCGGCCGATGCGGTCGGACAACGCACCGAAGCCGACCATCGAGGCGGCTTCCACGATGTTCGCGACGATGATCCCGGTCAGCAGCAGGCCGTTGCCGACCCCGATGTGCTTGCCGTAGGCGAGGGAGAAGACCAGGAAGATGTACGAGGAGCCGTTCTCCGCCAGGCGGGCGCCCATCGTGATCAGGATGGCACGCGGGTGGGTGCGTAGGGCGTGCAGGATCGGCAGCCGTTGCTTGTCGCCCTTGTGCTGGACGCTCCGGAACTCCGGTGTCTCCTCGATCTTCAGGCGGATGACGAGGCCGACCAGTGCGGGAACGGCTCCGAGGAGGAAGGGCAGCCGCCAGCCCCAGGACAGGAACGCCTCGTCGGGCAGCGTCTGGACCGCGGCGAAGACCGCGGCGGAGGTGATGAAGCCGAGGTTGATGCCGACCTGGCTCCAGGCCGAATAGAAGCCGCGGCGTCCCGCGGGGGCGTGCTCGGTGATCATGAGGACGCTTCCGCCCCACTCGCCGCCGACCGCGATGCCCTGGAGCAGGCGCAGCAGGATGAGCAGGATCGGCGCCCACGCACCGATCTGCGCGTAGGTGGGCAGGAGTCCGATGAGGAAGGTGGTGAAGCCCATGACCATCAACGTGATCACGAGCATGGGTTTGCGGCCCAGCCGGTCGCCGAAGTGACCGAAGATGATCCCGCCGAGGGGGCGGGCCGCGAAGCCGACGGCGAAGGTGCCGAAGGAGGCCAGGGTGCCGGCGAGGGGGCTGGCATGGGGGAAGAAGAGGGTGCCGAGCACCAGGGCGGAAGCGGTGCCGTAGAGGAAGAAGTCGTACCACTCGAGTGCGGTTCCGGTCAGGCTGGCGATGGCGACCTTGCGGATGGACTGCGGTGCGGTGGGGCTCATCTCGTCACCTCTGGATGAAGACGGTGGTCAGGTTCGGTGGCGGATATCAAGGGCCGGGAACGGGGCCCGCGGTGTGCTGGTTTCGCCGCAGGACGACGCCGGCCGCCTCGCGGTCCCAGTCGGCGCGGTCGGCTCCCCACTCCCGCAGCAAGGTCTTGCGCACCTTGCCGTTCTCGGTCAGCGGCAGTTCCGGGCACAGCGCCACGAAACGGGGAATCGCGTAGTAAGCCAGCCGGGGCTCGCAAAAGGACACCAGCTCGGCGAAGTCGATCTGCTGCCCCTCGGCCGGGACCACGGCGGCCATCACCTCGTCCTCGCCGAGTTCGGAGTCCACCGCGTACACCGCGACGTCACGGACGCCGGGGTGCTGCGCGAGGACGCTCTCGACCTCGACGGAGGAGATGTTCTCGCCGCGACGGCGGATCACGTCCTTGATGCGGTCGACGAACCTGATCCAGCCGTCCGCTTCGATCACCATCCGGTCGCCGGTGTGGAACCACAGGTCCTGCCACGCGGCGACGGTGGCCTCGGGCATGCGGTGGTAACCGGAGGCGAAGGCGAAGGGTTGTTCGCTGCGCAGCAGCAGTTCCCCCGGTGTGCCGGGGGGAACGTCGAGTCCGTGCTCGTCGACGATCCGGGCGGAGAACCCCTCCTGGAGGCGTCCGACGAAACCCGGCCGTTGTTCGGTCCGGCTCGCGGAGATCACGGCGTTGGTCTCGGTCGAGCCGTAGCCGTCGATGAGGACGACACCGAACCGCTCCTCGAACTCCCGGAGCAGCCCGGCGGGGGTGGCCGGCGCCAGTGCCGCGGTCACCCGGTGCGCCCGGTCGCGCTCTCCGGGCGCCCGGCCCGCCAGGATGCTGATCATGGCACCCAGCAGGTAGGTGAAGGTCGCCCCACTGGCCGCCACGTCCGACCAGAAGCCGGAGGCGGAGAAGCGCGGGCCGATGACGTACTCGGCCCCGCTGACCAGCGCCTGGCTGAAGGCATTGAGCGCGTTCGTGTGGAACAGCGGCAGGCAGGTGTGCAGCACGTCGGCCGAGGTGATGCCGAGCTGCGCGGTGACGTTGCGGCCCCACCAGTAAAACTGGGCGTGCGGGCAGACGACTCCCTTGGAGACCCCGGTGGTGCCCGAGGTGTAGAGGATCACCGCGGGATCGCCCGGGCCGACCGCCGCCGGCTCCACGGCGCGGTCGCCGTCCGGGATCAGGTCGACGGGAACCGGTAGCACCGAGGCGACCTCGCTCTTGTCCAGCAGCCAGATCTGGCGCAGCTCGGCGGTGCCCGGCAGCGCCTCCACCTGGGCGAGGAAAGGGTTTTCCAGCACCAGCAGTTCCGCTTGCGAGTTGCTCAGGATGTGGTGGAGCTGCTCGCCCCGCGCGGCGGTGTTGATCGGCACCGCGACGGCCCCGATCCACGCGCAGCCCAGAATGAGATCCAGCAGCTCGACCCGGTTGGACGCCATCAGCGCCACCCGGTCTCCCCGCTCCACCCCGTGGTCGCGCAGCAGGCCGCCCGCGACGGCGACGCGCTCCAGCATCTGCGCGGCGGTCCGCTGCGTGTCCCCGCAGCGCAGCAGCACGCTGTCCGGGGTGGACTCCGCGCGCCAGCGCAGCAGTCCGGAGACGCTCGCACGGCTGAGGTTCATGACATCTCCTCTCGGGGCAGGCTGATCGGCGGTACGAAGGCGACGGGACGGCCGGACGCGCCGGGGTCGTCGGTGAGCTCCACGACGTCCCCGGGCTCGACCGCGCCGTGCAGCCTGGCCACGAGCAGCGGTTCGGGGTCACAGGCCACCGACGCGATGACGACGTCGCCGAGGTGGGTCAGCTGCTCGACCACCCCGCGCTCGACGCTGACCGGCACCAGGTCGGCGCCCCCGCAGCGGGGGCACATCAGGCGGGCGGGGAACCATCGGCCACCGCACGTCCGGCAGTTCTGCACGAGCACGCTCATCCGGCTGCCTCCAGGAGCCCGGCGGTGGCACACGCGCCGTAGCGGTAGAGCACCATCCCGTATCCGCTGAACAGACCGAGCCGGGCAGCGACCTGCCGCTCCCCCGCCTGGCCGCGCAGCTGTCGCACGACCTCCACGAGTCCGTGCATGCCTCCCGCGGAACCCGGCTGGCCCGCCGAGAGCTGCCCGCCGGAGGTGTTGACCGCGAGCTCGCGGGTGGCGAGCCGCTCGGCGACGAAAGCCGGCAGCTCACCCCCGGCGACCAGGCCGAGATCCTTGAGCTGGGCCAGCGCCATGGCCGGGTAGTCGTCGTACACGCTGACCACGTCGACGTCGGCGGGCCCACGGCCGGCGGCCGCCCACAGCTCGGGCGCGCAGTCGGCCAAGCCGGTGACCAGTCCGTCGCCGGTCTGGTCATCGGTGTTGTAGCGGGCCGAGACGCCCAGCACCCTGGCTCGTCGCATGCCCGCGGCCCGTTCGTCGGCCGCGACCACCACGGCGTCGGCACCCGTGACCGGCGGGACGCAGTCGTACCGGCCGAGGGGTTCGGCGACCATGGGCGCGTTCAGGTAGTCGTCGAGCGTCAGTGGCTGGCGGTAGACGGCCCCGGGGTTGAGCGATGCCCATTCCCGTTGAGCCACCGCGAGCCGCCCGTAGTCGGTACGGGTGAGCCCCTCGGCGGCCATCTGACGCTGGGTCAGCAGGGCGAAGAGGGCGTTCGGGCCGAGCATGTCGAGCGGCACCAGCTGCTCGGCGGTCGCCCGGTTGTATTCGGCCACCATCTTGAGGTGCACCTGCTGGTCCATCAGGTCGCCGGCCACGAGCACCACGACCGAGGCGTCGCCGGACTCCACGGCCCGCACGGCGTGCTGCAGCATCGTGCCCGCGCTCGCCCCGCCGTTGGTGTCCTGCATCAGCCAGCGCAGCCGCAGACCGAGCCGCCAGGCCAGGTCGACGGCGTGGTCCGGACCGAGGGTGAAGCTGCAGGCCCCGAAGCCGTCGACCTCGGAGGCCTGGATGTTCGCATCGGCGAGAGCGCGGCGGACGGCGTCGGCGAGCACCCCGTCCGTGGTCGTACCGGACGCCGGATGCCGGGTGTAGGGCGACTCCCCGGCGCCGATGACGGAGACGCCGTCGGGACGCCTCAGTGCCCGAAGGCTTCCTGCAGCCACCAGGACCCCCCATCCGAGGTGATCTTGGCGTCCAGCACCAAGGGACGGACGGGACCGGCCGACAGCCACTCCTTCACCGCGTGGACGTCCTCGGGCCGCCGGACGGTCAGCGCCTCGCACCCGTGTCCCCGGGCGAGCGCCGCGATGTCCACGTCGGGGAAGGTCACCGAGTCGACGCCGCTCGCGTCGGACCCGAAGTGGTGCACCTCGGCGCCGTACATGGCGTCGTTGTAGACGACGATCACCATGGGCAGACCCAGCCGGACGGCGGTCTCGAGCTCCGAGAGGCCCATCAGGAAGCCGCCGTCACCGCAGCCGGCCACGGGCAGCCGGTCGGGCCGCGCCAGCGCGGCCCCGATCGCGGTCGCCAGGCCCAGGCCGACGGACTGGAACGCCTGGGTGAAGCAGAACCCGTACTCGTCGGGCACGTCGAGGTACATGCTCGGGTAGCCGAGGAAGTTGCCCGAGTCCACGGAAACGATCCGCTCGGCGGGCAGGATGTCGTTGAGCGCGGCGGTCAGGCCGCGCGGGTCGACCCGCCCGTCCCCCGACGCGTCTTCGAAGCCGATCTGGTTCCAGCGCAGGCCGGACCGGATCCGCTCGGCCACCTCCGGTGTGCGGTAACCCGTGCGCCCGCCGGGCGAGTTCGCCCGCAGCCACGCGGCCGTCGCCCGTGCCGTTCCCGCGACCCCGCCCCACAGACCGAGGTCCACGTCCCGGTGTACGCCGATGGCCTCCGGGTCGAGGTCGATCTGGACCACGGTCGCGTCCGGCGCGATGAGCCTGCCGTGCCGCATGGTCCACATGTTCAGTGCGCAACCGAAGCCCACCAGCAGGTCGGCGCCGGAGATGAGTTCGGCCGTCAGTGGCGAGGAGAAGCCACCGGAGACGTCGATGTTCCAGTCGTCGCCGTTGAACATCCCGCGCGAGACGGCGGAGGTGGCGAGGAGCGCGCCCGCTTCAGCGGCCAGTTCGCGGACGGCGTCCCGGGAGCCCGGGGACCGGCCGCCGCGTCCGACGACGAAGACCGGCCGTTCGGCGCGTTCCAGCAGCTGCGCGAACGTGGCGATCTCGCTGTCGTCGGGCCGCGGTTCGACGACCCGGCGGTGCTCCCGGGCCGAACCCTCCGCTTCCAGGAGCGCGTCCTGCACGTCGAGCGGGACGTTGAGGACGACCGTGCGCCGCTGGTTGCGGCAGATCGCGAAGGCCTGGGCCACATCGTCGAGGGCGGTCCGGGGAGACCGGACGCGCAGGGCGACCGCCCCGATCCCGACGGCGATCGCCGCCTGGTCGAGCGCGAAGTTCGACTTGGGGTCGGTGGCTTCGGCGGTCAGCACCAGCAGCGGCGTCCGGCTCTTCGCGGCCTCGGTGATGCCGGTGAGGGCGTTCGTGTAACCGCAGCCCTGGTGCAGGGAGAGCACGGCGACCTCGTCGGACATCCGGGCGTACGCGTCCGCCATGGTGGCCGCGCCGCCTTCGTGACGAGCGGCGACGAAGCGGGCGCCGCCGCGCACCATCGCGTCGGTGAAGTGGAAGTTGCCGCTGCCGACCACCCCGAAGACCGCACGGACTCCGAGGTCGGTGAGCTGCCGGCCGATGGCCTCGTGGACGAGCATGGTCACTGGACGTCTCCGTTCTCTACGAGGGCCAGGATTCGCGCCGGACTGCCGGACCCACCGGCGATGCGGAGCGGGGCGACGATCAGGACGGCGCCGGTGACGGGCAGCCGGTCGAGGTTCTGCAGCTGGGTGACGCCGTACTTGCCCGCGCCCAGCAGGTGGTGGTGCACCGGGAACTGCGGGGTGAAGGTGAACGCCTGCCCGGCGTCGGTCCCGACCGTCTCCACCCCGAGCCCGACAATCGGTGCCTCGTCCGCCAGCCAGCGCGCGCATCCGGCCGTGATGCCGGGCGTGTGCGGCCCGCTCTCGTCGGCGTTGAGGAACAGCTGCTGGTCGTGCGAGCGCGCGGCCCAGCCGGTCCGGTAGAGCAGCCAGCCGCCCTCCGGCAGCGGGCCGTGGTGGTGCTGCCACTCCTCGAGGTGCTCGACCGTCAGCAGGAAGTCCGGGTCGGCGGCGCACTCGGCGGACTTGTCGATCACGACGGCGGGAGCGGCCAGGTGCCGGACCGGTACGTGCGCGACGTCCCCCTGCTCGGCGCCGGTGATCCAGTGGCACGGCGCGTCGAAGTGGGTGCCCACGTGCTCACCGGTGTGGATGGCGTTCTGGTAGGACGTGCGCCCCCGCTCGTCGTACCGGGCCAGCTCCTCCAGCTCGAAGCGGGGGATCGGCACCATGTCCGGTGGGAGGTCGAGCACCGGCGTCGACGGCGACAAGAGGGCGGTCAGGTCGACCACCTCGACGCCGCCGGACGCCAGCGCGGACGTCAGGCCGCCCAGCGGGCTCTCTGCGGTGGGTGTCCAAGACATGGCCACATCATTTGGCAGAGATCCGGCCTTGACTAATGCTTCTCCGGTCGGCGCTATGCATGATTGGGTATACCGGGGCCCAACGCTATGTTACAGAGAGATGTCGAGACATGAACGTGGACCACATCCTGGACGGCAGGCTGAAGCTGCGTCACCTCGTTCTCGTGACCGTCGTGGCCGACGAGGGCACCCTGGTCGGCGCCGCCAAGGCAATGCACGTCACCCAGCCGGCCGTGACCCGGAGCCTGCAGGAGATCGAGGCGATCATCGGCGTCGAACTCTTCGCCAGGGGCCCCCGCGGCGTCCGCCCGACCCAGTACGGCGACATCCTCATCGAGCACGCCCGCGCGGTGGTGGGCACTCTGCAAGCCGCGGCCGGACGCATCGACGGGCTCCAGCGTCTCGGCATGGAGCCGGTACGGGTCGGAACCATCCTCGCCGGCGCGTACTCCCTGCTGCCGCAGACCCTGATCCGGCTCAAAAAGGCCCACCCGCACCTCACCGTCTCGGTCGTCGAGGCGATGCCCGAGGAACTCGGCCTGCAACTCTCCCGAGGTGAGGTGGACGTACTGGTCGGCCGGCTCCAGCCGTCGACCTCGCGCGCCACTCTGCGTCACGTACGGCTCTACGAGGAACCGGTCCGCCTCGTCGTCCGGCACGAGCACCCCTGCCTCGACACACCCACCAGCGGCATCGAGGACCTCATGGACCTGCCGTGGATCCTGCCGGGCCGCAACAGCCAGCTGCGTCAGGAGATCGACGAACTCTTCGACCGCCGGGGCCTGCCCCTCCCCGCGAACATCATCGAGTGCTCGACGATCCTCACGCTGCGGGCGGTCCTGGTGGAAACCGACGCCGTCGCCCCACTCCCGATGCTGATCGGCGCACGGGACCCGCAGCTCGCCGTGCTGCCCTTGGGGCTCGACACGGTGCCGCGCGAAATCGGCATCACCACGATCGCCGACCGGCCGCCGTCCGCGAGCACCCGGCTCCTGATCAAGGAGATCGTCGCGGTGGCCCGGGGCACCGACCCCGTGCTGCTGGAGGCACAGCGGTGAGGGGAGCGTGCTCGTCTGCCCGTCCTGGATCGAGCTGCGTGGGCTCAGCGACTTGGCAGTGCGGGAGCATCAGCCTGGCACATCATCAGCTCACGGGAGCCGTCGGACGAGTAGGCTTTTTGTTTGCTGACCGCGATGTCCACGAGTTGCGAGACGGTGTCGAACCCATTGTCCCGGACTGACATGCGAACCCATATCGACCCGTCAGCGGAATACTGCCGCCTGGGCATCCGGACCGAACGACGAGCCGACGTGCACCGAGCCATCCTCACCCCGGCCTGCTCCGTGATCTGCCTCCGCAAACTCATTCTTGACCGACCACGCGGGGATGGCGTTCCCGAAACCTTTGGCGGACACTTCGACGGTGGACAAAGCAGCCGTTCACGCGGAGATGGAGCGAGCGCGCAAAAGCTTCCACGAGCTGCTCGACGCGGCGAGCGAAAGCGACCTTCGGCGTGCCAGCGCCGGCACGCGGTGGAACAACCGTCAGCTGCTGTTCCACATGCTCCTCGGCTACCTGATCATCCGCGCGTTGCTCAGGCTGGTGCGGGTGTTCGGCCGTTTGCCCGACGGAGCCAGCCGCAGGTATGCCCGGCTGCTCAACGCGGGCACCGTGCCGTTCGACGCCGTCAACTTCGCCGGTTCCTGGCTCGGCGGCACGGTGATGCCGCGTTCCTGGATGCTGGCGCTGTTCGACCGGACGATCGCGGCACTGCACCGCCGGCTGGACGGCGAGAGCGACGTCGAACTCGCCCGCGGGATGCACTACCCGACCCGGTGGGACCCGTTCTTCCAGGACTACATGACCTTGGCCGACGTGTACCGGTTCCCCACCCGGCACTTCGACTTCCACCGCGGCCAGCTGACCGTGCCCCTCGACTAGGACCCAGCCAAGAGCCCGGTGAGCAGTTCCCGCACTCTGCGATCGATCTCGTCCCGGATCGGCCGGACGGCCTCGACGCCCTTGCCCGCGGGGTCGTCCAGCTGCCAGTCCAGGTACCGCTTGCCGGGGAAGATCGGGCAGGCGTCGCCGCAGCCCATCGTGATCACGACGTCGGCGGCCTCAACCGCGTCCGTCGTCAGCTTCTTCGGCACCTCGCGGGAGAGGTCGAGCCCGATCTCGGCCATCGCCTCGCGCACGGCTGGGTTGATGCTGTCGGCGGGCGCGGAGCCGGCCGAGCGGACGTCGACCGCGCCGCCGGCGTGGTGGGCGAGCAGCGCGGCGGCCATCTGCGAGCGACCGGCGTTGTGCACGCAGACGAAGAGAACTTCAGGCTTGGGCGTCACGAGTGCTCCTGGTGAAGCGGCGCCGTAGCGCGAGGGAGACGTACACGAGGGCGACGAGCACGGGAACTTCGATCAGCGGGCCGACGACCCCGGCGAGCGCCTGCCCGCTCGTCGCGCCGAAGGTCGCGATGGCCACGGCGATGGCGAGTTCGAAGTTGTTGCCCGCGGCGGTGAAGGCGAGCGTGGTGGTCCGTTCGTAGTTCAGCCCGACGGCCTTGCCGAGCGCGTAGGAGCCGGCCCACATCAGTCCGAAGTAGACCAGCAGTGGCACCGCGATCCGCGCGACGTCGAGGGGGCGGCTGGTGATCTGGTCACCCTGCAAGGCGAAGAGGATGACGATGGTGAACAGCAGCCCGTACAGCGCGACCGGCCCGACCTTCGGCAGGAACTTGTTCTCGTACCAGTCACGGCCCTGGGCGCGTTCGCCGATGCGGCGGGTCAGGTAGCCGGCGACCAGCGGGATACCGAGGAAGATCAGCACGCTCTTGGCGATCTGCCACCCGGACACGGCGAGGTCGGCCTGCGGAAGACCGAGCCAACCCGGCAGGACCGAGAGGTAGAACCAGCCGAGCAGCCCGAACGCGAGCACCTGGAACACCGAATTCAGCGCGACGAGCACGGCGGCGGCTTCACGGTCACCGCAGGCGAGGTCGTTCCAGATGATCACCATCGCGATGCAGCGGGCGAGGCCGACGATGATCAGCCCGGTCCGGTACTCGGGCAGGTCGGGCAGCAGCAGCCAGGCGAGGGCGAACATCAGCGCCGGGCCGACGAGCCAGTTCAGCACCAACGACGGCCACAGCAGCCGACGGTCGCGGGTGACGGTGCCGAGCCGGTCGTAGCGGACCTTGGCCAGGACCGGGTACATCATCACCAGCAGTCCGAGGGCGATCGGCAGCGAAATCCCGTCGATCTGCACCGCGGACAGCGCGGTGTTCAAACCGGGTATCCCTCGCCCGGCCAACAGCCCGGCGACCATCGCGGCCGCGATCCAGACCGGCAGGAACTTGTCCAGAGTGGACAGTCGCGGCGGCGCTTCGACCGTCGTCACGCGGTGACCGCTTCGCCCGTGGTCGTGAGCACCGCCGAAAGCCGCGCCAGCACCTCGGGGTGCACGCGGTAGTAGATCCAGGTGCCACGCCGGTCGCCGGTGATCAGCCCGGACTCGCGAAGCACCTTCAGGTGGTGGGAGATGGTCGGGCCGGTCAGGTCGAAGGCGTCCGTCAGGTCGCACACGCACGCCTCGCCGCCGGCGTGGGAGGCGATCAGCGAGAGCAGCCGCAGCCGGACCGGGTCGGCCATCGCCCTGAACAGGTGCGACAGCTCGACCGCCTGATCCTGCGTCAGCGGCTCCCGAGCCAGGGGCGCGCAGCAGGCGTCCATCGCGACGAGCGGCAGTTGCTTCGACATCTCTCTATATTGACAGATTCACATATAGACGGCAATCTGCTTAGACCAACGTCTATTCAAGGAGGTGGCGGGGATGTCACGGGTACAGCTGGCCCTGCGGGTCGGGGACTTGGCGGGATCGATCGACTTCTACTCGAAGCTGTTCGGGACGGAGCCGGCGAAGCTCCGGCCGGGCTACGCGAACTTCGCGATCGAGGAGCCCGCGTTGAAGCTGGTGCTGCTGGAGGGCGAGCCGGGCCAGGAGACGGTGATGGACCATCTCGGCGTCGAGGTCGAGTCGACCGACCAGGTCAACGCGGCAACGCAGCGGCTGACCGGCGAAGGACTCGAGACGCTCACCGAGGACGACACCACGTGCTGCTACGCGGTGCAGGACAAGGTGTGGGTGCACGGGCCGGGCAAGGAGCCGTGGGAGGTCTACACGGTGAAGGGCGACTCGACGACGTTCGGCACCGACAGCGCCGCGCAGGCCACCCCGGCGACGTGCTGCACGCCGGACGCCGAGACCGCCAAGCCGGAGGGCTGCTGCAACTGAGCCTTCTAGGCGCCGGCTCGCGAGCTGCGGCGCTCGATCATGACGACGTCGCGCCAGAGACCATGGTGCTGCCCGACGCGCTCGCGGATTCCGATCTCCCGGAACCCGGCGCGTCGGTGCAGTTCCCGGCTCGCGGTGTTCTCGGGGAACACGCCGCTCTGGATCGTCCAGATCCCCGCGTCCTCGGTCGAGGCGATCAGCGCGGCGAGCAACGCCTGCCCGACGCCACGGCCTTGCGCCGCCGGATCGACGTAGACGCTGTGCTCGACGACCCCGGCGTACACGCACCGCGAGGACACCGCGGAGACCGCGGCCCAGCCGATGACCCGCCCGGCCGAGTCGACGGCGGCCAGTCGATGTTCCGGCAGGTGCGCCGCGTCCCAGGCCTCCCAGGCGGGAGCGGTGGTCTCGAAGCTGGCCTGGCCGGTGTCCAGCCCGGCCTGGTAGATCGCGAGCACCTGGCCGGCGTGCTCGGCCGTCATGGCCACGACTTGCTTGGTGGCCCGGATGATCGCGGAGTACAGCTTGTCGCCGGTCTGGTGCGTGAGCTGAACTTCGACACCGCTGAGTCCGGCGTCCCGCAGCAGCTTCCGGTAGCTCTCGGCGGTGAGCGCGCCGCCGAGACACTCGACCGATCCGGCCCTCGCCGCCCGTTCGGCGTCGGTGAGGATGTCGGTGATGCCAAGGCGGCCGCCGGGTCGTAGAACGCGAGCGATCTCGCCGAACACCGCGGGCTTGTCCGACGACAGGGCGATGACGCAGTTGGAGATGACGACGTCGACCGAGGCGTCCGGCAGCGGGATCTGCTCGATGGTGCCCTTGACGAACTCGGCGTTGGTCACGCCGGCCCGCTCGGCGTGCCGGCGGGCGAGGGTGAGCATGTCGTCGGTCATGTCCAGCCCGATGGCCCGCCCACCCGGCCCGACGCGGCGCGCGGACAGCAGAACGTCCAGCCCACCACCGGACCCGAGGTCGAGAACGGTCTCACCGGCCTTCACCTCGGCGACGGCCACCGGGTTGCCGCAGCCAAGGCTGGTCGCGGTCACCTCGACCGGAACCTCCGCGCCGGCGTAGTGGACGGCGCCGAGCCGCTCGGCGTCCCCTTCGCCGGCCAGCAGTCCGGTCCCCTCCCCCGCCAGAGCCCGCCGAGCGGCGGTGGCGTAGCGGTCGCGGACGGCGTCACGATCGGGATTCATCGCGCCTCCTCGGCGAACGACCGGATCCCGCGCCCCATGACGACGTCCGCCGCGCTCGGGAAGCAGGACACGCATTCTTCGTTCACGCGGTAGAGCCGAGCGGTCCCCCGCGGTTCGACCAGCACGAACCCGGTGTCGGCCAGGACTTTGAGATGGGCGGAGACGGTCGACTGCCCCACACTGACCCGCTCGACGATCTCCCCCACCGCCATCGGGTCGCCGGCCTCGGCGAGCAGGTTGAGGATCTGCACCCGCGTGGGGTCCGCGAGCGTCCGGAACCACTCGGCGTAGGTCTTGGCGGTCTCTCGATCCAGCACTTCAGCCCCTTCTATCGCTCATCGACGATAGACGATGGAGCCGCTCGACGGAAGTTACGAGGGACGTTCTTCAACCCTTGCCGGCACCTCGCAATCCATGGTTACCTTACACAGTAAGGGGGGCCTCGGATGAAAGCTGCGGTGCACACCAGGTACGGCCCGCCGGAGGTCGTTCACATCCGCGAGGTCGACCGGCCGGCGGTCGGGGACCGGGACGTGCTCGTCCGGGTGCACGCGACGACGGTGAACCGGACCGACTGTGCCTACCGCGCGGCCAGGCCCTTCTTCATGCGACTGCTCACCGGCATTACCCGGCCTCGGCGGACGATCATGGGCACCGAGTTCGCCGGCGAGATCGAGGCGGTCGGCCGTGGTGTCACGTCCTTCTCGATCGGCGACCGGGTGTTCGGGTACAACGAAGGCGCGTTCGGCGCGCACGCCGAGTACCTTTCGGTGCCGGAGGGCGGCTCGATCGCGACCGTGCCGCCGGGCATGACCTTCGAACAGGTCGCTCCCGGTACCGAGGGCGCGCACTACGCGCTCGCGTGCATCCGGCACGCGGGGACCCGGGCCGGACAGGACGTCCTCGTCTACGGCGCGACCGGCGGGATCGGCTCGGCCGCGGTGCAGCTGCTGAAGAGTCTCGACGTCACCGTGACCGCGGTGTGCGCCACGGAAAGCCTGGCAATGGTGGAAAACCTGGGCGCGGACCGGGTCGTCGACTACACGGCGGGAGACTTCACCGAGGACGAGCAAACCTACGACGCGGTGTTCGACGCGGTGGGCAAGAGCACGTTCGGCCGCTGCAAGCGACTGCTCAAACCCGGTGGGGTGTACCTGTCCTCGGAGCTGGGGCCCTGGGCGCAGAACCTCGTGCTGGCCTTGGTCACCCCGCTGCTGCGCGGCAGAAAGGTGAAGTTCGCGTTCCCGCGCGACAACCAGGCCGTCGTGCGCCACCTGCGAGAGCTGATCGAGTCCGGGGACTTCACCCCGGTCGTCGACCGCGTGTATGCACTGGACGAAATCGTCGACGCCTACCGGTACGTGGAGAGCGGACAGAAAATCGGCAACGTCGTGGTCACCATCGCGCAGGTTCGTGAGTGATCAACGCCGGGCGGCGGTGCTGCTCGGCCGCGCGCACCCGGTGGTTGCCATATCCTCCCATCGTGGTTGCCAAGTCGAACTCGGTCGTGACGGAGCTGCGTGCGGAGATCATCGCCGGCGCGATCCCGGCCGGGACACGCCTGAAGGAAGAGGCCATCGCCACCCGCTTCGGGGTGTCCCGGGTGCCCATCCGGGAGGCCCTGCTGCAACTGGAGAGCGAAGGCTTCGTCACCACCGAGAAGTACAAGGGCGCGACCGTCTCCGCCCGCTCGCAGCACGACGTCGTCGAGCTGATGCAGATCCGGCGCGGCCTGGAGGTCCTCGCCGCCTCGCTCGCGGCCGAGGCGCACGGGGGTGACCAGGCCGACGCCCTGCGGGCGGTCGTCGCGCGCGGTCGCCAGGCCGGCGAAGACGGCGCCGTGGCCGACCTCCCGCCGCTGATCATGGAGTTCCACGAGGTCGTCGCCCGCGCATCGGGCAACACCGAGCTCGCCCGCGTGCTCGACGGGCTGCTGCGCCGGATTTCGTGGGGCTTCGAGCTCGAGATCGAGGACCGGATCGACACCTCGTGGGCCGACCACGCCGCGATCGCCACCGCGATCCTCGGCGGCTCCCCGGTGCAGGCGGGCTACCTGATGGGCGAGCACATCCTCAAGGACGAACTGATCTACCGGCGTCAAGCGTCCCCAGCACGCTGATTCGTATACAAAAGATCGACACCGTCCTGGGCTGTTCACGTGTTTGGCATGACTGGTAACGTCGAAGCAACACTTCTCGTATACAAAACAGAGGTTCGTTGCTTGGTCGCCTCTCCCGATGGGAGCCCAGCCCATGACCTCGGCCCACACCCCGGAGCGCACCGCCTCCGGCACCCTCGCCCGCCACCTCGACCGCATCGGCTTCACCCGCGCCCAGTTCTGGGTGCTCATGCTCATCCTCGCCGGGATGTTCTTCGACACCCTCGAACAGAACTCCGTCGGCGCGATGGGCGCGAACCTCAAGGCCGCGCTCGCGATCACCGACACCCAGCTGACCGCGATCAACACCGCCACCGTGCTCGGCGGGCTCGTCGGCAGGCTCGCCGGCGGGTGGCTCGCCGACCGGTACGGCCGCCGCGCGGCCCTGTCGCTGAACCTGCTGCTCTACACCCTCGGCGGCCTGCTCAGCGCCGTCGCCGTGAACTACGACATGATGCTGGCCAGCCGCTTCGTCGTCGGCATCGGGCTGGGCGGCGAGTTCACCATCGGCATCGCCATGCTCGCCGAGATGGTCGCCACCCGCCACCGCGGCGCGCTGGTCGCGACGCTCAACATCGGCTCCGGCGGTGTCGGCAACTTCCTCTCCTACGGGCTGTTCTTCCTGCTCCTCGGCCCGCTCGCGCCGGTACTCGGCGGCGACCACCTCGTGTGGCGCTGGACGTTCCTGTTCCTCGCGCTCCCGGCGCTGCTGGTCATCCTCTACCGGCGCCGCCTCCCGGAAACCCCGCGCTTCCTGCTCTCCCAGGGCCGCGTCGAGGACGCCAACCGGTCGCTGGCCATCCTGGCGTCGGGCTCCCTCAAGCCGTCGCCGACGACCGCGATCGGTGGGCCGCTGACGGCGGCGGACATCCCCGCACGGCAGCTCAAGTCCTCCCCGGCGGCCGTGTTCGCCCGCGCCGTCCTGCCCCGCACGCTCTCGATCGGCGCCGCGTCCTGGATGGCCTTCGGCGCGCAGGTCACGCTCAACTTCCTGATGCCGACCCTGCTCGTGGAGCGCGGTTACTCCATTTCGGACAGCTTGCTGTTCACCATGATCATGAACGCCGGCTCGCTGCTCGGTGCCTGCGCCGCGGCGTGGCTGGCCGGCCGGGTCGGCCGGCGCGGCGTGGTGGGCGGCGCGGGCGCGCTCGGCTGCGTCACCGCGGCCGCGTTCGCGGCCTTCGGGGACTCGACGGCCCTGATCCTCGCCCTCGGCGCCCTGTTCCAGTTCTTCACGATGATCACCAACACGACGCTCGCGGTCTGGTCGCCGGAGCTGTACCCGACGTCGATCCGCGCGACCGGTACCTCGATCGTCAACGGCATCGGCAACATCGCCGGCGCGGTCATGCCGTTCCTCGCCGTCGCCCTCTTCGCCGCGTTCGGCCTCGCCGGGGTGTTCGGCATGGCCGCGGTCATGTACGCCCTGCTCGTGCTGGCCTCGCGGTTCGCTCCCGAGACCCGCGCCCGGACGCTGGAACAGATCAACGAAGACGCCTGACCACGAATCGGAGGACCCCTTGGAAACCCTGCGCATCTCCGCGACCGCCAACGGTCTCAACTACCTGCCCGAATACCTCGCCGGCACGACCGGCCTCTTCCCCGACGCGGGCCTGTCGGTGACCGCCCGCGCCTGCGACCCGTGGACCGGAGTCCTGGACGACCTCGCCTCCGGCGACGCCGACCTCGCGCTCGGCGGGCTCTGGGTGCCCGGCATGTACGCCGGCAGCACCCGCGCGCTGACCGTCGTCTGCCAGCTCAACCACCAAGCGCCCAAAGCGATCGTGCACCGCGGTGCCCCGGGCACCTTCACCCTCGGCGACCTCGCGGGGAAGGTCGTCCTCGCGCCCGGCATCGGGGGCAGCGCACCCTACGCCGTCACCGCCGGGCTGCTCCGGGAGGCGGGCGCCGACCCCGGCGACGTCACCTTCGTCCGGGACCTCTCGACACCGATGCTGGTCGAACTGTTCGGCGCCGGGCTCGGCGACGCGATCATCCTGGACCTGGTCTCGGCGCTCGAACTCGAAGCCACCGGCCGAGGACGGATCGTGTTCCACAACCTCGACGAGGGCGGGATCATGCCCAACAGCGTCTACTACTGCCGCACCGACCGCGTAGAAGAGCTGCGCGAGCGCTTCACTCGCTTCGTCGGCTGCATCGACGCGGCGATGACGCACCTTCCCGCCACCCCGGCGGCGGCGATCGACGGGATCCTCACGGCCCGCTGGCCGGGCAAGGACCTCGGGATCCTGCGCGAGGCCACCCGGCAGATGACCGAAAGCGCGGTCTGGGAGACCGTCGCGATCGACCCCGCGGGCAGCGACCGGTGGATGCGGATGCTCGCCGAAAGCGCCATGCTCACGCGCGTCCCCGCCTACGACGAACTGGCCGACGACAGCTTCATGAAGGCCTACCGGTGACTTTCGTGCTCCGCGACGACGCCCTGGCCGAACTCGTCGACCTCGGCGACCTGATCGACGCCGTCCGGACCGCGCACATCGACCTCGCCCTCGGGCGGGCCGAACAGCCGGTCCCGGCGATCACCCCCACGGCGGGCGCCACCATCGTGCTGCCGATGGTGGCGACCTCCCACCGCCTCGGGCTGACCGTCGTCAAGGTGCTGACCGACGCGCCCGGCAACTCCGGTGTCCCCGTCCAGCAGTCCACCCTGGTCGTGCTGGACGCCCGGACCGGCGCCCGGCTGGCCGTCATGAACGGCGGGACGGGCACCCGGATGCGGACGGCCGCCGCCAGCGCGGTCGCCACGGATGCCTTGTCCCGCAGCGACTCCCGGGTCCTCGGGCTCGTCGGGGCCGGACCGCTCGCCGTCGAGCACGTCGCCGCGATCCGGGCGGTCCGGGCGATCGGCGAGGTCGTCGTCTGGTCCCGCTCGGCCGCCCGCGTCGCCGAGTTCCGCCGCGCGCTGCGGCGCCGGGAACACGCCGACGGCGTCCCGGCCCTCGCCGTGACCACGGCTCTCGGACCGCGCGGCGTGGTCGAAGCGGCCGACGTGCTCTGCACCCTGACACCGTCCCGCGTCCCCGTCGTCGAGGGCGCGTGGTTCCGGCCGGGGCTGCACGTCAACGCCGTCGGCGCACCACCCCGGCCCGACCACCGCGAGATCGACTCCGCCGGAATGGCCCGCGCGACGGTCTTCGTCGACAGCACCGCCGTCCAGCTGCGGAAGTCGGGCGAAGCCGTGCTGTCGGTGCAGGACGGCACGACCACCGAAGACGATTTCCGGCAGGAGCTGGGGGCGGTACTGGCCGGGCTGATACCGGGCCGGGCCGGAAGCGGACAGATCACGTTGTTCAACTCGGTCGGTATCGCCCTGCAGGACCTGGCCTTCGCCGCGCTGGCCCTGCAAGCCGGCTCACGCCGGGTTCTCCGCGACAGCGAGGTAATCCGTGTAGATCTGCGGTGAACCGGAGAACGAAGCCAGCTGCTTCCACTCCTCGTACATCTGCTTGGTGTCACGATGAGCCGACGCGAACACCGCGGCCTCACCCGTGGCGATGTCGGGCTCGGGGTAGAAGACGTCCAGCGCGTCCAGGCTCGCGATCTCCATCATCATCACGTACTGGTCGAGGCGGTTGCCCCGCTCGCCCTTGAGCACGTGGAACCGCCAGTCCGGGTAGTCGTCGATCCGGTGGTGGTTCTCGGCGATGAACCGGTCGAACACCTCCTCGGTCACCCCCGCGCGCAACGCCAGGTTGTGGATCCCGACCACCCGCGCGACCGGCTCCTCCCCCGGACGGTCGCGGTAGCGGGGGCCGGGTGTGACCGTGCTCCGCGGGTTGTCGGCCAGCAGCCGGTAGTCGGTGAACAACGTCGGCAGCTCAGCGAACGTGCCCAGCCGCCGCCACCGCGCCAGCACCGCCTCCGCCTCCGGGTGCGCCGCCCAGAACGCCTGGGCCAGCTCGGTTTGCTCACCCCGGGCCGTGACGTAGCGGTCGCGCTGCTCGGCGCTGTCGATCTCGTACAACATCAGGTACTGCCCGGTCCGCTCGCCGCGCAACCCGCGCAGCAGAGTCCACCGCCACCCCGGGTACACGGGCAGGTGCACGCCTTCACCACGCACGAAGGCCTCGAACTCCTCCGGCGTGACACCGGCCTCGGTGTCGATGGCGATGTACTGGAAGGTGAACACCGACGAGCGTCCCACTGCGCATCCAATCCTCGGGCCGGAAAGGGGATCGTGCGTCCGACGAGCACGAATCGTCGCACCGACGTCCGTGTGCTCTCACGCCACCCCGGTGAACGGGTCGAACGAGCGAGGGGCGCCGGCGAGGGCGGCCTTGGCCTCGATCGCCATCGTGTCGGCGAGGATCTCGATCTCTCCGGCTTCGATCCCGTCGAGCGCGGCCCTGACGTTGTCCGCCGGGTCGCTGAGGAGGCCCTCGGGCAGCATCCCGGCACCGAGGGTGGCCGCCGCGTAGGCCTTCATCGTCGGAGTCGCGGCCATGCCGATCATCAGCGTGCTCACCAGGGTGCCCTGGCCGGCCAACTCGAGGCGGAGCGCGTTGGTGAGCCCCCACTGGGCGGCCTTGCTCGCGGCGTAGGCGTTCGCACCGTCGTAGCTCGACCAGGCCATGACCGAGAGGACGTTGAGGATGGCGCCGCCACCGTGGCCGGCGAGGACGGGAGCGAAGGCCCGCGCCATGGCGAGGGTGCCGTAGAAGTTGGTGTCCATTGTGGAGCGGATCGTGTCCGGGTCGCCGTCGACGAGGTTCACCCCCGGCGATACCGCGGCGTTGTTCACGAGCAGATCGACGTCGCCGGCGTGGGCGGCCGCGGCGGCGACCGACGCGGAATCCGAGATGTCGAGCCGCAGCACCTCCGCTCCCGGGATCTCGACGAGTTCCGGGCGGCGCGCGGTGGCGTACACCTTCGCGGCGCCGCGTTCGATCAGCTGCTCGACGAAGTGACGCCCGTGACCGCCACCGCCGGCTCCTGTGACGAGGGCGGTGGCTCCGTGCAGCTTCATGATTCTCCAGTCGTTCGCGGTTCCAGACTTGATAACCCCACCGTACGGCGCGGCACCTGACTCGGTCGATGACTATCAGGCGCGATTTGTTGACCGTATGACTCACCTGATCCACCCCGCTGCTACGGTCGCCGGATGGTCGATCTCGTCAGCCAGGTGTTGCGGGTCTCCGGCGTCCGGACCTCGCTCGGGACGCTGATCGAGGCGGGCGAGGACTGGGAGAGGGACTGCGGCGACCACCCGGGGGCCACGGTCCACGTCGTCACAGCGGGCCGGGCCTGGCTCCACCGGCCCGGCTGCGATCCCCGCGAGCTCGCGGCGGGGGACGTCGTGCTGCTGCCGGCGAACCAGGAGCACAGGCTGGCCGGCGCTCCTGACCTCCGGACTCGTCCCGGGCCCGCCGAGCCGGACGGCCAGGTGCTCCGGCTGGGAACTCCCCCCTGGCTGACCCGCATCATGGTGATCCACTACGACTGCGACCACGACGCGCACACCCAGGTGCTCGACGCTCTGCCGGACCTGGTGCACGTCGGCCCGAGGAACGGCGTGCCGTCGCTCGACGACACCGTCCGGATGCTCGGCCGCGAGTTGTCCGATCCCCAGATCGCGACGACCGCCGTCCTCGACAGCCTGATCGACATCATGCTGATCCAGATCCTGCGCGCCTGGTTGCCCAGCCGGCCGTCGACGCATGAGCGGAGCTGGCTGGGTGTGCTGGACGACTCGCTCGTGCGCGCCGCCCTCGAGCTCATCCACCGCGATCCGGCCCGGCCGTGGACGACCGAGTCGCTCGCCCAGGCGACCGCGGTCTCGCGCGCCACGCTCTCGCGCCGGTTCGTGCAGGCGATCGGTTCGGGTCCGGCGACCTACCTCGCGCAGTGGCGGATGGACCTCGCGGCCGCCCGGCTGCGCGACACGCAGGACTCCCTCGACGCGGTCGCCGCCGCGGTCGGCTACGGCTCCGTGGCCGCCTTCAGCCGCGCGTTCGTCCGCGCGCGCGGCTGCTCCCCCGGCCGCTACCGCGTGCGAGCCGGTGCACGGGGGCTGATCGGCTCGACACCAGGCTGACCGGATGCGCGCGACGCGGTGCCGATGTGCAGCTCGGCACGCGAAGCGGTCACCGCACCCAGGACCTGGCCAAGAGTGCCTTCGCGACGTCGTCGGCGTGCGTGATGATCGCCTCGTGCGTTCCCGGCACCAGTACCGGCTCGACGCCGAGCCGGGCGGCCAGGTCCGCGCCGGGGAGGGCGAGTGCCTGGTCGCGCTCGGCGAGGAGGTAAGTCATCGGCACGTCGAGGCCGGCGAAACCGACCTCTTCGAGCGCGTCGAGCATGTAGCCGCCTGGCTGGGGCACCAGCAGTTCGTGGACGAGCCGCTGCACCGGCTCGGGCTCGTCCTGCATGAGCGACTCGCGAAACGCGGCGAAGTCCAGCTCGAAGGCGAAGTTCGCCGACGCCTCGATCGTCGCGCGGAGGTAGGCGCCGACCTCGGGCCCCATGGCTTCGGCCATCGACTCCCCCGCCCGCGGCACGAACGCGCTGACCATCGCGATGGCGCCCAGCCGCTTGCCCAGCTTTCGGGCGGCGCCGGCGATCGGGATGCCACCCCAGCTGTGGCCCACCAGGACGACGTCGGTCAGGTCCCGCCGCTCGACCTCGGCGACCAGGTGCGCCACGGCGTCCGCCAGCCGCACCTCGCGCGGGTCGTCCCCCGCCGACATGCCGGGCATCGTCAGCGCGACGGCCCGGTGGCCCGCACCGGCGATCCGCCGCGCCACCGCGTGCCAAGCCCACCCGCCGTGCCACGCGCCCGGTACGAAGACGTAGTCCACCGATTCTCCCTCTGTTGCTCCGGTCATCGGGACACCTGCGCCGGGGTACTCGGCGACGCCACGGTTTCGGGCTGGTACCCCAGCCGCCCACGGGTCGCGATCAGCACCACCGCCGCCGCGATGCCGGCAGCCACCAGGAACACCAGGGCCACGTCGTTCACGCCCGCGTTGGGGAACATGTCCGCCCACGCCACCGAAATCGTGTTGTTCACGCCCGTGTGGACCAGCATCGCGATCGGGAGGCTCTGGCCGCTGCGGTTGAACACCCACGTCATCAGGATGCTGAACAGCGTGGTCGTCGCGACGAACGTGACGATCGTCCAGACCGTCACGTCCGGCCAGTGCCCCCACTCCGAAAAGAACAGGGGCAGGTGCCACAGGCCCCACAGCGGGCCGAGGAGCAGCGTTCCGCGCAGCGGGCCGAACTTCGGCTGCAGATAAGGAAGCGCGAAGTCACGCCAGCCCGGCTCCTCGGCCAGGCCCGTCGTCACCATCTGGAACACCAGGCCCGGCACCAGCGCGACGAACACCGCAGCACCCGGGACGTGGACGTCACCGCCGCTCAGGATCGCGCCCGTCAGGATCAGGGCCGCCGGGACACCCAGGATCGCACCGGCGTACCAGCGCCAGTTCACGTTCCACTTCAGCAGCCGGCGCGCCCAGCGCCGCAGACCCGGCCGGCCTTCGGCGGCCGCCGTGACGAGGAACGCGGCCAGGATCGGGCCGAGGTAGGCGCCCGGCAGCACCCCCAGCAGCTGCGTCGTGCCCGCGATCTCGGGGAAGGAGAACTCCGGCTCGACGCCGAGACCGTTGCGGCCCAGGACGTACGGTGTCCACGCGATCCAGCTCAACGCGAACGCGAGGACGAAGAAGCTCGAAAGCGGGTAGCGGGCGATCAGGCCTCGCACCCCGGTTTTCTCTTGCATGGTGAGGACTTTCCTTTCTTGAACGCGAACGGTCATTCGCCGACGCGCATGGCGGTGACGGCGGCCGGGCGCAGGGCGAACCGGGCCGGGATGGCGATCGCGCCCCAGCCGACGACGGCGGCGGCCGCGAGGATCCCGGCGTAGATCAGGGGCGGCACGGTGGGCAGCGCGGTTCCGGTGAGGCTGAGGCTGACTCCGATCAGCGGCGGCAGCGCGGCCAGCGACCCGAGCACGATCGCGGCCACGACCACGACGGCGGCCTCCGCGCGCGTCATGGCGCGGACCTGGCGGGGTTTCGCCCCGACCAGCCGCAGCAGCGCGAATTCGCGCACCCGGGCCGCGGTGGCGAGGACCAGGATGTTCACCACCGCGATCGCGATGAACGCGATCAGCACGAGGTTGAGCACCAGGGTCACCGCCGACTGCGCGCCCGCCGCGTCGTCGCGCGCCGTCATGAACGTCCGCCGGTCGGTGACGTGGACTTCCGGGAACGCGACGGTTACCTTCCCCGCGACCAGGATTTCGTCGTCGAGCCCGCTCGTGGTGTGGCCGGCGACGGCCTCGTGGGGCAGCGTCAGGTCCCCGTAGCCGAGGCCGTTGCCGTAGACCGCGACGACGCGGGCGGTGTGCGGGGTGCCGTCGCCGAGGCGCATCGCCACCGTCCCGCCCAGGTCCACGCCGAACGTCCCGGCGGCGCTCTCGCTGAGGGCGACGGCGTCGCCGGTGAGGCCGGCCAGGTCACCCCGGCGGACGTCGAGGTTCAGGACGCGGCCGAGCCCTTCGGCGGTGACGCCCTGCGCGGCGTAGGCCTCGGTCGCCGGCTCGCCGAACATCGGCGCGGTCACCAGAACCTGGGTGTGCACCACGGAAACCGCCGCCGTCACCCCGGGCGTCCGGCGGACCGCATCGGCCACTGTGGACGCGACGCCGCCGTCGGCGACGAGCACCTGATCGGCGAGCAGACCGGCCTCGGCCTGCCGCTGCGCCGCGGCGGCGGTCGTGGTCAGGGTGAAGATCTGCACCGCCGCCAGCGCCACGCCCATGATGAGCGGGGTGGTCGCCGCGCCGAGCCGGCGGGACCGGGCACGGGTGTTGGCGCCGGCGAGGAAGCCGGACGCCGGGCGGCTCAACCCGAGCTTGCCCAGCACCGACGCCGTCGCGGTGAGCAGCCGCGGTCCCAGCAACGCCAAGGCGGTGACCAGCAGCAACGCCGATCCCGCGGCACCGGCCGCACCGGCGGTGCCGGCGATCATCAGCGGGAACGCGATCCCCGCGGCCGTCCCGGCGATCGCGAGCACCCAGCCTGTGACGACCCGCCCGCGGCCGAGCCGGGGCGGCTCCACCGCGGCCTCGCCGAGCGCGTCGACCGGGCTGATCCGCGCCGCGCGGCGAGCGGTGATCAGCCCGGCCGCCACCGCCGCCACCACGGATCCGGCGACCGCGGCGAGCACCGGCACCGGGCCGAGCACGAAGCTGAAGCCCGCGGGGATGGAGCCGAGCCGGACGAACACCCCGTGCAGCAGCAGGCTCAGGCCGACCCCGGGGATCGCGCCGAGCACCGCCGCGACCGTGGCCACCAGCGCCGTCTCGATGCCGATCAGGCGGTAGATGTGCCCCGGCCCGGCCGCGATCGCCCGCAGCAGCGCGAACTCGCGGCGGCGCTGCTGGTTGGCCAGGCCGAGGGTGCTGGCCACCACCAGCAGCACGATCACCAGCATCGTGCCGCCGAAGGAGCCGGCGACGAGCGTCAGGAACGACCGCGCCGCACCGACGTCGAGGAGCTCGGCGCCGGCCCGGTCGTCGCCGGTGGCCGTCGCGACGCCCGGCACGGCCTGCCCGATCCGCTGGGCGAGACCGGCCGCGTCGGCGCCCGGCTCGGCCAGGACGGCGACGGCGTCCACCGCGTCCGGCCGCCCGGCGACGACGCGGGCCTGCTCGTCGGTGAGGAACGCCGTCGGCTGCCCGGTCGTGACGGTGCCGACCACGCGGTACGGGGACGCGACCCCGCCCACCGCGACGTCGACCACGTCGCCGACGCGCGCCCCGTCCAGCACCACCTCGTCGGGACGTTCCGGCGCCCGGCCCGCGGTCAGCGTGACGGCCTCGAGCCGCGTCGAGGACCAGCCGTGGGCGACGAGCGGACCGCGGCCGCGCAGCACGACTGTCGCGCTCACGTCGGGCACCACCGCGGCGACCCCGGGCACGCGGGCGATCTCGCCCGCCCTCGCCACGGCCAGCGGGACACGCTCGGTGAACCGCTGGTCGACGTCGTCCGATGTGGACTCCGTCTGCGGTGCGGTGACGACCACCGCGGCCGGGGCGTAGCGCTGCGGCGGGATCCCGGCGCGCAGACCGGAGTCGAGCAGGACACCGCTCGCGGTGATCAGCGCGGACCCGGCGAAGACCGCGACGAACGCGGCGGCGAACGTCGTCTTGCGGGCGCGGATGTTCTGCCGCGCCAGTGCGAACAGGCTCATCACCACTCCCCGAGGTGCGTCATGCGTTCGGCGATGCGCTCCGGCGTCGCGCCGGTCAGCTCGCCGACGATCCGGCCGTCGGCCAGGAACACCACGGTGTCGGCGTAGGACGCCGCGACCGGGTCGTGCGTGACCATCAGCGCCGTCTGGCCCCAGCGGTCCACCGCCTGCCGCAGCGTGCCGAGCACCTGCCTCGCGGTGCGGGTGTCCAGCGCGCCGGTCGGCTCGTCGAGGAACACCACCTCGGGCCGGGTGACCAGCGCCCGCGCGATCGCGACGCGCTGCTGCTGGCCACCGGAGAGCTTGCTCGGGCGGCGGTCGAGCGGGACGTTCAGCTCGACCGAGCGGACGATCTCGGCGAGGAACGCCGGGTCGAACCGCTGGTTGCCCAGGCGCAGCGGGAGCACGATGTTCTGCTCGACCGTCAATGCGTCCAGGAGGTTGTAGGCCTGGAAGACGAACCCGATCCGTTCCCGGCGCAACGCGGTCAGCTCGGACTCGCGGCGTCCGGTCAGCTCGACGTCGCCGAGCGTGATGCGGCCCGACGTCGGCCGGTCCAGACCGGCGGCGCAGTGCAGGAACGTGCTCTTGCCCGACCCGGAGGGGCCCATGATCGCGGTGAAGCTCCCCCGCCGCAGATCGAGCGTGACGCCCTTGAGCGCGTGGACGGCGGCGTCCCCCTTGCCGTAGGTCTTGGCCACCGATTCCATTCGCACCGCGAATTCGAGCCCGTGCGCGATCGCTGTCATCGCCGTTGTCCTTCCCGCTTTCCCGTGGTTCAGACGCTATGAGCGGGACGGGCGCGGCACACTGGCCCGTGCACCCGGATCGGGGGTGTAGCTGGCTACACCCCCGGTGGGGGTTCAGTAGAGTCGCCATCGACGCCGCAGGCCCCGGGGAGCCCGATGAGGACAGTGATCAGCCGCAGCACGCGCGCCACCGCGGTGCTCGCCTCCGGGCTGCAAACCGCGCTGCCCGCGCTGGCCGGGGTGCTCGTCCTGCCGTTCCTGGTGGTGCTGCTGCCGTTCGCGCCGTCGGTGACGATGCCCGTGCGGGCGCTGGCCCGGCTCGAGCGCGAGCGCGTCGGGCGCCACCTCGGGTTCCCGCTGCCGGAAGCCGCCCACGCCGAAGGTGGTGGCCGGCTGCGCGCGGTGCGGGACCCGGCGACCTGGCGCGATCTGCTGTGGCTGGCCGGGCACGGGCTGGGAGGCACGTTCCTCGGCCTGCTCGGCATCGCGCTGTGGCCCGCGATCGTGGCGAGCGCGACCGTCCCCGTGTACTGGTGGCTGTTCCCGCCGGAGAGCTTCACCGGCATGCTGGTCATCATCCGGACGTGGCCGCAGGCGCTGACCCTGCCGCTGCTGCAGGCCGCGTGCTACGCGGCCATGGTGGTCTGGCTGGTGCCGCTGATCGCGCGCGGCCAGCTGCGGCTCGCGCGGACGCTGCTCGGGCCGAACGAGGCCGAGCTGCTGGCCCAGCAGGTCGAGCGGCTCACCGAAACCCGGGCCGAGGCACTGGAGTCGCACGGCGCGGAGCTGCGCCGCATCGAGCGTGACCTCCACGACGGCATCCAGGCCCAGCTGGTCGCCGTCTCGGTGCGGCTCGGACTCGCCGCCCGCACGCTGTCGGCCGAGCCGGACCACCCCGCGGCTCGGTTGGTGCAGGATGCCCAGAGCGGCATCGAGGACTCCCTGGGCAACCTCCGGAGCATCATCCGCGGCATCTACCCGCCGATCCTCGCCGACCGCGGGCTCGCCGGTGCCGTCCACGCGCTGGCGGGCGGCCAGCGCATCCCGGTGACAGTACGGGTCCCCGACGACCTGCCGCGCCCGCCCGCGGCGATCGAGGCGGCGGCCTACTTCGTCGTCGCCGAATCGCTGACCAACGTCACCAAGCACAGCACCGCCGAGCACGCCGAGGTCATCGTCGAAGATGATGGGCACACCCTGCGCGTCACCGTCCGCGACGACGGCAAGGGCGGCGCCGACGCCGAAAGCGGGAGCGGCCTGTCCGGCATCCAGCGCCGGGTGGCGGCGCTCGACGGCACGGCCCGGATCGACAGCCCGGTGAACACAGGAACGACGATCGAGGTACTGCTGCCATGCGGATAGTGCTCGCCGAGGACAACGCCCTCCTGCGCGAGGGGATCTCGCTGCTGGTCAAGAGCGCGGGCCACGAAATAGTCGGCATCGCGACCAGCGGCCCGGAGATCCTGCCGACGCTGCTGCGGCACCGCCCGGACATCGCGGTGCTCGACGTCCGCCTGCCGCCGAGCTTCCGCGACGAGGGCCTGCGCGCGGCGATCGAAGCGCGCCGGCACTTGCCCGGGCTGCCGGTGCTGGTGCTGTCCCAGTACGTCGAGCAGGCGTATGCCAGGGAACTGCTGGAGACCGGCGCGGCGGCCACGGGTTACCTGTTGAAGGACCGCGTCGGCCGGGTCGAGGAGTTCCTGGACGCAGTGGAGCGCGTAGCGGCCGGCGGCACGGCGCTCGACCCGGAGGTGGTGTCGCAGCTGATGAACCGGCGCGACCCGCTGCAGAGCCTCACAGCGCGCGAACAGGAAGTGCTGCACTTGATGGCCCAGGGCCTGGACAACCTGACGATCGCCGGCGAACTGGTGGTGACCGAACGCGCTGTGACCAAGCACATCGGCAACATCTTCCGCAAGCTGGGCCTGCCGACGAGCGACAGCGGACACCGCCGGGTGCTGGCGGTGCTGGCGTACGTCAACGCTTGAGGCCGCACCACCGGCGTCAGCGGTCTTCGCGCAGGAACCGGAGAGTGTCAACGAGACTCCGGTGGATCATGATGCCGTTTTCCCACGGGGCCGCGTGCTCACCGGTGAGCCGCTGCCCTCGGACGACCCGGAGCCCGGCCACTCCGGCCAGGGTGGCGGTGAGCCGCTCGCGCTGACTCATCGGGACGAGGTGGTCTTCGGCGCTCTGCTCCAGCACGACCAGACTCGGCGCCGCGCCACCGCGGACCCGCGCGGCGATGGCCGCCGGGTCGAAGCTCGCGGGGCTCGCCTCCGGCGGCTCGGGAAGGCCGCCCAGACCGTAGTGGCGCGGAGGCTGGACGACCGCCTGCAGCGCCAGGCGTTCTCGTCCTTCCCGAACGCCGTCGACAAGAGGTTCTCGTAGTCGTCGCGGAGGTGGGAGTGGGTGGCGCCGAGCCCGTCGGTGGTGACGAGCGCGGGCAGGTCGTACAGACCGTCAGGCGCCGCCGTGGATGTGCACGAGGAATCGTGGGCTCTGTGACGGTGATCCGGCGCCGGGGAGAGAAGTGACGGGGGTGTCGATGAGCGCGGCGGTCCGCGGCGTGCGCGGCAGGTAGATGTGCAGGTTCTGCAGCCGGTTGGCGTGCGGCACGTAAGGAATGTCCTTGGCCGCGATCACCGGCACCGGACGGTCGAGGTTCGGGCTCACGACCTCGGCGAGCTGCCAGCGGATCGGCGTCATGGCTGCGTCCGCCGACCGGACACCCCGGTGCCGGAGGCGCTGAGTTCGATGATGGTGCCGACGTTGTCGGTGATGAAGGCGATGCGCTGGCCCGTGTCCGGTACTTCCATGGGGCCGCCGATCAGGGGCACGTCGAGTTCGAGCAGCCGCGCCATCGCCGCGTCGAGATCCGCCACCGTGAGGCAGAAGTGGTGCAGGCGTGCGGGGTCCATGCTCGTGAGGACGTTGTCGGTCAACGCTCGTTCCCGGCCGGAAGCGCCCGCGAGAAGCTCGATCTTGACGTCGCCGGCGGTGAGGAAGACGAACGCCGTGCCGTGCGACTCGAACCGCCGTTCGACGGCGAAGCCCAGATTGCGGGAATACCACGCGATCGTGGCCTCGAGGTCCTCTTGCGTGACGGTGATGCCCACGTGGTCGTGGGAGAATTCGAAGGTCATGTCAGCAAGAATCGTCGGCCGTGGAACCGGTGACCAGAGAGCGGACTTCGTAGGAAAACCATTACCACCTTCGAGGTGGCACCAGGTGCGACAATCGACGCCATGACCGACGACATCACGAAGCTGGGCTCGATGCTGCGAACCTGGCGCGGCCGCGTTTCACCGGATTCGGTGGGACTGCCCGGCGGTCACCGGCGCCGGGTTGCCGGTCTGCGCCGGGAAGATCTTGCCCAGCTCGCGGGCATCTCGGTCGACTACGTGGTCCGCCTCGAGCAGGGCCGCCACGTCTCCCCCTCGGCGCAGGTGACCGCGGCACTGGCCCGTGCCCTGCAGCTCACCGAAGCCGAGCGGGACCACCTCTACCGGCTGGCCGGGCTTGCCCCTCCCTCCAGTGCAGAGGTTTCCGACCACATCCCGCCTGGCCTGCACCGCATAGTGAACCGGCTCGGCGACGCCGCGGCCGCGGCCGTCTTCGCCGCGGACTGGCAGCTCATCTGGTGGAACCGTTCCTGGGCGGCGTTGCTGGGTGACCCGTCGACGACACCGGCGCCGCTGCGCAATTTCGCTCGGGACACCTTTCCCGTTGACGGAGCGACCCCGTGCCTGTCGCGCTGGCCGGTGCTCTCGCTCAGCCAGCCGGAGGTCGAGGCTTCCATCGTGTCCGACCTGCGCCGTGCCACGGGGCGGTTCCCCGGAAGCGGCCGCCTCGAGGGCCTGATCCGGGACCTGATGGGAAACCCGCGCTTCGCCGAACTGTGGGCGTCCGGAGCGGTCAGCGCCCACCGCGAAGAGCACAAGATCGTCCACCACCCCACGACCGGCCCGATCGCCGTGGACTGCGATGTCCTGACCGACGGCGACGCGGAGCACAAGATCGTCGTCCTCACCGCGGCTCCCGGCACCGCGGACGAAACGAACTTCCGGCTCGCCGTGGTATCCGGTACCTCGTCCACAGCGGGAGTCAAGCAGCCCCTGTCGTGATCACCGCCCTGCTACCGGGCGACGCCTTGGCGGGCGTCGAGGTGCAGTGCGGTTCCGAGCGCGGCCGTAAGGCGATCCGCCCGCTCGTCGATGGGGTTGGCCAGCTGGTTGTTGAGGTAGGCGAAACCGATTTCCGCCTGGGCGTCGGCGAAAGCAAGACCGCCATTGGCGCCGTCATGGCCGAAAGAGTGCTCGGAGAGCAGCCGGGGCGTTCCGTTGATGAGGAATCCGGTGGAGTACCGGATGCCGGGCGGCGTGAGCACACCGGACCAACCGGGCCCGGTGGAGCGGGGGGTCAGCGCGTCCTCGATGCTCTCGTCGCTGAGCAAGCGCGGCCGGCCGTCCACAGCGGACACAGCGGCGGCGTAGATCCGCGCCAGGGCGGTGGGTGACGTGATGCCGTTGGCCGCGGGGACCTCGGCCGCGTGCAGGGCTGATGAGTTGAAGTCGTGGTCGCCGCCGTCGAGGAACCGGGGCGGGAACACGCCACCCAAGGTCACCGACCGGATGAAGGACGGCATACTCATGATCCGCGCCATGAGCGCGGCCGTTTCCGGACCGGTGAGCTCCGGTGCGGGATGGATCCGTGCGACGCGGGACTCGACCTCGGGCGGGATCCCGATCCACGCCTCCGCGGCCAGGGGCTTGGCGAGGTACTCCGCGATCAGACCCCCGGGCCGCAATCCGGTGGCGCGCCGCAGGATCTCACCGGTGAGCCAGCCGTAGGTCAGTGCGTGGTAGCCGAACTCGCGGCCGGGCTTGAACTGCGGGCGCTGGTTCTCGATGGCGCGGACGACCGGCTCCCAGCCGACGATGTCATCGAAGGTGAGGTCGGCATCGAGCGCGATCACCCCGGCACGGTGGGCGAAGACGTCACGGACCGTCGTGTGCTCCTTGCCCTGCCGGCCGTACTCGGGCCAGACGGACACGACCGGGTCGTCGAAGCGGAGGAGCCCGCGCTGCTGGGCAAGGTATCCGGTCAACGCCATGAGGCCCTTGGTGACGGAAAACCCGACGGCGACGGTGTCAGCTGTCCAGGCGTGCCCGGTAGTTGCGTCGGCGACGCCGGCGTGGAGGTCGACGACGAGCCTGCCGCGATCGTAGACGGCCACCGCGGCGCCGGTCTCGGTACCGCGGTCGAAGTTGGCCTGGAAGGCGTCGGCGACCAGGCCGTAGCCCTCGTCGGCGAAACCGTGGATCTCGGTCATGATTCGTCCCGTCCGGAAGACTTGCGGCGGTACACCACTGCGGTGACGACACCGCCGGTGAGAAAAAGCCCGGCCGCCCAAGCGAAGGCCGTGCTGTACCCGGCGAGGTCGGATTGCGTGACGACCGCCGGATCGGTGGCGTCCTTGCCGACGAGGTAGCTCGCGGCAGCGCTCGTGGCGAGGGTGTTGAGCACAGCGGTGCCGATCGAGCCGCCGACCTGCTGCATGGCATTGACCGTCGCGGAGGTCACGCCCGCGTCGGCGGCGGCGACGCCGGCGGTGGCCAGGGAAATCGCCGGCGGGATCACACTGCCCAACGCGGCACCGATCAGCAGCAGCGGCGGGAGAACATCCGTGGGATACCGCGATTCGACCGTGATCCGGGCCAGCCAGACCAGACCGACGGCGCCCAGGAGGTAACCGATGGGCAGCACGATCTTCGGGCCGGTACGAGGAACGATCTTCCCCGTCGCGACCTGGGCCACGACCATCATGACGGCGATCATCGGCAGGAACGCCAGGCCGGTCTCGATCGGGCCGAAGCCGAGGTCGTGCTGAAGGTAGTAGGTCAGGAAGAGCAGCACGCCGAACAGCGCCGCACCGGTGATCAGCAAAGTGGCGAAGGAAGCGGCGCGGTCGCGGTCGGTCAGCACGCGCAGCGGCAGCAGTGGGTGCCGCGCTCGCGTCTGCCACCCCGCGAACGCCGTCACCAGCACGACACCCGCGAGCAGGAACCCCCACGTCAGAGGTGAGCTCCAGGCGTACGTCCCGACGTTCGAGAAACCGAAGACGAGGCTGAACAACCCCGCCGAAACGAGGATCGTCCCCGGCAGGTCCAGTGCGGCGCCGGCGGCGTCGCGCCGGTTGCTGAGCAGCAGCGCCCCGCCGGCCAACGCGATCGCGGAGAAGACGACGTTGACGTACATCGTGGCCCGCCAATCGAGAACCTGGGTGAGCGCACCGCCGACCAGCAAGCCCACCACGGTTCCCGACGCCCCGATCGCGCCGAAGACGCCGAACGCCTTCGTCCGCTCGTGCGGGTCGGTGAACGTGGTGTTCAGCAGCGACAACGCCGCCGGTGCGAGCAGCGCCGCGAAGGCACCCTGCAAGGTTCGTGCGGTGACCAGGATGCCGAAGCTCCCGGCGGCTCCCCCCAACGCGGACGCCGCGGCGAATCCGACGATGCCGACGAGGAAGGCCCGCTTGCGGCCGAAGAGGTCCGAAAGCCGGCCGCCGAGCAGGAGCAAGGCGGCGAAGGCCAGCGCGTAGGCGGTGACGACCCATTGCCGGGCACTGTCGGAAAACCCGAGGTCGGCCTGCGCGGAAGGCAGTGCGATGTTCACGATGGACGTATCCAGCACCACCATCAGCTGGGCGATTCCGATGGTGGCGAGAACCCACCACCGGGTAGCCGGGACGGTGCCCGGCTCGGTGGAGTTGCTCATGACGAAGTCCGTTTCGTTCGGCTGGGCGGGATCGGCGGCGTCAGGGACGACGGCCGACCCAGGTCGTCCGGGTCGTCCGCACGGTCAGGTCCGGACGCCGCAGGACGCCGAGGGGATGGTCCGGGTCGAGGAGGACGTCGAGTGCGGCCAGGTCGTCGGCGGCCAGCAGACCGCTCGCGGGCGTTCGAAGCCGGCTCAAGCTCGCGTGCGCGTACTGCCCGGTGGCCGGCGGCAGGGGTGGTTCCAGATCGACGACGAACGGCCGCGTGGCCACCGCCACGAAGCCCGCGGCGGCCAGGTGACCGCTCCAGTCCCACGGCGGCCGGGTGTTCAGCGCCGCGTGCAGGCGGGATTCCAGGCCGGGGCGGCCGACGCCGACGTCTTCGGGGAGCAGCCGGGGGAAGAAGTCCATTTCGGTCACTGCCGTCCAGCCGCCGGGGCGCAGCGCCTGGAAAGCCCGGGCGAACGCCTTACCGGGGTCGGCCAGGTGGTGCAGCGCGGACGCGGCCCAGACCAGGTCGGCACCGTCCATCGGCGGCCAGGGTTGGTCCAGATCGGCTTGGATGCCGCGGACCCGGTCGCCGACCCCCTGCGAGCTCGCCTGCTCCCGCAGCCGGTGCAGCAGCTGCGGGGACAGCTCCAGCGCCGTCACCGACGCCGCGGGGAACTGCCGGGCCAGCGCGAGCGCGCCCGTTCCGGTTCCACTCGCCAGATCGATGATGTGCGCGGGCCGGCGCCCGAACAAGCTCGCCAGCCAGGCGGTGAGGTCCGCCAGGTACGTCTGCAGGACCTCGCCGTCCAAGTCCAGCAACTGCGCGAGGGCGATCGGATGGCGAGCGGGGTCGGTGGTCATGGCTCCGACAGTACGATCAACTTGCCTAGAGCGGGTACCATCTTGCAGATGAAGCAAGAAGCGGACTTGGACACCACGGTGCGCATGCGGATCCGGAGCCTGCGAAAGGCCCGCGGCTGGTCCCTGGACACCCTCGCCGAACGGGCCTTCATGAGCCCGTCGAACCTGAGCCGCATCGAAACCGGCGCCCGGACCCTCAGTCTGCACCAGCTGACCGCCCTCGCCCGGGCGTTGAACATCTCGCTCGACCAGCTGACCGAGAGCGAGGATGACGCCGACGTCGTCATCCGGCCCCAGCAGGACAAGCACCGCGGACTGACCACCTGGCTGCTGACCCGCGCGGACAGTCCCGGCCACACCGTCGCCAAGATGCGGATCACCGACGAAAGCCTCGAGCCCGCTTCGACCCATCTCGGCGTCCATCCCGGCCGGGATTGGTTCACGGTCCTGTCCGGCACGGTCACGCTGCTGCTGGGCGCACGCGCCATCCGCGTCGAGACCGGCGACGCGGCCGAGTTCTCGACGATGACACCGCACGCCATCAAGGCCCACGGCGGACCGGCGGAAATCCTGTGCATCCTCGACCGCGAGGGTCAGCACTCCCACCTCGACCCCGCCAAGTGACTTCCACGGCGGGCAATCTCAAGGCCGGGTTCAGGCGGTGAGGACCTCGAGCGCGGCGGCGTGCACCCCCGGCGCGGCGGCCAGGTAGCTCTCCGACGTGACCGACCACGGCTTCCCGTCGAGGTCGGTGACCACCCCACCCGCCTCCCGCACCAGCAGCACACCGCCGGCGTGGGCCCGGACGTTGTCGAACTGCCAGTGCAGATCCATCCGCCCCGCCGCGACCTGGGCGAGCTGGTGGCTCACCGGCACCGAGATCCGGACGTAGAGCGCGGCCTTCGACATCGCTGCGAACGAGGCGGCCGTGCGATCGGCCAAGGCGACCGTCGTGCCGGGCTGTGCCTGGCCGGTGCCGGTCACCGCGCCGTCGAGCGACTGCTTGCCGGAAACCCGCAGGGGCACGCCGTCGACGAAGGCACCACCGCCGTCGGTGGCGGTGAACATTTCGTCCAGCAGCGGGAAGTAGAGCACCGCGAGCACCGGACGGCCGTCGCGGACCAGGCTGACCCCGATGTTCCAGTCGGTCATCCCGTGCACGGCGTTGAGGTTGCCGCCCACCGGGTCGATCAGCCACCACGCACCGTCGGGCAACGGACCGGAACCGTGCTCGTCGTTGAGCCAGCGCGCTTCGGGCAGGATCTCGGCCAGCGCGGGTTCCAGCACGTCGACGACGGTCAGGTCGTTGGCGCGGAGATCGGCGAGCAGTTCGGGCAGCCCCGGCTGGCGGGCGGCGGTGGAGTAGCGCTTCAGCAGCCGGGCGCCCGCCTGGCGGACGGCGGCGGTCACGGCACGAACCAGGTCCTGAGACATGTGTATCTCCTGAGGTGGTGGAATCAGCGGGCGAGGGACACCGCGAAGGGAGTGAACCCGTTGCGGCGCACGATGTGCGGAACGACGAGGATCATCGCTTCGGTGGCGCGCGCGGTGGTGATGTCACCGAGGTCCTCGATCCAGGCGGGCTCCCAGCCCAGGTCACCGAGAAGACCGGCGACGGTCTTCTTGGCCCGTTCGTCGTCTCCGGACAGATAGGCGGTGGGCGGGGTGCTCAGCGCCGCGGGGGCGGTCATGACCATGAACAGCATGGTGTTGAGGGTCTTGACGACCTGGGTGCCGGGCAAAGCGGCCTGCAGCTGTTCGGCGAGACTGCTGCCGGGGTAGCACAGGTCGCCGGGCAGGCCGTCGGCCCCGTCGACGGTGGCGTTGGAGACGTCGACGAGGATCTTGTCCGCCAGTTCGGCCCGCAGGGCGGTGAGCCGCTCCAGTGCGCTGTCGCCGGGGGTCGCGTTGATCACGACGTCCGCGGTGCGGGCGGTGGTGGCGTGGTCGGCGTGGCTGATCGACGTTCCCCCGGCGGGTGCCGTGTTCGTCACCTCGTCGTTCTCGCGAACGCCGAGCGTGACGCGGTGGCCCGCCCCGGCGAGGGCGCGGGCGAGGTTGGTGCCGACGCGGCCGGCGCCCAGGATGCCGATGCTGGTCATGACGGACTGCTCCTTGCGGTTCGGGTGCTGTGGGTGAGGGCCGCGGTGATCACGGCGAATGCGACTGGTTCAGACGCTATGAGCGCGACGGGCGCGGCACACGGGCCCGTGCACCCGGATCAGGGGTGTAGCTGGCTACACCTTCACTGGGGTTCAGCAGAGTCGCGATCAACCGCTCAGGTCGCGTCCTCCGGCTTCGCGGGCAGTGGCCACCTGAAGTGCGCGGCCACGGTGATCACGGCCAGCACGGCGGCGATCGCGAAGGCGCCGACGAGGCCGGTGCGGGCGACCAGGCCCCACCCCGCGCTCCCCGCGGCGACCACCGCGCCCGAGGTCACCGTGTAGGCCGCCATGATCCGGGCACGCATCGCGTCGTCGGCCACTCGCTGCGCCGCGACGAACGCGGACGTGCTGCCCAGCGTGAAGGCGGCGCCCGCGGCCAGCAGGGCCGCGCCGGCGACGACCGGCTGGGTGCCGAGGGCCGCCGTCACCAGCGCGAGGGCCAGCACGACGGCCGAGGCGACCAGCCCCCACTCCTCCCCGCGGCTTTCCACGCGCGGCCAGATCGTCACCGCCAGCGCCGCTCCGGCACCGAACGCGGCCAGCAGCACGCCGAAACCGCCACCGGTGAGGCCGAGCCGTTCCCCGGCGAGGACCGGTGTCAGCGCCATCACCGCGGTCGCCGGCACGACGAAGGTCGCGTAGCGCGCCAGGATCCGGCGCTGCGGCGCGACGACGACGCTGCGCAGACCGGCGCGCAACGACTGCCCGAAGGACTCCGCGGGCCGCGCCGGCGGAGCGGGAGCCTGCCAGGCCAGGACGGCCGGCACCGTGCAGGCGAGGGTGACGGCGTTGACGAGGAACACCCACTGCGTGCCGAGGGCGGCGATCACCAAGCCGGCGATGGCCGGGCCGGCGGCCTGGGCGACGTTGAACGTCAACCCGTTCAGCGCGACCGCCCGGCCCACGAGGTGCCGAGGGACCAGCGACGGCTGCACGGCCGCCCACGTCGGCGCGGCGATCGCCGTGCCGAGCCCGATGGCGAAGGTCAGCGCCAGCACGACCAGCGGGTCGGTCCAGCCCAGCCAGGTGGCCACGAACAGCGCGGCCGCGCTGAGCGCCATCCACGCCTGGCAGGCCACGAGCAACCGCCGCCGGTCGAGCCGGTCGGCGAGGGTGCCGGCGAGGAACCCCAGCGCCACCAAGGGGACGTAGGTTGCCGTCTGGATCAGCGAGACCTGCAAGGGCGAGCCGTCGTTCTCCTGGATCGCCCAGGCCGAGCCGGCCGCCTGCATGAGCCGTCCCACGTTGGCGACCAGCTGGGCCACGAACAGGATCCGGAACGCCGCGTGCGCGAACGGCGCCCAGGTGGAAACCCGCGAAGAGCGGCGCAAGGACGCCACTGCGGTCAACGACCCGCGCCGGGACGGCGTGGGGTCCCGACGTGACTGGCGTCGAAGACCGTCCCGGTCACCGTCCGGGATTCGCCGCGGGCGGCCAACAGCACGTAGGGGCCGACGTAGTCCTCCGCGGTCGCCGACACGTCGAGCGCGGAGTACCGGCGCAACTGCTCCGCCGCGGGCAGCACGTCGCTGATGGCCCGGTCCCCCAGCCCCAGTGCGGCCGGTCCCCGCAGGTCCGTCGCCATGCCGCCCGGCGCGACCGCGTTGACCCGGACCCGCGGGGCCAGCTCGTAGGCCAGCTGGGAAACGACCCCCACCCCCGCGTGCTTCGAAGCGGTGTACAGGACTCCCCCGCCACCGGGGTACAGCGCCGCGTTCGACAGGGTGAAGATCATGGATCCGCCCCGGTCCGCCAGGGCTCCGGCCGCGGCGCGGGCGCCGACGACGTACCCCTTGACGTTGACGTCGAAGAGCTCGCGGAACCCGCTTTCGAGCTCGGCCATCGGCAGGTCGAGCAGCGGCCGGTTGAAGTCCCACAGCCCCGCGTTGCCCACGAAGGTGTCGAGGCCGCCGAAGGCGGAGACGGCGGCCTCGACCGCGGTTTCGTTGTCGCGGCCGGAGGTGACGTCGCCGTGCACACCCCGGACGCGGTCACCGTGCGCGGCCGCGAGGTCGTGCAGTTTCTCTTCGGACCGCTCGAGCACGGTCACGCGGGCGCCCTCGGCGAGGTACCGGTCGACGACGGCGCGGCCGAGGCCGGAACCGCCACCGGTCACGAGGGCGGAGAGCCCCGCGAGCCGGCCGGGCACTAGACACGCTCCAGGAAGTGCTTCACCGCGGCGTTGAACTCCGCCGCGTGCTCGAGCTGCGCCCAGTGGCCGCACCGGTTGAACATCAGCAGGCGGGAGTCCGGGATCATGGCGTGGGCGCGCAGCGACATCTCGTAGTGCGCGGTGCGGTCGTCCCGCCCGTGCACCAGCAGGGTGGGCACCTCGGACTCGGCCATCTTCTGCCCCGCTTGCAGGAACCCGGTCCCGCCCGCACCGCTGCGCATGAGGTCGAGCCAGTTCCGCAGGTGTTCGGGCTTGCTCAGCGCGGTGCGCGACCGCTCCTCGGCGAGTTCACGGGTCGCGAACGAGGGGTCGAAGCACATCGTCCGGACGAGCTTCTGGAAGTTCTCCGGCGAAGGGTCTTCGTAGGCGTTGAAGATGCACTGCATCCCCTCGGACAGCCCGCTGGGAGCCATGACGTTCACGCCCCAGATCCCGGACCCCATCATGATCAGCTTCGAGACCCGCTCCGGGTGCTCGGTCGCCAAGACCATCCCGATCGCGCCGCCCATGGAGTTGCCGACGACGGCGGCGCGGTCGATGCCCATCGCGTCCATCAGCTGGAGCACGGCCCGGCCCTGGTCGCGCCCGGTCTTCAGGTCCTGGGGGCTGGAGTCCCCCCAGCCGGGCATCGTCACGGCGACGCAGTGGAAGGACGCGGCGAGTTCACGGATGTTCGGCTCGAAGTTCGACCACCCGGTGGCGCCCGGGCCGGTGCCGTGGATCAACAGGAGCGGATGCCCCTCGCCTGCCTCGTTGACCTGGATCCGGTAGTCGGCGGTGTCGACGAGCCGGTAGGTCGATTCGTGGGTCAGTTCCGGAGACGGTGCAGTCACAACTCGCCAATCTGCTGGTTGGCCCGGCGCGAGCCGGGCAAGGTGGGACGCGCTTTCAGGAGCGTGCGCAGGTTCGTGCCGGAGCGGGCCAGCTGCTCGCTGCCGATCGGGACTCCCGCGGCCATCAGCCGCTTGACGACGCCGATCTCCCGGGAGGCGCCCATCCCGGCGACCGCGCCGATGCGGCCGTGCCGCAGCCAGAACGCGAGGAACCGGCCCGGGGCCGCGCCCTCGCGCAGCACCAGTTCGTCGGTGGGCCGCGCCCGCCCGACGAGCTGCAGCGTCGCGCCGTACTGGTCCGACCACGCGTAGGGCGGGTCGGTGTAGCGGACCGGTTCGCCGGCCAGGGTCGAGCCCACCGCCGCGCCGTGCCGCAGCGCGGCGTCCCAGTGCTCGATCCGCCCGCGCCGCGGCAGGTCCGGGTGGAACTGGCTGGCGACGTCGCCCGTGGCGTAGATCCAGGCGCGGCTGGTCTGCCCGAACTCGTTGACGGGGATGCCGTGGTCATCGGTGTCGATGCGGGCCGATCGGGCCAGCTCGTGGCGCGGTTCCACACCGACGCCGACCACGACCGCCGCGGCCGGCAGACGTCGCCCGTCGGAGAGCCGGATCTCGTCCACCCGGCCCGCCGGGCCGAGGAACTCGGCGACGGTGACGCCGGACAGCAGCCGGACACCGTGTTCGCGGTGCAGGCCGGTCACGAGCGCGGCCACGTCCGGTCCGAGGACGTGCGCGAGCGGGTGGGGTTGCGCTTCGACCACGGTGACCTCGATGCCACGGTCCACGGCGACCGCCGCGAGTTCGAGCCCGATGAAGCCACCGCCCACGATGACCAGCGGGCCGCCGCGGCCCAGGTGGGCGCCGATGCGTCCGGCGTCGGCGGCATCGCGCAGCGACAGCACGTTGGCCGCGTCGGCGCCCTTCACCGTGAGCTTCCGCGGGCGGACACCGGTCGCCAGGACGAGGCGCCCGGACTTCAGGACGTCCCCGTCGCCGAGCCGGACGGTCAGCCGTGCCGGGTCGACCTCGACGGCACGCGCGCCGAGACGCAGGTCGATGTCGAGGTCCCGGTAGGTTTCCGCCGGCTGGATGGGCACCAGTCCGGCGGTCTCCGCGTCCAGGAGCGCCTTGGACAGCGGCGGCCGTTCGTACGGCAGGCGCGGATCGGCGTCGACGAGCGTGATGGTTCCGGGGTAGTCCAGCCGCCGCATCCGGACGGCGGCGGACACCCCGGCCGCGCTCGCACCGACGATGACGCAGCTCGACCTGGTCACCTCGGGGTCCTCACCCGCGGTCCGGGAGCTCGACCAGGACCTCGTCGCTCTCGACCCGCACCTGGTACGTGCACAGCGGCACGTTCGCCGGCGGCGTCAGCGCGGCTCCGCTCTTCAGGTCGAACTTCGCGAAGTGCCAGGCGCATTCGACCTGCGTGCCGTCCACGTAGCCGTCGGACAGCGAGGACTGCCCGTGCGTGCAGGTGTCGTCCAGCGCGTAGAACGCGCCGTCGACGTGGAAGACCGCGATCGGAGGGGTGGTGGGGAGTTGAACGGCGTCGCCGTCGTCCAGCTCGCCGGCGGAACAAGCGCGTATCCAGGGCATGGTTCGGCTGACTTTCCTTCTGTGTTCGGGGTTCCGGGATCGGCCGGCGGTCAGAAGAAGCTGCTGAGGTTCGCCGACTGGAGGACCGTCTGGTCGAGGAAGATGTGGCGCTTGGCGATGGCCAGGCCCGCCTCGGTGCGCCTCAGGGTGTCCTCACGCCGCCCGACCCACTGGTCGAGGTCGTTCTTCAGGCGGGTCCGGTAGAGCAGGAAATTGCTGTGCACCTGCAGCTCGTCGCCGGACTTCTCCCCGATGCGCACGTTCGTGATCAGGTGCCGGGTCCGCGAAGGCGGGTCTTCCGCCCACGACGTGCCGGTGGCGAACTTCCGGGCCCTGATCTCGAGGTAGTTCTTGTCCTCGTCGAAGAACGCCATTTCTCCGGGTTTGGTGAACTCGAGGTGCAGCTGCCGCCGGGTGACGGTGCGCCGCAGCGGCATGAAGTAGTGGGTGTCCTCGGTGAACAGGAAAACCCAGTCCTCGTACCGGTGCGCGTCGAGCAGTGCCGACTCGTGGTAGTAGAACTGCTCGACTTCGTGCTGCAGAAGCACGGCAGTCAGTCGCGCCTGCTCCGCGGTTTCGGTGGTCATCCGGAATTCCCTCGCGAGGTGTCGGTCAGAAACGGTCGTGCGGGACGGTCCGCTCGCGCAGTTCCTCCCACGTCGGGTTGCGCAGCCATTCACGCCACGAGTGGTAGGTCCACAGCTGGGCGTGTTCGTTGATCGGCGCGTCGATGATCGCCAGCCCGTCGTCCTTGACGACCTCGGAGGTGCCGAGCCCCATCTTCAGCAGCTGCGGGACCTCGCGGCTGTGCAGCCCCTTGGTCTGCAGGGTCGACTGCGCCCAGTTCTCGCCGTCCTCCTGTTCCAGCAACCCGGCCGGGCCGAAGAAGTGGATGTGGGAGCTGAGCAGCGCGGCGTTCTCCTCGGGGGAGGCGTTCTTGTCGCGGAAGGAAAACCACCAGATCTCGGTGACGCCCGGTTCGCGCGGGACGCGCAGGCTCAGCTGCCCGCCGGCGGTCACCCAGGTCGTCGGGAAGATGTGCGGGTGCCCGGCCACCCGGCTGCCGTGCCGGCCCAGCCTCGCCTGCGTTTCGTCGTTGTGACGCCAGGCGAAGGGCTCCACGCCGGTGCTGACTTCGAGTGCGTCCTGGTCCGGGCCGGAGATCGCGTGGCCGTACTCGCCCACCATCACCACGTTGTGCAGGTCCGTGGGCAGGAAGGGAACCTCCAGGTTCGCGCCGGTCTCGCTCTTCGCGCCGCCCTCCATGTAGTTGTCGGGCGGGGCGGGGATGAGGCCCAGCGCGAAGGCGGACATGTGGGTGATCTGCGGGTGGTAGTAGTCGAAGACGTTGTCGACCGTGAACTTCCAGTTCGTCTTGACCGTGAACTTCTGGATGCCCGGGATGACCTCCATGTCGCCGCGCTCGGCGAGCAGGTCGAGGCCGAGCCGGCCCGTGGCGCCCAGATACTCCGGCAGCGGCGGGGCCGTCTCGTCGAACGTCGCGAAGACGAATCCCCGGTAGCTCTCCAGCTGGGCCACCTTCCGCAGCGGGTGTTTCGAGCGGTCCAGCTTGTCCTTATAGAACAGGGAAGAGCCAGGGACACCCACGAGTTCGCCGTCGAGGCCGAAAGTCCAGCCGTGGTAGGTGCACATGAAGTTGCGGACGTTGCCCTCTTCCGCGCGGCAGACGGCGTTGCCCCGGTGGGAGCAGGTGTTGAGGAACGCCTTGATGCCGCCGTCCTTCTGCCGGACGACGAGGACGTTGTCGGTCCCCATGGGCGCTTCGAAGAAGTCGCCCCGCCGGGGGATCTGGCTCTCGTGGCACAGGAACAGCCAGGCCCGGCCGAAGATGTGCTTCATCTCCAGGTCGAAGATCTCCGGGTCGCTGAAGATGCGGCGGTCGATTTCGCCGCGCTCCAGCGAGACCAGGGAATCGAGCTGGTCCGCCACTTTCGTCTCTGCCATGCTCGCCGTCCTTCAGTGCGTGTGGCCGCGGTCGTGTCCCCAGAACTGGGCCGCGTCCCAGTTGGTGATGGTCCAGACGTCGTCGTCGATCAGCTTCCCGTCGGTGCCGTACTCGACGCCGATGCCCGAAGGGGATTTCATGTAGAACGACAGCATTCCGTCGTTGGTGTGCCGGCCCAGGCTGGCGGTCAGGGAGATTTCGCGGGCCAGCACCCGGTCGAGGGCACGGCCGACGCCGTCGATGTCGTCGACCTCGAGCATGAAGTGGTCCATGAACGGCTTGGTTCCCTCGGGCGCCGGGCCGAAGGCGAGCGAGTGGTGGCGCGGGTTGACGTGCGTGAAGGTGAGGACCAGCGGCTTGAAGGTGATGAAGTCGCTGACCTTGAACCCCAGGGTGTTCAGGTAGAAGTCGATCATCTTGTCCGTGTCCGGCGCCGCGAGCACGATGTGGCCCAGGCCCAGGTCCCTGCCGTGGGGATCCTGGGTGACGAAGCGGACGCCCGTGGGCGAGACGAACGGATCGGCGACGGTCGCGGCGCCGAAGAAGAGTTCCAGCCGGAAGCCCGCCGGGTCCTCGAACTGGACGAGCCGGCGGACCCCGCGGACCTCGGCGAGCCCGGGGTTCTCCTTGACGGCCACCCCGGCCGACTCCAGCGCGCGGACCTGGGCTTCGAAGTCCGCCTCGTCGGCGACTTCCCACCCGGCGTAGCTCAGCTCGTCTTCGCCGGCGCGCACGGCGATGCGGTGGTGGCGGGCGTCCATGCGCAGGAACAGCGTATCGACGTTCTCGGCGTCCTCGGCCCGCGTGACGTGCAGGCCCAGGATCTCGGTGGCGAACTCCTGCCACGCGTCGAGGTCCCGGGCACCGACCCCGATGTAGCCGAGAGCACTGACGTAGGACACAGTCTTCTCCTCATCCGGAAGGGTTTTCGGCGTGCAGAAAGGAGAGCCGCGTGGAAGGCGGCAACAGAAACGACGCTCGGGCACCGCGCTGCGGCCCGTCACGTGCCGGACTCGTGGTCTCGGCGAAACCCCGCGGCCGAAGTGTCCACTTCGGACTACGCAGGGACGTGGCTCCTTCCTCCTTGAAGGCGCTTAACTGAGAGTCAACTCTCAGCTAGTCGACATCGTAAGCTAGCCTCACTGACATCCGCAAGAGGGAGGAAGTTCCTTTGGCAACCGAGGAAGCGGCGTCGCCCGCACCGCGCCGCCGGATGCGGGCGGACGCGCAGCGGAGCATCGAGCAGATCGTGGCCGCCGCCGAGCGCCTCATCGAGAGCGTGGGACCGGGGGTCGCGCTGGAAGAGGTGGCGAAGGAGGCCGGCGTCGGACCGGCCACGCTCTACCGCCACTTCCCCAGCCGCATGCACCTGTTCGAGCGGGTGTACGGCGACCGCACCGCCAGGATCGCCGAGCAGGCCCACGCGCTCGCCGGCACCGGCGAGCCGTGGGAGACCCTGACCCAGTGGCTCGGTTCGTTCGTGGCGCTGGGCCTGGAATCCCAAGGCGTGCTCATCCAGCTGATGTCCCAAGGCCTGCAGCAAAGCGACGCCGCGGGCAACGCGGAGCGCGGGCGCAAGCTCGTCGCCGAGGCGCTGAGCGAGTTGCTCGACCGGGCGAAGGAGGCCGCGGCCGTCCGGGAGGACGTCGACGCCGAGGACGTCATCTCCCTCGTCAGCGGCGTGGTCGTGACCGTGGGGTCCCGGGCCGACACCACCCCCGACGAGCGACGCGGACAGGCGGACCGGGCCCTTCGGATCGTCTTGCGGGGCATCAGTGTTCCCTAGCCCCGAATTCCAGTCCGGTGTAGACATTCGAGGGCGCGGCGCCTAACGTTCGCGTCCATGACTTTCGTTGTGGAGCCACGACTTCGCGAGATCATCGAGCAGATCACCCCGCACCTGGCCGACATGCCGGCCCCCACCGTCCGCCACCCGCCCGCCGACCCCGCCGCCCGGGACGCGTGGTTCGCCGACGTCACACGGGAGCGCGCGCGGCAGCAGGCGCGGATGAGCGAGGCCGCGGGAAGACCGTCCGCCGGCGCGGGCGTCGACGTGACCGAGGTCCGCATCCCGGTCACCGGCGAATGCGGCTGGGCCGGCTGCGGCGACTGCTCGGCCGGCGCGATCAACGCGATCGTCCACCGGCCCATCGGCGTGCGCGCGGCACCGGCGTACCTCCACTTCCACGGCGGAGGCTTCTGGGTCGGCGGCGGGCTCGACGTGTTGCGGGGCAACGCCGCGGTGCACGGCGCACGCGCCCGCGAGCTGGGCGTCGTCGTCATCGACGTCGACTACCGGATGGCGCCGGACCACAAGTTCCCGCTCCCGGTCGAGGACTGCTACGCGGCCCTGAACTGGGTGGCGGCCAACGCCGAGCACCTCGGCGTCGACCCGGCCCGCCTGGCGGTGGGCGGCGGCAGCGCCGGCGGCGCCCTGACCGCGGCGGTGGCCCTGATGAGCCGCGACCGCGGCGGCCCCCCGCTTTCCGCACAGGTGCTCACCATCCCGGCGACCGACAGCGGCTGCAACACCGGCTCGATGCATCGCTTCGCCGAGGGCTACGTGATGACCCGGCAGAACGCGCTGGAGATGTGGGACATGTACCTCGCCTCACCGGCCGACGCCCACAACCCCTACGCCTCCCCCATGCACGCACCCAGCCTCCGCGGCCTGCCGCCCACGCTGGTCATCCTCGGCGACTACGACCTCTTGCGCGACGAGGGCAGCGCGTACGCCCGGCGCCTGGTCGACGAGGGCGTCACCGTGACGGTGCGGCGCTTGCCCCAGGCCCACGGAGCCGAACTACCCGAGAACGGGCCGGAGACCGAGCGCCTCATCAACGGTTTCCTCACCACCAACCTGCTCCGTCCGTCCTAGGGCGAACGTGGCGCGGGCGGGACGGGTGCGCGAGACTGCTTCGATGGTTTCCGAATACGTCCAGAGCGACCGATTCCGCGGTGCTCGTATCCACCTGTGCGACCTCGCGGGTCTCGAGATCCGCGATTGCGAGGTGAACGGTCTGAAGATCGTCGACTGCTACGGCAGCGACGTCTACCTCGGTGGCTATTTCGAGCGCCTCGTCGTCAACGACGTCGACGTCACCGCCTACGTCGAGGCCGAGCTCGACCGTCGGCACCCCGCACGGGCGCTGGCGCGGGAAGCGGCTTCGCCCGAGGACTACCGGGCTGCTTGGGACGCGATCGAGACCCTGTGGGGCGCGACGCTCGACCGGGCGAAACTGCTGCCCGAGGCCACACTGCACGAGCAGGTCGACGGCGAGTGGTCGTTCGTCGAGACGCAACGGCATCTGCTGTTCGCCTGCGATGCCTGGCTCGGCAACGCCGTGCTCGAGGAGGAAGCGCCCTACCACCCATTGGGTTTCCCCGCCGGAGGGACGCCGGCCGAGGAGGCGGCGAAGCTCGGCCTCACCCTCGAAGCCACCCCGACGCTCGACGAAGTCCTGGAACCGCGGCGCGCCCGCATGGCCGCGATGCGGCGTGTGGTCGGCGGGCTCACCGCGGCCGAGCTCGACCGGGTGTGCGGCCGCAAGCCGGCGGACATGTATCCCGAGCAGGAGTACGTCGTGCGCCGCTGCCTCAAAGTCGTGCTGAAGGAAGAAGCGGAGCACCACCGTTACGCGGTGCGCGACCTCGCGAGGCTCGAAGCAGGTGCGTCCGAACCGCAGTAGGGGCCAAGGGGTGAAGGCCGGCGTCAGGCGACTTCGGGTTCCAGGTCTTTCCCCTCGACGAACGCCTTGAGCCGCGCCAGCCCCTCGGCCATCACCTGCTGGGCCCAGGCGAGCACGTCTTCCGCCGATTGCCCGGGCGGCAGCATCGGACCGCGGGTGTAGACGTCGTAGGCGACCACCGTCCCGTCGCCGGCCGGGGTCAGCTCCCACGTCGCGAAACCCATGAACGTGCCGTCCAGCGCGTCGAGACGGATCGTGCGGCGCTGCTCCAGGATCAGCTCGGCGTTCTCGACGTGGTAGAGCGCGACGTCGGGTGCCTCGGGCGAGGCCGCGTAGAACCGTTGTCCCACAGAGCCTTCCGCACCGCCGAGGCGCACCAGGAGCTGGCCCCGGCGCCAGCCGTCGAGGTCGACGATGTGCGGCCAGATCGCCGCCGCACCGGCCGCGACGTGCACTTTGCTGTGGGTCAGGAAGTCGATGGTCGCGAGGGGTTCGGTCATGCGGGGTCTCCTGGGTGTGCGGCGCCGGGGTGGCGCAGGCCGGCTGGGGTCATCCCCAGGCGCTGCATGAGGAAGGCGAGCCAATGCGTCGCGTGGGTGACGGCTTCCGACCGGTTGCTGGCCGTGCCGTGTCCGACGTCGTCCCAGACGCGCAGCAGCACCGGCGCGGTGGTGGCTTCGGCGGCTTGCACGCGCGCGACGAACTTGCGGGTCGGGCCGGGCGGGCAGGCGACGTCCGCGCCGCCCGCGTGGATGTAGAGCGCCGGGTAAGCGACTGTCTCGTCGACGAGGTGGTACGGCGACATCTTGGCGAGGCGGGCGACCTCGCCGGGATCATCGAGGTCGCCGTACTCCGCGCTGAGGGCGAACTTGCCGTAGGGCAGGCGGTGGGCGCCGATGACGTCCAGCGGCGGGCATTGCGGCACGACCGCCGCCCAGAGGTCCGGGCGTTGGGTGAAGGCGTTGCCCGCCAGGAAGCCGCCGTTGCTCCAGCCGGTCATGGCGAGCCGGCCGGTCGTCGTGGCACCGGTGGCGACGAGGTGTTCGGCGATCGCGTAGAGGTCGTCAAGGCTGTTCTGCTTGCCGCGGAGGCGTCCGGCGTCGGCCCAGCCGGTGCCGAGGTCGCTTCCGCCGCGCTGGTGGGAGATGGCCAGTGCGCCGCCGGCCGCGACGAACGCCGCGACGGGGCCGGGGTACTGCGCCGGCCAGGAGACCCGGCCGCCGCCGTACGCGGTGACGAGCGTGGGCAGTGGACGCGTTCCGTCGGCACCCTCGGGCAGGACGAGGTGGTACGGCACCTCGGTCCCGTCCGCGGAACGGGCCCAGCGCAGGGTCGACGTCGCACCGGCCAGGCGCACCCGCGGCTCGCGCAGGGTGTCGACCTGCCCGGAACCCCACCGGTAGCGGTAGAGGCCCGGCGAGGAAACCGGGGTCGAGAACGGGAACACGAACTCGTCGGGGTGGCTCTCGGCCACCAGTGCGGCGTTCGGCATGACGTCGACCGGCAGGGCTCCCCGGCCGGGCAGCGGCACCTCCTCGAGCTCCCGTCCGTCCCGGTCGAACACCCAGGCGCGGGCCTCGGTGTCGACCGATCCCGTGACGACCAGGCGGCCGCCGACCAGCCGGACGTGGCTCAGCACCCGCTGTGACTCCCCGACGAGTTCCCGCCACGCGGCCGGGTCCGGGTCGTCGAACCCGATCGCCACGATCCGCCCGCGGGGCGCCCGGTGGTTGGTGACCGCGACGTAGCGGTCCCCGTCGATGACACCGGCCACGGACGCGTCGAGGTCCGGCACGAACGGGCGCCAGTTCCGCTCCGGCAGGTCGCACACGTACCGCGGGAGCGGCCAGACGCTCGTCAGCACGGCGTGCTTGCCGTCGGCGGCGACCTGGACCGTCGGGCCTTCGGCGCCGGTGACCGGCTCCGGCTCGGCCGGCGGTTCCGCGCCGATCGTGTGGAAGTAGACCCGGAAGGCGAACGACTCCGCCGACAGGTCACCCGCGGTGTAGAAGAAACCGGAGCTGTCCGGCAGCCACTGCGGGGTGATCATCGGGCCCATCGTCAGCTGCGGAAGCCGCTCCGGCAGCTCGTCGCCGGTTTCCACGTCCAGCAGCCGGATCTGCCCGAGGTCGGAACCACCCTGGTTGACCGCGAACAGCGCGATCCGCCCGTCCGGCGAGGGGACGAACCAGGAGATCGGCCTGCCGCCGTCCCGGACCGGGTCGTACAGGACCCGCCCTGGGCCGTCCGGACCGTCCGAGACCACGAGGACGGCGCTGTCCGGATAGCCGGGGCCGGGGGTGCGGGCGAGCCGGAACCAGCGGCCGCCGGCGAACTTCGGTGTCGGGTCGACCAGCCAGTTGGGTGAGCCGGTGCCGTCCGCGACGTGCTCGTCGACCGAGGACCGGAGGGCGTCCAGGTGCGGCCACTGCCCGAGAAAAGCGTCGGTGAGGGAGTTCTGCGCCTCCTGCCACGCCGCCGTCTCGGCCGAATCGTCTTCGAGCCAGCGGTAGGGATCCGGAAAACTGATACCCGCGACGGTGTCTCGGGTGTCGACGATTCGCGCCGCGGGATAAGGCAGCTGCGCGTCGGTCATCGCGTCCTCCGTGGGGCTGGTCCGGTTCGGACGGTCGGGGTGGAACCACTCTGCCCTGGCCGTGCCCGGAACGCGATCGACAAATGACGGCACCACCCGCCTGGTGGACGCGACAGATGTCGACGAAGTTCGGGGGCTTCAAAAGAACGCCCCGCGGCGGTTGACACAATTCGAATTCCATGACCTCGCCATGAGCGGTTGCAAACCGAACGCCACTCGCCTTAAAGTCGAATGTGCAATCACATTCTCTTTTTTGCTTCCCGGGGCGCCGATCTGGCAGGAGCCTGCAATGACGAACACGATCGAGAGCGGCCCCAGGACCCGGCAGCAGCGCAACGCCGGGCCGGCTCCGCTGCTGTCGGACGCACAAGTGGGGCACATCCGGCACATCGACAACCTGTCGCGGCTTCCGCGCGGGGACTGGCGGCACATGGCGGGGCCGCTGCCCTTCCAGGAGGACTTCAGCGCCTACCGTTACCAGCTCGGCTACATGAGCCTCGCGATGGCGCTCGCGCACTACCACCAGCTGCCCGCCGCCCCCGGGGTTTTCCGGGGGCAGCTCGACCGGCTCATCCGCAAGATGCTCGAACCCGACGTCTGGTCGTACTGGCGGGACACCAGCACCCAGGGGGGCTACGGACCGTTCGCGCTGCCCCGCCTGCCGAGCCGCGCCGATCCGGTCGCGGTGGACAACATCATGTACAGCGCTTACCTGCAGGTCATGACCCTGATGTACACCATGCTGTTCGACGATCGGACCTACGAGCAGCCCGGTTCGCTGTCGTTCGCCCTGCGGCCGGTCCTGTGGGGCAAGGACCGCCACGAGCGCTTCGAGTACGACCAGCGGAGCCTGAACGAGCGGATCTACTGGAACATGGTGGAAAACGGGTACCTCGGGGTGGCCTGCGAACCCTTCTGCGTGTTCCAGGTCTGCAACCAGGTCCCCATTCTGGGTTTCCGGCTCCACGACCACCTCTACGGCGGCGACCTCGCGGCCGAGGTGACCCAGGGCTATCTCCGGGCGTGGGAACAGTTCGGCGGCGGGCTCAACGAGAACGGCCACTTCGCGAGTTACGTGGTCCAGCAGAACGAGCTGCTGCCGCAAGACGTCCTGGTCGACCACGACACCGCGTGGACCGACGGGTGGCTCGGCATGCTGCTGAACATGTGGCGGCCCGAGCTCGTGCGGCGCACTTACCGGGACAAGATCGAGCACTGGCTCGATCGGGGCAGCGGCGGGCGCATCGCCGTCCGCGGCTTCTCGCGCATCCCCGGCAGTGAGGACCTGGTCGCGCCCGGCACGCTCGGGGAGATCGGCTGGCTCGCGGCCTGGGCCTCGGAGATGGGCGACCGCGAAGTCGCCGACGGGATCCTCGGCCACGCGGACACGTACCTGAACCCGCAGTGGGAGAACGGCGGGCTCTACTACCCGCGCCGGGACGAGACCTATGACGAGGCCGGGCACTTCGTCTCCGTCATCCCCACGGTCAGCAACGCCACCTTCCCCTATGCCCGCCTCAACGTCGCCGACGGCTTGCGGACGCTGTTCGAACGCCCCTGGACCGACCGCGAGCGTTCCCGTCCCGCGCTCACCGAGGTGGGCAGGGAGGTCGACGTCCGGCGCGCCTGGTACCACGAAGACACCCGCTGCCTGCAGCTGAGCGTGAGCCCGATGCACGGCCGGCCGGCGGCGGCGACGGACCTGACGATCTCGCGGGTCTGGGACCGGGGTGCCTGGGCGTTGACGGTCGACGGCCGCACGGTCGCCCGAGGCGGCGAAGCCGGGGTCGAGCCGACGGCGGAAGGGCAGCGGCTTGAGCCGAGGCGTGTCGACGACGGGGTGCGGATCTCGCTCGAACTGCGTGGCCGCGTCGACCTCGAGCTGGTCTGGAGCAAGGCATGAGCGTCACCCACCACCCCGTCCGGCCGCGCTACACCCTGGTCGACCACCACGGTCGCGAGGTCACCGAGCAGGACTTCCCGGGTCGCCACCAGCTGGTCTTCTTCGGCTTCACCCACTGCCGTGCCGTCTGCCCCCGCGTGCTCGGCCTGCTGAGCACGGTGCTCGACGACCTCGGGCCGCTGGCCGACCGGATTCAGCCGCTGTACATCTCGGTCGACCCGGAACGCGACACCCCGGACGTCCTGCGCGCGTTCCTCGAACGGACCTACCCGCGGTTCCTGGGGCTCACCGGGAGCCCGGAAGCAGCGGAGGCGGCCCGCGCCGCCTTCCGCATCTTCGCCGGCCGCGGAGCGGATCCCGAGGACCCGGAGGGGTACGCGGTGCCGCACACCGCCCTGACCTACCTGCTCGACCCGGGCGCGGCGTACCTCGCGCACTTCCCGGACGTCCTGGCCGCGGCCGAGATCGCCGACCGGATCCGGAAACTGGTTCGGTGAAGCCCCCGCCGTCGTCGGCGCGGATCAGCAGGGCAGCTCGGCGGGCGGCTCCTCGCCGAGCAGGTGCTCGACGAAGTAGTCCCACATGAGCGCGCGGACGTAGGGAGTGGTGCCGCCGTAGTGGTCGACTCCGGGCCAGATCTTGAGGTCGAACCGCTTGCGCGCGTGGCTGAGCGCGTCGATCAGGGCGAAGGTGTGGTCCAGGCTGACGTTGGCGTCCCGGTCGCCGGACACCAGCAAGAGCTTGCCGCGCAACCGGTCGGCCGGCCGGAGGTTGCCGAGGGCGGCCAGCTTGCCGGGGTCGTTCGCGTCTTCGTTGCCCAGGTGCCAGTTCCAGGCGCCGCGCGGGAGCTTGCGCGCGTCGTGCACCCCGGCGGAGCTGACCCCGACGGTGAAGAACTCGGGGAAGGACAGCATCGCGCGCACCGAGTTGTACCCGCCGTAGGAGTGGCCGGTCACGCCGACGCGGGACAAGTCCAGTCCGGGATGCCGATCGGCCAGTGCCCGGATGGCCGTGACGTGGTCCTCGATGCCGCGCGGGGTGTCGAGTTCTTCCCGCGTCCACTGCCGGAACACGCGATCGCGGCCGGGTGTGCCGCGGCCGTCGAGCACAACGGTGGCGAAGCCGAGGGCAGCATACGCCGCGCCGAGCCGGCCCCAGGACGGGTTGCCGCCGCCGCTGAGGAACCCGCTCGGCTGGGTGACGACCTGGTAGCCCGCGTACATCAGGTCGATGACCGGGATCCGCTCCGGGTCGACGGGGTCCGGGGGCAGCGTGAGCAGCCCCCACAGCGGCGTCTTCCCGTCGTCGGCGGTGACCTGGAACTGCTGGGGGAACACATAACCCGCGTCGGTCAATGCGGAGACGTCCGCGCGTTCCAGTTCGCCGATGACCGCGCCGGTCGCGGTGTCGCGCAGGACGATCTCGGTCGGCTTCTCGACGGTCGAGACGTGGTCCACGAAGCAGCGGCCGCTGGGGCTGATCGAGCTGCCGGCCGCACCGCCGAAGATCGCGGTGAAGAACGCGATGGCGGGTGCCTTGAGTTCGTGGTCGGCCGGTTCCGGTGTGAGCAGCATCTGGGCACCGCCGTCCAGCGACGCCTTGTAGAGCCGGCGCCAGTACGGGTTGCCGCCGTCCTCGCCGGTGCCGGCCAGGAACAGCACCTCGCGGCGCCGCTCGTCGACGCGCAGGATGTCGCGGACGACGAGGTCGCCGCTGGTGATGCGGTGCCGGCAGGCTCCGGTGCCGAGGTCGTAGAGGTAGAGGTGGCCCCAGCCGTCGCGCTGGGAGAACCAGATCGCCTCGTTCGTCGCGGGCAGCACGCGGATCAGCGGCAGGCTGTACTCGTGGGTGTTGGGTTCGTAGATCGGCTCCGCCGTCTCGCTGAGCGCCACGGTCCGCGCACCGGTACGGGTGTCGATCCGCAGCAGCGCCGCGGTTCTGCCGCCGGTTTCGTGGGCGAGCAGGTGGACGAAGCGCTCGTCGGCCGACCACGCGACGGTGTCGAGGTGCGTCATGGCGAGGCCGTCGGTCAAGCCGTCCTCGTCGTCGAAGACGGCCTGGTCCCCGGTCACCAGGTCGATGATCGCGAGCTGGGGTACGCCATCGGGCTGTTCGTCGACGTGGTGGTAGCGGAAGGGATCCAGCCGCGGCTTCGCCCGGTCGGCCGGAAGCTGGTCGACGAACGGGTGCTCGGGCATCGAACGCTCGTCCAGCCGCCCGGTGAGCAGAAGCCGGCCGGAGGGCGAGAACGCCGTGGCCATCGGCGGAAGCGGACGGCCCCGCGCGGCCAGCGGCAGGTTCGAACGCAGGTAGTCCGGGGTCGCACCCCAGGCGAAGTGCGCTTCGCCGGCTCGGGTCACCTGGCGTTCCTCGCCGTTCTCGTCGCGCAGCCACAGGTCGTGCTCGCGCCGGAACACCTCTGTCTTGCCGTCCGGGCTGCGCAGCGCGGGCTCCGCGGCGGGGACGGCCGAGTCGCCGTCGGGCCCGAACGCCGCGGCGCGGCCGTCGCCGAGCCGCACCAGGTGCGGCTCGTAAGCGGTGACCGGGATCGTGCGGAGATCGACCTCGGCGCCGAACACCGCGCTCAGCCGCTCGGCCAGCGCGTCGCGGTCGAACAGCGGCCGCCTGGTGAAGGTCTCCGGGTCGACCAGGACGTATTCGTGGCCGTCGGCTCCGTCACGGCGGTACCAGAACTCGTCGCCGTCACCGGTCCACTGCGGATCGATCGCCCGGTTGCGGACCAGTCCGGGCAACCGTTCCGGCACCAGGGCCAGTGCGGCGCGATAGCGTTCGTCCATCGTGGAGCGCAAAGCAGGCCTCCTCGGCCGGGACCGGTCAGCCAGCGGGTGAGCCGGATCACTTGGTGGTGCCACACCGGCGAACCTATCGCCGCGCGGGGCCGCCCGGAATCGACAACCGTCGCGTCCTTTCCCCGGGGCGCTACACGTTCGTCGCGAGCCATGGCCCGGCCCGCGGACAGGAAGTCCGTTGAGGACGGTACGGGCAGCGGCTCGTCCGCGGCGTCGGCGCGGAAGGCCCGGAGCAGGTAGGCGACCAAGCGCCTGGGCGCGGCGCAGTAAGCGGGCGGCGCGCTCACGAGCCCGCCGTGCGCAGCGCACCCGCCTCCTTCGCCCGGTCGACCAACAGGCATCGGCTACCGGGGCGAAGAGGCCGTCGCCGTGGTCGGTACCGTCGCTCAGGAGGCCGTTTCGCCGTGCTCCGGCAGCGCGCGTTCGGACGCCGCCTTGACGTGCGCGAGCATCTCCTCCGCAGCCGCGGCCGGATCGCCCGAAGCGAGGGCGTCCAGGATGCGCTGGTGCTCGGCCGCGGCTTGGCCGGCGTGCGCGTGCCCGGCCTTCATGAACAACCGGAATCGCTGCACCGGCCCGCTGAGTGCGCGGAAAGCGCTCTCGAGGAACGGGTTGTCGGCCTGTGCCGCGATCAGGCTGTGGAAGCGGGCGTCAGAGGTCCAGTAGCGGCGGAAAGCGTCGGCGTCCGTGTCGGCGTCGGTCGCGGATCCGGCCACCCGACTATTTATTGCGTTCCAATACGCACACAGCGTGACGTGAGGCACCCATGGTGGCGGGGTCCACAAAGGACAAATTCAGCTCGCCGCCGGCGCTCGCCGGCGGTGGCGGTTGCCCTGCGAAGCGGAGTTCAGCAGGTCACTGGGCACTGCCGAGGTCGTCGGGCGTCCGCAAATAGGCCAAGACCATGGCCGTCAGCTGGTCGGCATAGCGGATCCAGTCTTCACCGGTGAATTTTCCCGGTGCTCCCTGTGCTCGCATGGCGCGGTGGACGAACGACGCCACGATGGTCTCGGCCGCCGCCTGGTGGTTCATCACGATGGAGCGCTCGTGCCAGGCCCAGCTGCTGGCGATGGCGGCCGGCGAGCCGACCCTCATCGACCACGACACCGCGGTGGGCGTACGCGACCAGACCGGGAACCCGGTCGCCGGCTGGTTCCAGTTCCGGCCGCTCTGGGACCAGGTCGTCGCGGAATCCCCCGACCTGTTCGACTGACCTTCGCGGCCGCGGGCAACGTCGGCTGCTACCCCGACCTGTCCGCATGGACACCGGGTGGGGTGCGGGACGAGAAGGTGCGGCGGTAGTCGGTCGGGGTGGTTCCTGTCGCGAGCCGGAAGTGGTGGCGGAAATTCGCCGGGCTTCCCAGACCGCAGGCCCGGCCGATGTGGTCCACCCCGGCGTCCGTCGTCTCGAGCAGTTCGCGGGCGCGGCTGACGCGAGCGGCCGTGAGCCACTTGATCGGGCTGACCCCGAGCTTCGCGGTGAAGATCCGCGCGAACGTGCGCTCGGCGACCGCGGCGTGCTCGGCCAGCGCGGCGACCGTCAGCGGGGTGTCGAGGCGGCGCAGGGCCCACTCCAGGGTCGCGCTCAGCTCGGTGCGGTTCGGTGGCGCGGGCGGGCGGGTCACGTACTGTGCCTGGCCGCCCTCGCGGTGTGGCGCGGCCACGATCCCGCGGGCGATCGACGTAGCCGTGGCCGCGCCGCAGTCCCGGCGCAGCAGGTGCAGGCAGAGGTCGATGCCGCTGGCCACCCCGGCCGAGGTCAGCAGGGAGCCGTTGTCGACGTAGAGCACGCCGGGGTCCACCTCGATGCGCGGGTGCCGGCGGGCCAGCTCGTCGGTGAGCAGCCAGTGGGTGGTCGCGCGCCGGCCGTCGAGCAGGCCGGTGGAGGCCAGGGCGAACGCGCCCGTGCAGATGGTGGCGATCCGCGCGCCCCGGGAGTGCGCCTCGCGGAGCGCGTCCCGCACGTCCGGGGTGGCATCCGGTGGGGTGTCCCGCTCCGAGCCCCGGTAGGCGGGCACGATCACCGTGTCCGCCGTGACCACCTCGTCGAGGCCGTGTGGCGCGGTGAGCGACCAGCCGTTGAGGGTCTCGACCGGCCCGGCGGACCGCCCGCACAGGATGACGTCGTAGTGGCTGTCGTGGAGGCCGAAGGTCTGGAACGGCATGCCGACCTCCATCGGTTGCACACCGTCGAGGGCGAGTACCGCGACGCGATGCCGCCGCCGGGACGAACCGGTCATGGCGGAATCCTATCGACCAGGGGCATTCCTGCTACTCGCCGCGGCGGGGCGGCGCGCGAAGGATGAGGGCATGACAGACACGCGGCCCTACCGCATCACCGTGCTCCTCTTCGACGGCGTCGAGGAGCTGGACTTCACCGGCCCGTGGGAGACGCTCCGCATCTGGCAGAGGGTGGCGACCCGTCCGGTGAGCGTGCGCACGGCCAGCCTCGACGGGGCGCCCGTGCGCTGCGCGCTGGGGTTGACGGTCACCCCGGACGGCGGGATCGACGACGAGCCCCGGCCCGACCTCGTCGTCCACCCCGGCGGCGCGGGCATCGACACGCTCTACGCCGACCAGGCCCATCTGGCCCGGATGCGGGCCCTCGCCGAGCACGGCACGATCATGACTTCGGTCTGCAACGGCGCGATGGTCTACGCCGCGGCCGGGCTGCTCGACGGCCGGGCCGCCACCTCCCACTGGCTCGTGCTGGACGAGCTGGCCGGTCAGCACCCGAAGGTCGACGTCGTCCGCGACCGGCGCTGGGTCGACACCGGCCCGGTGGTGACCGGCGCGGGCATCACCGCCGGCATCGACATGGCACTGCACCTGATCGACCGGCTGGAGAACACCGACACGGCCCGGGCGGTGGCCGGCATGCTCGAGCACCCGTGGGACCCAAGGGTGGACCTCGTCGCTGCGACCAGCCCGGAGAACCGCCACCACACGCTCACCACCATCGTCCCGCTGGTGCAGGCGGCCCGCCGGGCCGATTGATCGCCCCACCGGCTCAGGCGGTGTCGGCGGGGGCGACCGCCACGACGATCTTGCCGACGGTCCGGCCGGTCTTGCTGTGGTGGAGGGCGGCGAGGACGTCGGGGAGAGCAGGCCCGTAGGTGCGGTCGATGTGGACCTTGAGCTCGCCGGCGGAGACCATGCGGTCGACGCGGTCGAGCAGGGTGCGGGAAGCGTCGAGGAACACCGGGATGTAGGCGATCCGGCGGCCGAAGCGGGAGCGGGCCTGGCGCACGAGGATGGCGGCCCCGACGCGCAGGCCGGAGCCGAGGGTGATGCGGTCGTCCTCGTCACGGGAGATGGTGACGAAGCGGCCGCCGCGGGCCAGGACGGTGCGGGCGGCCAGCCACTGGGCACGACCGCCGACGAAGTCCAGGACGGCGTCGACGGAGCCGGCGGGCAGGGCGGCGTCGAAGCGGCCGGTGGTGTAGTCGACGACGTCGTCGGCGCCGAGGGAGCGGACGAAGCCGGCGTTGCGGGCGCTGCTGACCGCGGTGATGTGAGCACCGAGGGCCTTGGCCATCTGGACGGCGTAGGTGCCGACGCCACCCGAGGCACCGATCACGACCACCCGGCTGCCCCCGCCGATCCCGGCCTTGTCGATGGCGAGCAGCGCGGTCTGGGCGGCCAGCGGCAGCGCGGCGGCTTCGGCGAAGCCGAGGCCCGGCGGGATGGTGCTGACCAGCTCCTGCTCCACGTTCACGTACTCGCCGGCCCCGCCACCGTGGATCTTGTTGTCGGCGTGCACCCGGTCGCCCACCTGGAGTCTGGTGACCTCGGTCCCGGCGGCCGTCACGACGCCGGCGAGGTCGAAGAGCGGAACGTACGGGAACCGGCGCTTCACCAGCAGCCGCCGGTGGCCCTCGATCATCTGCCAGTCGATGGGGTTGACCGAGGCCGCGTGCACGCGGATGCGGACCTGGGTCGGCGACGGCGGCTCGACGGGATGCGCGGCAGAAACCGACAGCACCGTGTCGGCCGCGCCGTAGCCGTGCTGCACGATCGCCCGCTGGGTCGTGCAGGCGGCTGGTTCGAGGATGACGACCGGGATCTCCCGCTCGGTGCGACCGGCGTAGTCCGCGTAGGGCGGGTAGACGGCGACGAGCCGGGGCCACAGGGCGGCGCGCTCGGCGGACGAGGCCGGCCGTGGCCGGACCTCGCGGCGGACCCCGCCGGGCAGCTCGACCTCGGTGACCGGCATGGCTAGCAGGTTGAGGTACCAGGCCGGATGCGTGTCGGAGCCGCCCTTGGAGGCGACGACGACCAGGTCGGGCCGGTCATCGAGGTAGATCAACGGAGTTGTGCGGACGGTGCCGCTGCGTCGCCCCGCATGGTCGAGCAGCAGCACCGGTGCGCCGCGGAACGTCGCCCCCACCCGGCCTTTCGTGGCCTGGAACAGGGCGGTGTTGAGGCGGGCGGCCCGGCGCTGGAGCCGCCAGAACGGGCCGGAGTTGCGGATCGAGAGGCTCATGCGACCGATAATGTCGCACTCTGACAGTTGTCGCAATAAGACAATTGTCTGGCGACGACTCGATCTGGCGGGGGTTGGGTAAGCTCGCGGCCATGAGCACCCCGGGTCTGCGCGAGCGGAAGAAGGTCCGTACCCGCAGGTCGCTGATCGACGCGGCGTACGAGCTGTTCGCGCGACAGGGCTTCGCCGACACGACGGTCGAGCAGATCGCGGAGGTGGTCGGCGTGTCGGCGCGGACCTTCCACCGCTACTTCAGCTCGAAGGAGGACGCCGCGCTCTCGGTGCTCACCGAGCAGCACGACGCGATCGTCGAGGCGCTGCGCACCCGCCCGGCCGAGGAGTCGGTGCTGACCGCGCTGCGCACCGCCGTGGTCGACACGCTGCGGCGGTACGAGAAGGACGAGGACTGCGACGCCCTCCGGTTCCACCAGCTCCAGTCGCTGGTCGCGAGCAACCCGACGGTGCGCGCCGCGGCGGCCGACCACAGCACGGCCCGGCTGGCCGAAGTGCGGGGACTGCTCGGGCAACGGATGGGAGTCGAGCCGTCGACGGATCCGCGCCCTGGCCTCGTCGCCGCCGTCGCGCTCTGCGCCGCCCCCGCGGCCGTGGAGGCCCGGCGCGCGCTGGATCCGTCACGCCGGGCCTCGGAGCTGTACGGGCAGGTGTTCGATCTGCTGGGCGACGGCCTGGACTACCCGGCGACGAACTGACGGGCGACCGGCTCACCAGCGCGAATCGCGGGGTACGCGGTCAGACCGCTTCCGTGGTCCACCAGGACGTGCCGGAAGCCGTCGGCACGCTTCGCTGAAGGCGACTCAGGCCATCAGGGCGATGAGCGTGGCCAGGGCGGGTGCGCCCTGGCCGAGCAAGCCCTTGATCCGCGCCCGGCGGGGGTCGAAGGCGAACAGCGCCACGCTCGCCGCGAGCATGGAAACACCCGCGGCCAGCACCAGAGCCTGGCCGGCCGCGGTCGCGCCCGAGTGCACCGCGGTCAGCCCCGCGAGCACCTGCAGGGCCAGGAGTGCGTTGTAGCAACCCTGGTGGAACGCCCAGGGGCGGACGACGTCGAGATCCGCCGCGCGCACCTCGAACATCGCGTGCACCTCCGGCCGCCTGAAGCGGACGCTTTCCATCGTGAAGATCCACAGGTGCATCAGCGCCGCGACGAGCGCGAGTACCTGGGCGGGGACGTTCATCGGGGTCGCGTCAGCCGCAGGGCCGCGTCCGGGAGCAGTGCGCCGGTCTCGTCCAGCTCGGCCAGCAGAGCAGGCACGCCGACGGTGAGCATCCTGGTCCGGACCGAGCCGAGCAGCTTGGCCATGGCGAATCCGCCGATGCCGGTGAACCCGGTGTGGTGGTAGGTGAAACGGGTTCCTCCGCCGGTGGGTTCGAGCCGGTAACGGACGTGGCTGGGTGTCTCCCCCTCGGCGCCGATCCAGGTGTAGTGCAGCAGTTCCCGCTCGCGGACCTCCAGCACCTCGCAGTCGACGATGCCCCGCCAGCCGGGCATCGGCTTGGCGACGAACCGGAACTTGGTGCCGACCACCGGCTCGAACCCCTCGGCGCGGGCGCCTTTCCCGGTCGACGTCCAGTACGGGATCAGGTCCGGGTCGGTCATGGCGCGCCAGACCTTCACGGGCGAGTGCGGGTAGTCGCGGACGATGTGGATCTCAGACACAGCCGACTCCTTTACTTCAGTGGCTATAAAATTACTGTAGCAGAACTTTTCCGGTGACTGAAGTAGCATGGTCGCGTGACGACAACGGGAACTGGCCGGCCGGCCGTGGAAGGGTTGCGCGAGCGCAAGAAGCGCGCGATGCGCCGGCAGCTGTCCGACACCGCCGCGCGGATGTTCCTCGAACGCGGCTTCGACGCCGTCCGGGTGGCCGACGTCGGCGAAGCGTGCGGGGTGTCCGAAAAGACCGTCTTCAACTACTTCCCGAGCAAGGAGGCGCTGCTCCTGGACCGGCTCGAGGCCACCGCCGACGCGTTGCGCACCCACCTGCCGGACCCGGCGCTGACCCCGGTCGAGGCGATGCTGAGCATCCTCGACGACGAATTGGACGGCCTCGCCACGGGTCTCGCCGCCGACAGCGATCGCGCACTGGCGCAGTACCGGAAGTTCGGCGACCTGATCCGGAACACCCCGTCACTGCGGGCATATCAGAGCGACATCGCCGACCGGTTCGTCGACATCGCCGCCGAAGCACTCGCCACCCGGACCGGTCTGCATCCCGACGACCCGGAACCCCAGATCGCCGCGGCGACGCTCCTCGGCCTGTGGCGGGTCCAGTTCCGCGCCCTCCGGACCCACGTGCGCCCCGGCCACCCCCTGCCGGACGCGATCAAGGCCGTGAGCCGGGAGGTCCGCCGTGCCGCCCGCCTGGCCGAAGCGGGACTGGCCACCTTCCCCGCACCCGCCAAACCACACATCGCCGGGTGACCGACCGGCATGCTGGATCCCCGTCGCAGATCCCGACGCCCGCCGGCCCGCGTGATCAGCTGGGAACGAGAATAAGGGCGTGGGATATCAGCTGCAGGGAGCCATCGCCACCGAGCCCGTCCTCCGGAAGTTGGCGGGCACGGCGGAGGACGCATGCCTCGTTCCGCTCACCCAGCACCTCTGCTTGCTACCGATCACCGACGCCTTGTTCGATGCGGTCACCGTCGCCGGAGCGGCCAAGCTCGATGTGTTCTGGAAGGCACCGGCCGGGTTCGGCCGCGCCTTGGCCGCTTGTTCGACAGGCGGTCCCGTCACCTACGTCGAGGCCGACTACTTCGGTGGGAGCGGAACCCAGTCCGCACAGGTATGGGACGGCGGTCAGGTAGTGCTCGGCCCCCTGCACCTGGCCACAGGAAAGCCGATACCGGCCGAGGGCAGCCCCATCTCCCGGGCGCTTCGGTGGCATGGCGTGGTCAAGGGCGAGCACTTCGACGAGTTCGATGCCGTCGGACTTGGTCGCCACCGCGAGACAGGCGATTGGCTTCCGCCCATGAGTTGATCAGCACGACGCACGCTCTTGCCGCTCACCGAGCGTTGCGACGACCATGCGACGATCACGGCCGTGCACCCGCAGCAGTTCCGCGCCGTCATCGCCGCCGGTCCGCCCGCTGCCTTCTTCGACACGCTGGCGCAGTTCTACCGCAAGGCCTACCTCCGCTGGATCGATGCGACCACCCGCCGCCCGGATCTCCGTGCGGCACGGATCGCCGAAGTCGTCGACCTCCTTGCCGCACACATCAAACAGCGACCACACCCGTGACGGCGACTCCGCGCCGCGGCCCGGGACGGCGTGGGCGCCACCGGCTGGCAGAAGCGTTCGAAGTGGGGGCGGACGGCGCGAAGGCGGGCCGACGGGGAACTCGCCTTCGCGACTTCGCTGGCTCCGGAACCGGACTACTGGCTGCACGCCGATGACGACGGCACTCCCTGGCTCTTGGTGTCCCGGGATTGCATCGAAAAACGCACCGTCATCGCCACGCTCCGCCTCGACTTCGACGACCGGGGCGTCCGCGGCGGCTGGAGCCCGTCCTGCCTCAACTGGGACGACGGAGCGCGGGCCGAGGAGGCGTTGATCGACGTGGTGGGGCCCGACGGTCTCGTCGTCCCGGCGGCCGGGACGACGGTCGAGGACCTGGCCCGCCGCGCGGAGTGGTTCGCCGGGCCCAAGAAAGGCCGATGGGCCGACCACCCCACCTCGTAAGCGCATATCCGGTCGTTATCTCACGATGTCAGCTGACGCCGCCACCTTCTCCCCCTGCCGCGTCCGACCCGTCGGTGAGGCCGGCCCGACGGCTTGACTTGGAGCGCGCTCCAGGTCCTAGCGTCGCAGGCGTTCGTCAGCCCCCGAAGTACCGCCCGGTCCACCGGGCAGGAGGAGTGCCCGCGCATGATCACCCGAACCACCCTCGGCTCACCCGGTCTCACCGTCAGCGCGATGGGCCTGGGGTGCATGGGAATGAGCGAAAGCTACGGCGCCGCCGACTGGGACGGCGGCCTGGCCACCATCGACCGGGCCCTCGAACTGGGCATCACGTTCCTCGACACCGCCGACGCCTACGGCAGCGGGCACAACGAGGTGCTGGTGGGCCGGGCCATCCACGGCCGCCGGGACCAGGTGCAGCTGGCCACCAAGTTCGGCATCGACCGCAGCGGCGGCGACCGGGCCCGCCGCATCCGCGGTGCCCGGGACTACGTGCTGCGCGCCTGCGACGCCTCGCTGCTGCGGCTGGGCGTGGACGTGATCGACCTGTACTACGCCCACCGCCCGCCCCAGGACGTGGAGATCGAGGAGACCGTCGGGGCGATGGCCGAGCTCGTCGAGGCCGGCAAGGTCCGCCACCTGGGCCTGTCCGAGGTCGACAGCGAGCTGCTGCGCCGGGCGCACGCGGTGCACCCGATCACCGCGGTGCAGAGCGAGTACTCGCTCTGGACCCGAGACGTCGAGGCGGTCACCCCGGTGCTGGCCGAGCTCGGCGTCGGGCTGGTGCCGTACTCACCGCTGGGGCGGGGATTCCTGACCGGCACCCTGGACCGCGCCACGCTGGGCGAGAAGGACTTCCGGCGTACCAACCCCCGCTTCGCCGGCGAGGCGGGCGAGGCCAACGAGAAGATCGCGCAGACCGTGCGCGAAGTGGCCGACCGGCTGGGTGCGACCCCGGCTCAGGTGGCGCTGGCCTGGGTGTACGCGCAGACCGAGCGGCTCGGGGTGGCGGTGGCGGCCATTCCGGGCACCCGCAGCCCGGCCCGGCTGGAGCAGAACGCGGCCGCGCTGGAACTCACCCTGGACGCCGAAGCGCTCGCCGCGCTGGACCCGCTGAGCGACCAGGTGATCGGCGAGCGCTACACCCGCGCGCACACCGCCGAGGTCGCTCAGAGCTGAGCTCCGGCTGCGGCGCTTCAGGTCACGCGGAAGACCGGCCAGCCGATCTCGGTCCGCCACGCAGCGGGATCGCTCGCGTCACCAGGGCCGACAACGTAGACCTCCCGCACCGGCCCGGCCACCGACATCGCGTTCTCCACCACCCAGGTCCCGAGTTCGCCGTAGGTGACCTCGATGCCGTCGTGCTCGCCGACGTGGGTGGTAACGGCCAGTTCCACGGCCGGCAGAACTACGGGGTGCACGCGTCCGGTGCGAGGTGGCGCAGCGGTCGGCAGGTAGACGAGCGCGTGACCGCGTTCCTGTTCGAAAAGGGCGTTGTCGTAGCACCCTCCCGGCGGTCCGGTCACGGCGGCGCCGACGGCCGCCGCCAACTCGGCCATCGCGCCGGCGAACCAGGCCTCGACGTCGCCGTGCCCGACCACGGCCTCCACCGCCGCGACCGTCCGGGCGGGCTCCGCACGCAGCTCGACCTCGATCGGCGCGGGGTCGGGCCGCAGCAAGCGTCGCAGCGACACGACCGCGGCCCGGGTGCGGTCGAGCACGTCCTCCAGGCGTTGCAAGTGGTCCGCGACCAGGGCCGCCCGGACACCGGGATCGGGGGTCCGCAGGATGCGCTGCACATCGCTCAACGGGACGTCGAGTTCGCGCAGCCGGTGGATGACCTGCGCGACCGGGATCTGGTCGACGCCGTAGTAGCGGTAACCGGTGGCCTGGTCCACCACGGCGGGCTCCAGCAGGGCCGCCTCGTGGTACCGGCGCAGGGTCCGCACGCTCAAGTGGGTCAGCCGCGAAAACTCCCCGATGCTCAGCATCCCTCCATTCTGGACTCTCCCCCCGGGAGAGAGTCCACGGCTTGACCCTCCCACGCCGCGAGAGCACACGATGAGCTCATGACACAGCACACCGATCTGCTCCCGGCCCCCGTCCGCGAATTCCTCGCCGCCCACGTAGCCCGCGACGCCGGCACCGCCTCGTCGTTGCTCACCGAGGACGCGGTCATCGTCGACCAGGACGAAACCTTCCGCGGCCGGGAGCAGACCCACGCGTTCCTGCGAGACGCCGGGTCCGAGTTCGAGTACACGACCGAACAGATCGGCGCCCACCGCGTCGACGACACCCACTGGGTGGTCACCGTGCGGCTCGAGGGCACCTTCCCGGGTGGCGTCGCCGAACTCGACTACCGGTTCACGGTGCGGGACGACCGCATCGCCGAACTCGTCATCGCCAACCACACCGCCTGACCGAGCCATTCTTCAAGGGAGAAAAATGTCCAGTTCAGATCGTGATCGTCTCGACGGTCGCCGGGCTCTGGTCACCGGCGGTTCGAAAGGCTCGGGCAAGGCCGTCGCCGAGAGGCTGCGGGAGCTGGGTGCCGACGTGTACGTGACGGCGCGAACGATGCCCGCCGGGTACGAGCACCCCGATCGATTCATCGAAGCGGACGTGACGACGATCGAAGGCACCGACGCGGTGGCCGCCCGCATCGCCGAGACCGGCGGCGCGCTCGACATCCTGGTGCACGTCGTCGGAGGCGCGTCGACGCCGGCCGGTGGATTCGCGGTCATCACCGATGACCAGTGGCTCACCGAGCTGAACCTCAACTTCCTGGGCGCGGTGCGGCTCGATCGGGCTCTTCTCCCGGCGATGATCGAGTCCGGGGCGGGCGTCGTACTGCACTTCACCTCGATCCAGCGTGAACTGCCCCAGTACGACGCGTCCCTGGCGTACGCGGCCGCGAAGGCCGCTCTGCGCACGTACAGCAAGGGACTTGCCAACGAGCTGGCGCCGCGCGGCGTACGGGTCAACGCGATCAGCCCCGGCGGGATCGAGACCGAAGCCTACGAAAGGTTCGTGGACCGGATCGCCGAGGGCAACGGACTCACCCGTGAAGCAGCCAAGCAGACCATCTACGACTCCCTCGGCGGAGTACCCCTGGGACGGTTCGCGAACACCGGCGAAATCGCGGACCTGGTCGGGTTTCTGGTCTCGGACCGCGCCTCGGCGATCGTGGGCGCCGAGTACGTGATCGACGGCGGGACTGTTCCGACCGTCTGAGCACAGCAAGGAGAACACATGACCACGCAAGTCACGGACCGGTCCTCCGCCCAGGCGGCCGGACCGCCACCACCCTTCGACCCCCAGCTCGCTCCCGTCGTCGAGATGCTGGCCGGCCTGCGCCCACCCGACGCGTACCGTCCGGACAACATCGTCGAGATGCGTCAGCCCGTCCCCGGGGTGGAGACCCCGACCGACGAGATCCTCGCGCGCGGCGGCGCCTACAGCGTGGAGGAGCGGACGGTGCCCGGGCCGGCCGGGGAACCGGACATCTCGCTGCTGATCTGTCTCCCGAAGCACGCGGCGACCCCGGCCCCGGCGATCTACCACATCCACGGCGGCGGCATGATCGTCGGAGACAACCGGTTCGGCCTGGCCGAGATGCTGGACCTGGCCGAACCGATGGGCATGGCCGTGGTCTCGGTCGAGTACCGGCTCGCACCCGAGACACCCCACCCGGGTCCCGTCGAGGACTGCTACGCGGGCCTGGTGTGGGTGGCGGATCACGCCCACGAGCTCGACATCGACCCCGAGCGCATCGTCCTCGGCGGTGCGAGCGCCGGCGGCGGCCTCGCGGCCGGTGTCACCTTGCTGGCACGCGACCGCACCGGCCCGGCCGTCCTCGCCCAGCTGCTCCTGTCGCCGATGCTTGACGACCGCAACGACTCGCCTTCTGCGCAACAGATGCGCGGCCTCGGCATCTGGGACAGCTCCTCGAACGAGACCGGCTGGAACGCACTCCTCGGCGACGGCGTTCGCGGCGGACCGGACGTGTCTCCGTACGCTGCGCCTTCCCGTGCCGCGGACCTCTCCGGTCTGCCGTCCACGTTCGTCGACGTCGGGTCGGCCGAAACGTTCCGGGACGAGGACATCGCCTACGCAACCCGCATGTGGCAGGCGGGCGGCCACGTCGAGCTGCACGTCTGGCCCGGCGGGTTCCACGGGTTCGACGTCGTGGTTCCTCACGCCGTGCTCTCGCGGGACGCCATCGCTGCCCGAGTGGCATGGCTGCGTCGTCAGCTGCGGCGTGTCTGACGACGCAGCCAAGGGCGGGCTCGCACCCGTCGGTCAGATGGCCCATGCGGTGCCCTTTTGGTGGGATCGGTGGCCGCGCCTACGACGCCGGTGCCGAGCTTTCTCCTCGACGGACACCCAACGCCGGCAGAAGCACGTTGTCGACCATCGCGACGGCCGTGGCCTCATCGAGTCCCTCGTGCCGCAACGCCACCCGGTGGAACGCCACCGCGGGAACGAGCGACGCCACGAGATCGACCGGCACAGCCGGATCGACAGCGCCGCGCTCGACCCACCGCTCGATGACCGCGCGCAGCGCGTCCGCCGCCGGGCGGCCGATCGACGCGCCCGCGGCGTCACGCAGTTCGCCGTCGCGCGGCATCTCGGCGATCACCTTGGCCAGCACCAGCACGGCCTTCGCGTTCGGCGAAACGTAGTGCCGGACGCAGCCGAGCAGGTCTTCGCGCAGTGTCCCCTCGTCCGGAATCGACAGATCGGCCTGCAGGTGCTGCGCGGCGGCGATGACCAACGCGGTCTTGCCGGCCCACCGCCGGTAGATCGCCGCCTTCCCCGTCCCGGCTCGTCTCGCGATCTCGTCCAGCTTCGCCGCCGCGAAGCCGCGCTCCACGACCACGTCGACCGCGGCATCCAGGATCGCCTGCTCGAGGACGGGGTCACGCGGACGCCCCACCGCTGAAGATGCGCCGGAATGTTCAGTCATCACGCTGGCCATCTTACGGGACTGCGTAGTACCGTAATAGTTACGGTACTGACCAGTCCCGTAATAGCCATCGCTTCGGAGGACACGTGAACACCACCGGCCTCACCCTGCAGACCACCACCGACTCGAACGTCGTCGCCGTCGTCGAACGACTGGAACTGGGCGAACCGGTGAAGACCGAACCCGCGACCGCCCAGCCGCCCAACCGGATCCCGCGGCGGACCGACGAACAGTCCCGCGTTCTGCCCACCGTCGTGGAACGGGTGCGCCAGTGGCACCGGAACGAGGGATTCCGCGGAGCGGTCGTGCTCGCCAGCCGCGACCACAACCGCATCACCGTCTACAGCCGGTTCGATTCCGGCATCGGCACCGCCACGCGACCAGCACCGCGAGTGCTGACCACCGACAACGCTCTCGAAGTCCCAGCGCGCACCTTGGACTGGCGGACGTACGACCTGATGTGGCGCGACGGCAACGAAGTCCCGACCGTGGTCTCTCCACAGAGCACACCGGTGGTGCACTTCGGCCTGTTCACCGTGCTCGACGACCAGGCCGACACCCTGCTCGACCGGGTAGCGGCCAGCGCGCCGGCCTCACTGGTCACGCCGGGACTGCGCACCGTCAACTTCCACCGCAGCCACGACGGGCAACGCCTGATCAACTTCGGGACGTGGTCCAGCTTCGACCAGTTCCACGTCCTGCTCGACCAGCCCGGCTTCACGAACGGCAAGAAGTACTGGGACGGGCTCGCGACTTTCCAGAACGACTACTTCGACGTCGTCGACTTGGTTGCTCGACGGCGGAGGCCCCTGCGCACCGAGCGTATCGTCTGAAGCGTGGAAAAACGCGTCGCGACGGAGTTGATCGAAGGGGCCCGCGCCGAGACCGAGCGGCTGGTCACGGCCCTGGCGCGGCAACGCGACGACATCGTGGCGGCGTCGCAGTTCGACAGCGGCGACGACGAACACGACCCCGAAGGCGCGACCATCGCCTTCGAGCGAGCACAGGTCCAGGCCCTGCTGCGGCAGGCGCAGGACGACCTCGCGGCACTCGGGAAGGCCACCGAACGGGTGGAAGCCGGTGTCTACGAAGTTTGTGAACGCTGTGGCGGTCCGATCGCGGACGACCGGCTGCTCGCCCTGCCGGCCACCCGGATCTGCATCACCTGCGCGAACCGGCGGTGACGAACCCACTGTCCGAAGTGGACGCACAGTTACCCCGGCGCCGTGGATTTCGATGAGACGAGCGGTTTCACATGCCGCGCTCAGGCGATCTTCGGTGCGGCGCGCATGCCGATGTAGACGCAGGCGGTGCCGTCGACGAGGGTGGCGAACACGACCGGCATCCAGTCGTCGCTGAACGCGCCGTCCGCGCGGCCGGCGAACACCGTGTCCGATACGGCGACGAGGTCGGTCTCGATGGGTGGCGCGAGCTCGGCCATGCCGTCGACGAACGCGTACCGCAGATGGGGAAGGCCGTCGCGTTCGGAAACGGTGATCTCCACACCTTCCCGGCGGTAGACACCGGCGCGGTCGCCGAGCGCGACCGGCCGCGGCTGCGCCGGCGGCCCGAACGGTGCCGGCATCCGGATGCCGGCGAGTTCGCGCAGCAGTTCGCGGAACAGATCGGAGTACAGCCGGCGAGCGCCTCCGCCGTTGGTCAGCAGCACGACGGCGACGCCGGCCTCCGGTGCCACGCGGAGGAAGCCGTACTGGCCGATGGTCGCACCGTCGTGACCGAAACCGGGCGTACCGTCCCAGTCGTAAAGCGTCCAGCCCAATCCCCAGCCGTCGGAATCGACCGTCCACTTGTCGGGGCAGTCGGTCTCGCGGTGCCGCATCGCGGCGGCGGTTTCCCCGCGCAGCAACCGGGTTCCGTCCGGAGCGACGCCGCCGTCGAGATGCAGGCGGGCCAGGCTCAGGACATCGGCCGCGGTGGCGCACAGGACACCGCCGTACGGACCGGCCGAGCGCGGCAGCGGGTTCCACACCGGCGCCGGGTCGGGGTCGGCGCCCCCTTCGCCGAGGTGTCCCATCGCGGCGCGGAATCGCAGGACGTCCTCGGGCAGTGTCACCGTGCGGGTCAGGCCGAGAGGTGCGCAGAGCCTTTCCTGCAGCGCGTCGTCCCAGGTCCGGCCGGTGAGCACCTCGACGATCCGGCCGAGCACGTTGTAGCCGACGCTGCTGTAGGAGATCGCCGTCCCCGGTGGGCAGTCGAGCGGGACATCGCCGGCGGCCTCGACGTAGGCGGCGAGGCAGTCGTCGCCGCGCCCGGTGTCGCGGGTGAAGTCACAGGTGAGCCCGCTGGTGTGGGACAGCAGCTGACGCGCGGTGATCGTCTTCGACGCGGCCGGGTCGGCGACGGTGAAGTCCGGCAGGACGTCGCGGACCGGGGCGTCGAGATCGAGCTTGCCTTCTTCGGCCAGCTGCATGACGAGCGTCGCGGTGTGGATCTTGGTGATGGAGCCGACCTGGAACACCGAGTCGGTCGTCGCCGCCACGCCGGTCCCCCGGTGCAACACCCCGGTCGCGAGTTCGTGCACCTCACCGCCGGCGAGCACCGCGAGGGTCGCGCCGGGGACGTGGTGGGCACTGCGCAGCTCGTCGAAGCGGCGCTGCCAGTGGTCGTGGTCGAAGAACATGCTCACTCCTGGACGCCCAGGGGCCCGAGGCGCTGAGCATGCGGACGCTGGGCGCGCGACTGGGCGCCGCCGCCACGTCGCTGTACCGCCACGTGGCCAACAAGGACGAGCTGCTGGAGCTGGTCGTCGACGAGGTCTACGGCCAGATCGAAGTCCCGGACATCCACCAGGGAGACTGGCGGCACGCGGTGACGACGTGCGCAGCAAGCGCACGGGCGGTCCTGCTGCGGCACCCGTGGATCGCATCGGTGCTCGGCCAGGCCGGCCTGGCACACCTGGGGCCGAACGTGATGCGGCTGAACGAGCGGATGCTGGCCCTGTTCGAGGAAACCGGGTGCACACTGGCCGAGGCGGACGACGCCTTGAGCGCGGTGATGGCCTACGTGATCGGCACGGCGACCACGGAAGCCGCATGGCTCACCACAGTGGCTCGCAGCGGCCGCCCGGAACAGGAATGGGTCGACCGGCTGCAGCCGGCGTTGACGGAGGCGACGAAGCCGTACCCGCGGTTGCACGCACTCGCCACCACCGATCGCGGCGACGTCGAAGAGACCCGTGGTGACAGTTTCCACTACGGACTGGACCGCATGCTGGACGGCTTGACCGCCCACCTCACCAGGCGGTGACGCTGCCTCAGGGTGGTTGCCGGGCGGTCCTTCTTCGACTCAGGGTCGTCCGCAGAATTTGCGCTCGGCTTCGAAGGGATCCGGGGGAATGGTGACCTGGGTCCGGTGCCACGCGCCGGTCAGGTTGTCCCAGAAACGCTTGAACGTCAGCGGTTCCCGGGTCGAACGTCGGATTTCCGCGAGGTCGCCGCAGCCGAGTGCGTGCCGGGCGGCGGCCACCTGTGCGGGCGTGACCTCGTCGCGGAAGGCGAAGTTGCCCGCGGGCGAGACCGGTGCCTCCGGGGCCGCGTAGTCGGCGACGAGCCAGGTGTTGCTCAACGGCTTCGCATGGCCGGGTTTGCCCTCCGGGAAGGCGAGCCGGGCACCGATCGGGTTGCTCAGCCCCCAGAAGTCGACGATCCCGACGTCGACGGGTGCCAGCATGCCGACCGTGCCGAGGTACACGCCGAGCACCGCCGCCCTCCCCGGCAGGTCCGCGCGCAACGGGGCGGTGATGATCTCGTCGTGCGGTCCCTGGTAGATGAGCAGCCGCCTGCCGGAGTTCACCGCGTCGGCCACCGCGTCTTGGAGGTTCCGCTGTCTCGGCGTGAAGTCCGCGGAAGTCGTCGGGTACTCGCTGCCGGTCCACGCGCGGTAGTAGGCGCGTTCGTCGTCGATCGAGCGCACCGCGTCGGGCGCCTCCCGGTAGCGGGCCAGCCCGGCGCACAGCGGCGCCCACACCACGACAACCAGCGTGAGCACCCCCGTGGTCCGCGAACGCGGGATCACCAGGACCGGCAGCAGCACGAGGAACAGCGACGGCAGCACCATGCGCGCGTGCATGTAGTCGCCACCGACCTTCAGCACGTACCCCAGGAGCAGCAGGCCCGCCACCACCGGGGTCAGCGTCACCAGCAGGCCGGTCCGGTCCGCACGCGTCCGCCGCAGGAGCCACGCGAGCAAGACCGTGACCGGCACCAGCGGGATCCACAGCAGGTAGGGGTCCGCGAAGTCGGCGAGGTAGGTGAACCCGCGGGCCCACCTCGACGCGTCGGCGTTCTTCGTGATCGCGGGCATCGGGACGAGGATGCCGTAGTAGCCCATGCGGAAGATCTCGTAACCCAGCGGCAGCGCGGCCGCCGCCCCGGCCGCCGCGAGCGTCACCCGTGGGCCCGGCCGCACCAGCAGCCACAGCGCGACGAGGAACACCGCGGCGACCAGCGCCTGTTCCGGCCGGACGAGCGGGCCGAGCCCGATGACCAGTGCCGCGCCGGCGATCGCCTTGCCCGACGTGTTTTCCCGCAGCCGCACCAGAAGCCACCAGCACGCCGCCATCCAGAACGTGTTGAGCCCGGTCTCCAGGCCCGACGTCGCGTACTGCCAGACCGGGTGCAGCGCGAGCAGGACGAGGACGCCGGCAGGCAGCAGCCAGGTACCGGGCCGGCCGTGCAGGCGCCGGGTCGCGGCCACCGCGACGGCGAATCCGCCCGCGGTGAGCGCCAGGCCGAGCACCCAGGAGATCGCCGAGGTATCGGTGTTCCCCGAAACGAATCCGGCGAGCGCGAGCAGCCATTGCCAGAGCGCGCTCGTGGATGCTTCCGCGCGTTCTCCCACGGAATGGACCGGGCCGTTCCCGGACAGGATCTGCGCGACGATCCGGGTGAAGATCAGCGCGTCGTCGCAGATCCAGCGAGTCAGGTAGCCCAGTACCGCGATGATCAGCGCGGTGACCTGCGCAAGCAGGCCGTTCCAGCGAATTCTCGCCCGCGACCGTGGTACGTCGAGCGACGGCAAAAGGGCGCGCGAGGGCGCGACAGGAATGGTGTCCACAAGAAATCCTTGTCCGGGAACAGAAGGTATCGAGAAGTCTCAGTGATTCACGACGGTCCGGCGGTAGTCACGGATTCCGATGACGGTCAGGGCCACCACCACCAGCCCGGCCAGACTGACTTGGGCGATCACAAGCACGTCGAAAGGGAAATGGAACGCGCGCTTCTCCACCAGGGTCTGCGCCACCACCAGCGCGAGGCACACGGCCAGCGCCAGTGTCGACGCCGCCGCGCGCTGTTCGGTGCGGCGCCGGAGCAGCAGGTATCCGGCACCGGCCACCGTGCACAGCCAGAGGAGCGGGGACAGCCCGGCAAGCCTGCCGACGCCGTGCGCGAAGGCGTACTCGGCTGTCACGGCGGCGACCAGGCTTCCGCCGATCGCCCACCACCACGGGCGCGCCGGCGGCAGCGGGGCGTCGGCGTGGAAGGCCAGCAGCAACAGCACCAGCGGAAGCCACTGCGGGGCGTAGTTCACGACCAGATCCGGGCCGAGACTGAGCGAGTACCTGGTCAAGCCCCAGAGCGCCCCGGCGGCCAGAATCGCCCCGGCGGCGATCCGCGCCGCGCGACGCCACCCGTCCACCAGCAGAGCAAGCGGGACCAGGCCGGCCGCCAGCAGGACAAGGTGCCTGATCAGGTAGGACCTCAGCGCGGAGTGCATGAGCGGCGACAGCTCGTCGCCAGGGTGCTCGAGCACGAGCCGGAGCTCGTTGCCGACGTAGGCCGCGGACTTGAGCGCACCCCAGAGCAGGCCGAGGAGCACACCCGCCCGCACCAGGTCACCCAGTGCGACCGTCCGGGCAGGTGCCGCCCGGCCCGCGAGCCGCGTCCGCACACCCAGTGCCAGCAGGGCCCACAGCTCGGACCAGAGTGCCGCGCGGGCCCGCTCGCCGTGCAGGTCGAGCAGGGTGCCGACCATCTCGTCGCCGCGTTCGGCGCGATACCAGGCCGGGAGCACCCGCACCAGCTTGCGGTACTGGGTCTCGGCGTCGATCATGCCCGCAGCTCCCCCACCTGGGGCCACTGGCCACGGGCCCGCAGCACCCGGCTGGCGGTGTCGACGTTCGCGGCCAGCCGCCGGGTCTGATCGGCCAGGGCCGTGCTGCCCGCCCCGGTCAGCCGGTAGTAGCGCCGCAGCCTGCCCTGGTGGATCTCCTCCCGGTCGTGCTCGGCCCAGCCGTCGGCGACCAGCCGGTCCAGCACGCCGTAGAGGGTGCCGACCCGCAGTCGCACCCGCCCCTCGGACAGCTCCTGCACCCGCTGGACGACTCCGTACCCGTGCCGCGGCTCGTCCGCCAGCGCGATCAGCACCAGGAAGGTCTGTTCGGACATGCTCCGCTCTGCCATGGGTCTATATATATCAGAAGACGATATATAGCGGGCAGCGTTGCGTCGCCGTTCGCGAAATTTCCGACGTCCGCCCGCCGACACTCGCTACGGCCGGTCCAGCACGATCGGCCGGCTATTCGACGTGGACCAGCGGGATCAGGCCGCTGACGGTGAGCACCGGTTCGAGCACCGGGTTGATGAGGAGGCTCACCTGGTCGACGTGGGCGAAGAGGGCGTTGATCCCACTGCTGTCGAGGTAGTCCACCGCTCGCAGGTCGACGACGAGGGGGCCGTCGGCCGTGGCATCGTCGAGTGCGCGGCTGAAGTCGGCGATGTTGCTGAGGTCGATCTCGCCGGTCGCGGTCAGCACGCGGTTGCCGTCGTCGCGGCGGGAGGTTTCCAGGGCGAGCGGTGTCATACCGGGATCCTCGCGTGCAAGTGGACGGCCGTGCCGCCGGTGGTCGGGTGAACGCTGACCTCGCTCACCAGTTCCCGCATCAAGGTCATGCCACGACCGCGCCGGGAGTTCTCGCTCGGCTGCGGGGCCTTCCAGGTGCCGGAGTCGGTGACGGTCACGTGCACCTGGTCGGCCAGGGCGATCGCGCTCAGCCGGATGGGATCTCCGGGGGTGTCCCGATGGCCGTGTTCGATGGCGTTCGCCACCGCCTCGCCGACGGCGACCAGGACGTTCTGGATCTGTTCCGCGTCCAGGCCGCACCGGTCGAGCCAGCCGCGCAGGGCCCGGCGGGTGGGGGCCAGCTGGCCGGCGTCGGCCGGGAAGCCGATGTCCAGCGGGCCGGGCTGGCGGTAGAGGAGCACGGCGACGTCGTCCTCGTAGCCCGCCGCGGGCGCCAGCCCGGTCATGAGCTTGTCGGCGAGTTCGTCGGGCGTCGTGGTGGAGCTGTTCTCCAGAAGCTCGGCGGCACGGGAGATGCCCTCGTCGAGCGGGCGGCGCCGACGTTCCACCAGGCCATCGGTGTAGAGCAACAGGGTGCCGCGCGGCGGGATCACGATCCGGGCCTCGGGCCGAGCCACGTCGGCGCGCACGCCCAGCGGGACGGAGTGGCCGTCCTCCAGCAGCTGGGTGGTGCGGTCGGCGTGGACCAGGACCGGTGGCGGGTGGCCAGCGCTGGAGTAGGCCAGCTCGCCGGTTTCCGGGGTGAGCACCGCGCACAGGGCCGTGGTGCACGTGGCGCCGGGCAGCCTCGCGGCGAACCGGTCCAGCGCGGCCAAGGCCGCGGCCGGGGTCGAGTGCTCGAGCAGCAGGGCGCGGCAGGCGCTGCGCAGCTGTCCCATGACGGTGGCGGCGGCCAGGCCGTGCCCCACGCAGTCACCGACGACCAGGGCGATGCGTCCGTCATCGAGGTCGACCACGTCGTACCAGTCGCCGCCGACCTGCAGGGGACGGGTGGCCGGCTGGTACCGCACGGCGAAAGCACCCGGTAGGTTCTGCGGGCCCAGGATGGCGTGCTGCAGCGCCAGTGCGGTTTCCCGCTGCTGGTCGTGCTGGTGAACACGCGAGAGGCCCTGGCCGAGCCGTCCGGCGAGCACCGTCAGCAACGTCTCGTCTTCCGAGGTGAACCGCCGCCGCTCGGCCAGCTCCAGCCACAGGACCAGCACCCCGGCGGGATGCTGCAGCGCGACGCCGACGGCCCCGGGATCACCGGTGGCGGGGATGAGCGGGTCACCGGTGCGCAACGCTTCGATCGTCTGCCGCACCTCGGGCGGCAGCTGTGTCCACTGCCGCGGCTCACCGGCGCACACCAGCTGTGGCTCAGCCAGCGCGGGGAAGGTCACGGCGAGGACCCGTCGCGCCTTCCACACGCGGCGCAACTCCTCGACCGACGCCGTCACCGCCTCGGCCACGGTGTCGGCTTGGGCGAGCTGCTGGCTGAGCGTGGCCAGCGCGGCCTGGCGCTGCACGGTGTAGTGCTCGCCGGTGACGTCGCGGAAGGTGCCCACCGTGACCTGGCGGCCGGTTTCCGGGTCGTCGACGTGGTTGAAGCTGGCCGTGACCCACACCCGGTGCCCGTCGCGATGGGTGACCGGAACGGTGTAGCTGCCCTGCGGATCGCCCAGCAGCACGGCGAACGCCTCAGCGGTCTGCTCGTGGGCATCGGGGTCGGTGGCGGCGTCCGGCCACCAGGGGTGGAGCGGCTCGTAGGGCAGACCCTCCGGACCGAACCCGAGGATGTCGGTGAACGTCGCGTTGATCTCGACGACCGAGCCGTGCTCGTCGCAGACGAAGAACGCCTCTTGCAGCGAATCCACCAACGCGGTGCGCCAGCGGGCGTGGTGATTGCGCAGGCGCGCGAGTTCGACGTTCGCCCGCACCCGGGCCAGCAGTTCGGCGGCGGCGAACGGCTTGACCAGGTAGTCGTCGGCCCCGGCCTGCAGTCCTTCGATGGCGGCTTCCTGCCCGGCACGAGCCGACAGCAGCAGAACGGGCACCGCCGCCGTGCGCGCGTCCCCGCGCAGCTCGGCCACCAGGGCGAGGCCGTCCAGGCCCGGCATCATCACGTCGCTGATCACCAGATCCGGCGGATCCGTGCGGGCCGCCTCGAGCGCCTTCCTGCCGTCGACAGCGGTGGTGACGACGTAATCGGCGTCCCGCAACAGGCGGGTCAGGTACTCACGCATGTCGGCGTTGTCGTCGGCGACGAGGACCCGCGCGGGAACGGCGGCGCTGATTTCCGCCGGGCGCGGCGCGTTGTCCGCGTGGGCTTCGTCCGGGAGCCAGCGCAGGGCTTCCTGGACGTACTGCTCGGCGACGGGAGAGGGGGCGGCGTGGGTCGCGGCCGGCGCGAGCGCCTCGGCGGGCAAGTGGGCGGCGCCGAAGGGGAGGCGGACGACGAACGCGGTGCCTGCGCCTTCGGTGCTCTCGGCGGCGATGGTGCCCCCGTGCAACTCGACCAGCTCCCGGACCAGCGCCAGCCCGATACCGCTGCCCTCACCGGAACGGGCGCGGGTGTTCTCGATGCGGTGGAACCGCTCGAACAGGCGCGGCATCTCCGCGGCGGGCACGCCGACGCCGGTGTCGGTGACGGTGACGACCGCGCGTTCGTCGTCACGCCCGACGGTGACGGTGATGGCGCCGTCGAAGGTGAACTTGAGGGCGTTGCTGAGCAGGTTGAAGACCACCTGCTCCCACATGCCGCGGTCCAGGTGCACCGGCTCACGCAGAGGCGGGCAATCGACGGTGAACGTCAGCCCGGCTCTCTCGACGGCCGACCGGAACACGCTGGCCAGCTCGGCGGTGACCGCGGCCAGGTCGACCGGTTCGTACCTGGCTCGCATGCGGCCGGCTTCGATCCGGGAGAAGTCCAGCAGGGTGTTGACCAGCTTGCTCAGCCGCAGGCTGTTGCGGTGCACGACCTCGAGCTCTTCGCGGTCCCGCGCGTCCGCCTCGGCCCAGCGGCCACGCAGCTCCTGGACCGGCCCCAGGATCAGCGTCAACGGCGTCCGGAATTCGTGGCTGATGTTGGAGAAGAACGTCGTCTTCGCCCGGTCCAGCTCCGCCAGTTCTTCCGCCCGGCGCTGCTGGGCCTGGTAGCTGCGGGCGCTGGCGATGCCCGCGGCGATGTGCCCGGCCACCAGGTCGATGAAGCCGCGGTAGCCGTCGTCCAGTTCGCGGTAGCGGTTCAACGCCGCCACCAGGAATCCGTACGGGGTGCTGCCCTGCTGCCGCAGGGGCACGACCAGGGCGCGGTCGGGCGGCTCCGGCCACGAGCCCGTCGGCAGCTCCGGCAAGACCGCGCTGTCCAGCTCGACCACCACCGCCTCTCCCCCGGCCACGGCATCCACCGGCCAGGCGGTGGCCGCGGGCTCGACCTCGACGCCGGTCGTCGCGACGAGCACGGCGCCCGCGCGATCGAAGAGGTAGGTCAGGGTGAACGGGAGGTCACGCAGGTCCTGGCCGAGTTGCCGGCCGGCGAAGGCGAGCACCTGCTGTTCGGTCTGCACGACGCTCGGGTCCGAGCCGAGGTCCCGCAGCATCGCCATCCGGCGCTCGCCGATGACCCGCTCGGTCTCTTCGGTGACGACGCAGAGCATGCCGACCACCTGGCCGGTGTCGTCGCGCAAGGGACTGTAGGAGAACGTGTGGTAGGTCTCCTCCGGGTAGCCCGAGCGCTCCAGGAACAGCAGCAACGCCTCGTCCCAGGTCGCCTTGCCGGTGGAGAGCACCGTCTGGATCCGGGGACCGATGTCGTCCCAGATCTCCGCCCACACCTCGCTCGCCGGCCGGCCCAGCGCCCACGGGTACTTCCGGCCCAGGGTGTCCCGGCGATAGGCGGCGTTGCAGAAGAACGTCAGCTCCGGGCCCCAGGCCATCCACATCGAGAACCGTGACGACAACAGGATGCTCACCGCGGTCCGCAGGCTCTGCGGCCAGCCCGCCGGTACGCCCAGCGGTGTCGACGTCCAATCCACCCGCGCCAGGTCGCCCCCGACTTCGTCGTCGGCGGCGAACACCTCGCTCAACGGACTGCCTCCAGCAGCTTCAGGCCTCTCATGATCACCTGCCGGGCGTCGGCATCCTGCCGCGATTCACCGGCCGGGGCAGGGACCCGAAGGTGTTCGGAGCCGCCGGGCTTCCGCCGCTGCTGGTCGTGCGCCGCGGTCGGGGCACCTGTCGAACTCACGCGCCCCCACCGGCCGCTCCGGCGTCCAAGCTCAGGTCGGTCCACGGGACCTCTCGCAGGTCCCCGTGCACCCACCGGGCGATCCGGTCGATCAGCCACGGCCGGCTCATCTCCTCCCGCCCGTAGCCGAGCAAGCGGACACGCCGGCCAGGAGCGATCAGCGCCGCCCGGATCACCGGCGTACCGGCGCTGTCCACGTCGGTGATCAGGTCGGCGATCCGCCCGAGCCGCCGCCCCCGTGCGTCGTAGGCGGTCGCACCCAGCACCTCACTTGCGCGCATCACGAGCTCCCGGAATCCGGCCGATCACGTGTTCCCGCAGCCACTTCTCCAGCGGCGGCTCGGTCAAGACCTCGGCACGCAACGAAAGGGTCAGGTGACTCCCGACAGCACCGACGTGCTCGAACGGGATCCGCAGCGGTGCCGGCGTTTTCTCCGCACGCAGCCGCGCAGCGACCGCGGCGAGCCAGCGGCCGAACCGGCCGCCGATCCGCCGTCCGAGGGCGACCTGGCCGACGAGCAGCGCGACCACCCGCACCCGCCCGTCCTCCCCCACGGCCAGCTCGACGTCGTCGACCTTGCCGACCTTCCGGCCCGCCAGATCGACGATCTGCCGGTCGAGGAGGTGGAAGTCGATCCTCAGCGTGGTCATTGGCCGGCTCCGGTGATGATCATCAGCGGGATCGCGGCGACCGCCGCGACCAGGATGACGCCCAGGTAGGTGACGCCCAGGACGTTGCGGATCCGGCCGTTGACCTGGTCGCCGAGGTAGTCGCGGTCATTCGCCACAACGAGGATCGGCAGGTACGTCAGGGGCAGGACCACCGCGGACAGCAGCAGCGTGTACTCGGTCAGCTGCACCGGGTCGATGGTGGTCAGCAAGAGCGCGGCGCCCAGCACGACGCTGACCAGCACGACGGTGTGGAACCGGGCCGCGCGGCGCGGGGCGACGCGTTTGCCCCACTCCCAGCCGAAGTACTGGGCGACGGTGTAGCCGGCGGACAGCCCGGTCTCCAGCGCCGCCCCGAACGTCGCGGCGAACACGCCAAGGATGACCACCGCCAAGCCGAGCTTGCCCAGCGCCAGCCCGACCGGCAGCGTCGTTTGAGTGATCGCGTCTACCTTCACCGAGGCCGGCTCGAACACGACCGCGGCGCACGCCATGATCGCCAGCGACAGCAGGCCGCCGAGTGGGAACCCGACGAACACGTTGACGCGCTCGGTGCCGAGGTCCTTGCGCGTCCAGTTCTCCTCCACTCCACCGGAGGAGAAGAAGAACACCTCGTACGGCGTCATCGCGGCCGCGAACAAGGCGACCGCGAAATACCCGTAGGTGGCCCAGTTCTCCGTCGGTGGCGGTCCCCCACCGACCTCACCGAGCAGGTCGGCCCACGGCACCGGCAGCGTCACCAGCGCGACGACGAACACGACCAACGCCAGGCCCAGCAGACCGAACACCCGCTCGAGGGTCTCGAACTTGGTGCGCCACAACACCACCCAGAGCACGACCGCCACGACCGGCACCCACAGCAGGTAGTGCACGCTGGTCGCCAGGTGCAGCGCGAGCGCCACCCCGCCGATCTCCGCGCCCAGCGTCAGCATCGTGACCAGATAGGACCCGACGAGGTTCACCAAGGCGATCCGCGGGCCCAGGCGTTCCCGGATCAGGTCGAACACCGGACGGCCGCTGACCGCGGCGATCCGGCCGGCCATGTCCGCGTACACGCAGATCCCGACGATGCCGACGATCACGACCCACGCGAGCCGCATGCCGAACCGGGCGCCGGTCTGGGAGTTCGCGACGAGGTCCCCGATGTCGACGAAACCACCGATCGCCGTGAGGATCCCCAAGGTGACGGCCAGGATCTTCTTCATCGGTGGCGCTCCAGGAAGCCGGCCAGGAGGTCACCGGTACCGCGCAGCTTCGCTGCCAACGCGCGTTCGGCGTCCGGCCCCGCATCAGCCGCCGTGCTCACGGCCGCTACTTCGGCCGCCGCGGCGCTCAGCACCGGCAGGCACTCGTCGTGCACAGCGAGGGCAGCGGCATCCGGCACCTCTTCGCTGGTGAAGTCGCTGGTCGCCGTGGCCAGGGTGTCGCGGGCTTGCCACAGCACCGCCGACCGGTACGGCGGGAGCACGTTTCCCTCGGCGTCGGCCGTCACCACCAGCTCGGCGGTCCGGACCTGCGACAGCGCTTTTTCGGCCGCCGACAGGGCGAAATCCCGGTAGTCGTCGGACGAAGCAGGCAGAACGGACGGGACGACAACCGCGGCGAGCACGACCGCGGCAAGTCCTCCCCACACCGCGATTTTCGCCGTTCTACCGCGCACCGAATCACCGTAGTCCCAGCAGCACGATCCGGCTGTTTGACGCCGGCGGCGGCCTGCGCCGCCGCCACACCGCCTACCGCCCAGGTGCGAAGCAGTGCCTTTCTCGTCGAGGTGCCGCGGTCAGGTGCGCGTGAGATCCCGGACGGTCTGCGCGGGCAGCCGGGTGCAGCCGGGGGCTCCCGGGTTGAGCAGCAGGTCCGTGCCCGGCCGCTCGGCCAGCAGCTCCGCCAGCTCCGCCGCGTCCACCGCTCGCCAGCCCGCTGTCCGGACGCGGCCGCGGTGGGTGGGGGCCGTCGCCGCCAGCAGGCAGGGCACCCCGTCCGGTGACGGCGCTGTCAGGGGCGCGCCCGCCGCGTCCAGGGCCAGCGCCGGGCGAGCCCGGCGGAACACCGACGCCACTTGGGCGAACTCCGCGTCACCGGCCGCGAGCAGGCGCAAGACCGCGTCCAGGGGGTCCGCCGGGCTGTCCGGGCCCGACGGCTCGTACGCGGGATTCGGCTCGAACGCGCCGATCGAGCCGTCCGCCGAGGTGAGCCAGCCGCCGACCACGTGGGTGCGGTCGGGGGCCGACGGCTCCGGCCGCCACGCCGGGTCGATCAGCAGGACCCACTTCTCAGCCGTCATCGCCCAGTCCTCCCACCGCGGCCGTCAGCCGGGCCGATCGTTCCGACGCCGCCTTCTCCTGCTCCTGGTAGCGTCGCACGCCTTCCGCGATCCGCCACCGGTAGAGCCACGCGAGGTTCGTGACCCGGAACCGCCGCATCAGCCACAGCGCCCGCCGAGTGACGTCGACGCGGGCTGTCCCGTCCAGCACCCCGCGCACGGCTTCGCGCAGGACTCCGGTCGGCAGTTCCACATCGGACAGCTGCCCGAGCACCGCCGCGACCGCACCGGCGCGGGTCTCGGCGTCCGGCGCGGCCAGGACGGCGTCCAGCGCGACCGTCACCAGCCCCGGCCGCAGCGCGCCGTGCCGGGCCAGCGCGTCGACGGCGTCCGCCGCGGCGCCGACGTCCAGGCCCTCGGCGATTCGGGCCGCGATGTCCAGGACGTCGTCCCGGCCGGTGACGACGTCGGTGACGCCGTGCAGCTGCAGGAGGGCGAACTCCTCGGCGAGCCCGGCCGCGGCGGCCGGGTCCGCCGCACCGTCGAGCACGAACGGCGCCACCCCGGGCGGGGTCAACGCCCGCAGCTCCGCCTGGACGTCCGCCACAAGGGCGCCGGGCACGGCCGGCGCGGGCAAGCCGTCGCCCAGGTGCTCCACAATGGACTCCGCCAGCGCACGGGCCGTGTCCACTTCGGACCCACCCGGGCCCAGCGGCCGGTACACGAGGCCGTCCCGCCACTCGCCCTTGCCCATCGCCGGGAAGAAGTCCCGGACGGACACCCCGACCGGCCGCCACTTCCCCGACGTCGCGTCGAACTTCCGGTCGACGACGTGGGTGGCGCCGGCGAAGTCGGGTGAACCCGCCATGGCGGCCAGCACGGACGTCCACAGTAGACCGGGATTCTCGTGGGAAGCCACGGCGTCCGCGACCGCGTCCAGCCGCACCACCGGCAGGCCGTCCCGGAGCCGCCCGACGATCTCCCCGACCGCCGGGTCGACCCGCAGCCGCGTCGAAGCGAAGGAAATGTCGACGTATCCCCCTTCGCCGCCGCGGATCTTCACCGGCACCCGCGCCAGGACGTCGTGCGCGAGCGCCGCGCCGAGGTGTCCGGCCAGGGTCTTCGCGACGGCGCCGGCGCCGGTCCCCGAAAGGCTGATGGCGGGCAGGGAGCCCTCGCCGGTGTCGGCCACGAGCACCGCCTGCGCCAGTTCCCGCGCGCCGGTCGCCAGGTCGGCGTCCCGGTACCCGAGGTGCCGGTCGACGACCGCCCGGATCAGGTCCGGCCGCTCGTGCTGAGCCAGCACCGGCCCAGGATCGCGCAGGGCGAGCGTCGTCGCGACGGCTTCCCGCACCACCTCGAGGGTCCGGGCGCGGTCGGCCAGCGGCACCGGTCCCGCGGCGGGTTCCGGACGCGCGTACCGCCAGTCCTTGGCCACGGCGCCGGCCAGCTCGTCAACGACCGCGCCGCCGTCGACGGGCTGCCCGAAGGTCGTCCAGTGCCCGCCGCGGACGACGGCCGTGAACGCGTCGTCGGTGGCGCCGAACAGCGGCGCCGAGGGTTCGCCGGGCCCGCGGCGGTTGGCGAGCACCGAGTCCGTCGCCGCGTGCACCGGGCCGCCGAAGGCCGCGTGGAAGTCGTGCGCGACCCCGCCCGGTCCGGGACGGCGCCCGGCCGCGCACGGGAACAGCGTCACCGATTCCGGTTGTGTCGCAACGAAAGCCGGGGACGCCGTGACCAAGCGAGCGAGCGTGGTTCCGTCGACGAACACCGCGCGCCGTTCGCCGTCGACGTCGGCGAAGACCTTCGTTCGGGTCTCCTCGCCGTGCCCGGTGACGAGGAATGTCTTCCCCCGCGCCAGTTCGTCCGCCCACGGCGCGCGGACCAGCACGCCGCCCTCCCCCGGGCCCCGGCCGCGCAACGACGGCCGCGTGCCGGCGGCGAACTCGCGCATCTCGTCCGGCTCCGCCTCGACGAGGAGGTTCTCCCCCGTGGTCTGCGAAAGCCAGGCCTGCACCTTCGCCGCCTCGGCCGGTTCGAGGAAGCTCACCCCGCGGACCTCGCCGGCGGAGTCCAGCAGCGGGGTCGCGACGGGCGCGTCGAACTCGACCGACGTCCCCGGCCGGTCGGCCGGTTCGCCGGTGAACCGCGGGCCGAAGGTCGCGAAGTGCCCGCCGTCGGTCACGGTCGTGAAGCCGCGGGCGGCGCCGGTCGCCTGGCCGAGCGTCGCCGACGGACGGCCGAACAGCGCCGGCTCGGTGGGCGCGTGCACCCGCAGCGGGCCACCCAGGTCGGCCAGCGCGCGCTGGAAGTCGTGGGCGACGCCGCCCGGGCCGTCGAGCTTGCCGGTGCTGCAAGCGATGAGCGTGACCGACGGCCGCGCGGACCCTGCCGCCTGTGCGAACGGTTTCGACGCGGCGAGGATCTTGGCGAACGCGGCGCCGTCGACCCGCACGGTGCGCCCGCCGAGCAGCGTGAGCTTCACCGACTGCGGCCGGCCGTGGGCCATGACGAACAACGTGCTCGAATCCCACGGCGCCGGGGCCTGCGTCGCCCATTCTCCGAACGCGCGACCGTGCAGGTCCGGTTTCGCGCCGTCCCGGAGCAGCCGCGTGGTCCGCTCCGGCGTCGCGCCTTCGGGCAGCGAGCCGACGGTGTCCGCGTGGTCGTCCGCCCAGTCGCGTTCGATGTCCGCGGTGTGCTCGGCGGCGGGCAGGAACGACACCGCGACGACCCGGCCGGACCGGTCGGTGACCGGGCGGGCCTCGATCTGCGAGACGTCGAAGTCGTACGGCAGGCCGGTCCCGGTGTCGAGACCGGTGACGGTGTCCTGCGCCAGCACGGCGTCCACAGTGGACGGGTCGAACGCGTCGAGCCGCCGGTCCAGCTCGCGCTTGGCGTCCCACCAGGCCTGCCGGGCTTCGTCGGCCCGGCGGCGGGCTTCGGCGACCTCGTCGAGCGCGGCCTCGCGGCGGGAAACCTGGTCGGCGCGGTCGTTGCGGTGGTCGTCGAGCACGGCGGCGAGACGTTCGGCGCGGTCCTGGGCGGCGCCGCGCGCCCGGGTCAGCTCGGGCTGCTCGGCCCGGACCGCGGCCGCGTCTTCCAGGGCCTTGCCGCGCGTGCCGAGGAACCCGCGCTGCTCGGCCGAGCCGGGTTCGGCGGCCGCGGCGAGGGTCAGCGCCTGATCGGCGACGTCGTTCAGCCGGGAGATTTCCGCGTTGCCCGCCCGCAGTCGCGCGCCCGCGTCCCGCGCGTCGGTTTCCGCCACGGCCAGCGCGTCCCGTAGTGCCCGCACGGCGTCGCCCGAGGTGTCGACGCCGAGCGCCGGGCCGTCTTCGGTCAGCTTCCGCGAGCCCTCCTGCTGGTCGAGCCAGCGGTCGTCGGCGCGGCGCTGAGCCTGGTCGACGGCCTCTTCGGCGGTCCGCCACGCCTCGGCGGCGTCCTTCACCGCGTCCTGGGCCTGGCTCAGGGTGTCCGGCAGCTTCGTCTTCAGGAACGCCTCGACATCGGCGTCGGTCATCCGGACCAGCGCCGACGACGGCACCTTCACCTCGACGGCCGCGGTCCGCCCGCCGCCGAGGTCGGCGACCACGCGGTACTCGACGTCGAAGCCGACCAGCCCGGTGCGGCCCTTCGGCTTGCCGGTCACCGACGGGTCCCCGGCCGACGTCGACGACGTCGGCTCGGTGGTCGGGTCGGGCGAGCGCGTGTCGAGGCCGCCCCACGAGTGCGCGTTCTGCGCGGTGTCCGTGATGCCGCCACCGCCGAGGTTGTGCTGCTGTTCGGAACTGGACGACGCCTTGGCCTCGCCGGTGAAGCTCGCCGTCTCGGTGGCCGAGTGCTCCAGTTTCACGCTGTCGCTGAGCCCGGTGAGCTTCGGGTTGACGACCCGCGCGTACACCTTCACCGTGCCGTGGCCGGACCGCAGCACGGCGGCCTCGTGCAGCTCGGGGACGTGCAGCGGGCCCTTGACCAGCTCGGGCAGGTGGGCTTGAAGCATCTCGTTGGTGAGGGCGGGCGCGAGGGTGGTCGTGTCGAGCAGGCCGTCGCGGGCCCCGGCGGTCCGCAGTGCCTGCCGGGCGGCGGCGCGCACCTCGGCGGCGCCGCGCAGGCCTTCGGTCGTCGCCGACGGCGGCAGGGCACCGTGGCCGCCGTCCTGCCAGGTCCTGAGGTCGGCGTCGGTGAAGGCCTTGACGTTCGTCGCCGCCGCGTTGTGGTCCGTCGAGGCCGGACCGGTGCTGATCTTCTGGTCGTCGGCCGCCGCCCGGACCACGACATCGGCGTCCTGCGACGTGACCGGGAACGTCTTGCCGCCGCGCGTGACGACCAGCTCGAAGGTCATCCGCGCGCGGTACCGCACCGAGGGCCCGCTCGACGACGCCGTTTTCGACGTCGTCTTCGTCCCGGTCGCGGTCGTCTGGTCACTCTTGGTCCGGGTGCCGGACACTCCCTTGTAGACACCGTCGTAGCCGCTGACCTTCGGGTGGCTGTCGGAGAACAAACCGCGGCCGGCGCCGCGAACCTGGCCGCCGTAGGACGACCCGTGGCCCGCGGTCTCCTTGGCCGTCGAGGTCGCGGTGAGGGCGTGGTCGATCTCGCTGCCGTCGTGGGCGACGTCCAGGAATTCGGTTTCGGTGACGCGCGCCTTCAGCAGCACCTGATAAGTGTCGGTGGTGACGACGCCCGGGTCGTGCAGGACCAGCGGCACGCCGCCGTCGAGCGCACCGTCCACAAGAGACGTGACGCTCTCCGGGGACGCCGTGTCCAGCATCCGCTGCAGGTTGTTCATCGAGTCGTCGAGCACGGACTTCGGCAGCAACGCCTCGCCGGTCTTGCCGAGCGACGCGCGCGTGTCCCGGATCAGGCCGCTCAGGTCCGGCGCGTCCTCGACGACGGCCACGCCCAGCGCGCTGGACGTGCCGCCGACCAGCGCGGGCGCGGTGAGCGTGCCCGGCGCCGGGGTCCGCGGCTCGACCGGCGGCAGCAGGCCCTGCTCGCGAGCCTGGTCCTCGGTCATCCGGACGAACACCGCGCCCGGCAGCTTGACGTCCGCCCCGGCGCGCGACTTGCCGCCGTTGACGATGCTCTCCTGCCGCGTCTCGGCGACGAGCCGCACGTCGGCGTCGTACTGCACGAGCACGGTCCGGCTGTCCGAGGACGCGCGGCGGACGTGGTCGACGCTCGCGCTCAGTTCGGCCGACGAGCCCTTCGTGCGGCTCCACGGGCTCCACTTGGCCGAGGTGTAGAGCTGGCCCTGGCCGTGCGGGTCGCCGCCGTCGGGCCGGATGGTCATGCCGAACTGGACGTTGGCCTCGACCGCCTGCTTGCGGGACTTCTCGGAGCCCGCCTTGGCGCCGCCGGCGTACGTCGTGTCGCTGCCGCCCGCTTCCGACGTCAGCACGAGCTTCGGGTTGCTCAGCCCGACGTTCATCCCGAGCCCGCCGACGCGGTCGGCGACCCGGCGTTCGTAGCGGAACCCGCCCGAGCGCGCGCCCTGGCGGAGGAACCGCGGCAGGCCGGAGCGGAACGCCTGCGGGGTGAACATCCGGTCGATCCGCTTGCGGGCCTCGCCGCCGGGCAGGCCGAGGACGCCGTCGCCGCCCGCGGCCCGCTCGAGCTGCCGGACGGCCTCATCCCGAAGCGCCTCGGTGTTCGCGACGGCTTCGACGTGCAGGAACTTCGGGGCGGGCGGCCGGGCGGCCCCGAGCAGCACGTCCAGCTTCGGCGCAGTTTCGAGGTCGGTGACCGACGGCTTCCCGGGGGCGAACCGCGCCGGATCGGCCTTGGGCGCCGAGCCGTCGCTGACCCAGAGGTCGACCTGACCGGAGATCTTCGGCAGGCCGGCACCGGTTTTGGCCACTGTGGACACTCGCGGCGTCTGGCGGAAGGGCGAGCCGGGCGTCAGCTTCTTCACCCACGGGCGGTGGCGGGTGTGGCTGGTGATCTCGACTTCGAACTCGACGTCGTGCGCGAAGACCTGCGCGTCCGGGCTGCCGCCGATGCCGGTGGTCACCGTCGTGGTCGGCCCGCCGGAGTTCTTCCACGTCGTGGTGTCGGAGTACTGCACCGGCGTGACGGTCGGGCTGATGCCCAGCGACGTCAACGGCGTCGTGTTCGGGATCATCATCCGGCCCTCGAGGCCGACGCTCCAGCCCTTCTCGATCGTGGTGCTGCTGGTCAACGTGGGCGAGCTGACGGTGCTGCCCTTGACCGAGCGACCGGTGGCCTGGCCGAGGTGGCGGCCCGGCGACAGCTTCGCCTTGACCGTGACGCTGAGGTACTCGTCGGTGAAGAGCCCGCGGCGCTTGAGCTGCGTCGACACGCCCGGCCCGAGCAGATCGTCCATCTTGGACCGCAGCGCGGCGGGCGAGAAGTTCGCGGTGAGCTTGCGGAGGTTGCCGAGGCGCTCGGCGGCATCGGCACCGGAGCCCTTCGAGACATCGCGCTGGAACTTGTCGAACCGCGGGAGGAACTTCGCGAAGCCCGGGCGTTCGCGCAGCGCGGTCTCGATCTGGGCCTGCACCTTCGTCGCCGGCGTGAAGGTGCCCGCGCGGACGTGCCCGGCCGCCGCGGCGGCGGCGAGGTACGGCGGCTCGAACCGCTTCTCCCCCGGCGTCACCTTGTCGCGGGTGCCGTCCGGCACCGGCAAGCCCTGCGCTTTCGCTTCCGGCAGTCCCATTCGGACATACGCGGTCGCGGGCACGGTGACGGTTTCACCGCTGGACGTCGTCACCGCGAGGTCGACGGTCACCTTGTACAGCCCGATGTCGCCCTTGGCGTTCAGGTTCGTCTTGGTGGTGCCGCTCGTGCCGCTCTGCGAGGTCTGCGTGACCTTCGCCGACGCGCTCGCGCTGACGCCCGCGACCCCGCCCGTGGCCCCGGGGATGTAGGCGCCGCCACCGAAGATCCCGCTGATTTCGCCGCCGGACTTCGACGCCGCCGCGGTGCTCCCGCCGCTGACGGCGGAGTCGGTGAGCTTCACCTCGGAGTCGCCGGGCACGGTGCCGAGCAGTTCGACGCCGGTCGGCTTCGCCCGCAGTTCGACGGCCTCGCGGTAGCTCCCGTGCGGGCTGAACAGGTCGTTCGACACCACCGGTGACCCGGACAGCGCGGTGCCGAGCACCTGCCGCAGGCCGGCGCCGCTGACGAAGTCGCGCAACGCCGTGCGGCCCGGCGCGCCGAACTTCGTCACCGACGGGTGCAGCTTGCCGCTGACCTGGTCGAAGAATGCCTGCTCGTCGAGCAGCACGGCCTCCGGGGCGAGGAACTCGACGCGTTCGGCCCAGTCGTCGCGCGGGATCGCGTCCGGGGTGTCGTGCGTCTCCAGCCCGGCGAGGTCGGTCGGTACGAGGAGTCGGACGCTACCGTCCACTTCGGACCCGGTCTGTCCACCGGTCGGGGTGGTGACGGTGATCCGGTACTTCACCGGGACGTCGGCGCGGTGCAGGTCACCGGCGGAGCGGATCACCCGCTGCTCGGTGCCGGTGCTGGTCGAGGTGTGCTCGATCGCAGGCGACGCGAGCTGGGCCGACACGCCGACCGAGGCGTAGGGCCCGGCCGGGAACAGCCAGAACGCGGACGTGGCGATACTGCCGGTCGTCGTGTCGGCGTTCGGGTCGCCGTGCGTGGTCTCGTTCTTGTTCGTGACGTCGCCGGCCGCGGGGGTGGCGTCGGTGATCCGGTCCGCGGCGAGGTTCGGCTCAGCCTGGACCCGGACCTCGAACCACTTCTCCCCCACCCGCACCATCGACGCCTTGCCCTGGCCGAGGAACGACTCGAAGCCGCCGCCCTTCAGGGACGCGGTGATGGCGTCGACGCCCTCGGGACGACCGTCGGCCAGCGGGCGCAGCAGCTGCTCGATCCGCGCGCCGACCTGCTCGGCACCCCGGACGTCGACCGGGGCGAGGGCACCGAGCGCCCGGCCGTCGCGCGCGTACTCGGGCAGCCGGGCCTGGAGGGGCCGGGTGTCCGGCGCGTCGTCGACCAGGACGTCGTCGCGGTGCGCCGGGTCCCAGCCGGCGACGAGCCGGTCGAAGAACTCGGCGCGCCGCGGCGCGTGCTGCCGGAGGTGGTCCCGGTCCAGGAAGTAGTACTTGGCCGTCTCGGCCATGTCCTCGTGGACGTTGGTCGCGCCGTACTTGCTGATCGGGCGCTCGCCGTCGAACGCGGGGTAACCGTCGGCGTCCCAGTGTCCGGTGTGGACGTTGAACTCGGCCTGGCTTCCCTTCACTTCCTTGAAGATCCGTTCGGCCGCCTTGCCGGACAGCTCGTTCTCGAGCCGGGTGAAGACGTCCGGGTTGGCCTGCGCCAGCCGGGTCACGAACTCCGAACGGCGCGGCGAGCGCGTCGCGAACCCGGCCGGGTCCAGCAGGTGCGACTTGAGGGCGGCCTTGAAGTCGGCGACGTCGTCGCGGATCTTCGGGTCGGCCGGCGCTTCGCCGCCGGGCTTGCGGTGCGGCGAGCCGTCGGGGTGCCAGCTGCCGACGTGCTTGCCGTAGTCGTCGAGGGCGTAGGAAAGCAGGCCGTGGGCGAGTTCGTGGGTGACCGTGCCTTCGATCCCGCGGTGGCCGCCGCCGAACTCCTTGTTGATCACGCCCATCGCGTAGAGGTTCACGGTCTGGTGGGAGGCGAGGTACTCCGCGCGGGCGGTCGGCGCGATCTGGCCGCGTTCGACGCCGAACGACACGGCCGCGAAGTGCCTGACCTCCTGCTCGGCGTGCGCCCGGCTGGAGGTCGCCCGGCGCTCGCCGAGGATCGGCGCGTAGTGCTTCAGGGCGTCGTCGATCGCGCGGGTCTCGTTCTCGCTGAACTCGCGCGGCTTGACGCGGGCCAGCACGGTCGGCTTGGCCTGCGGGTTCGTCTCGTGCACGGCCCGGACCCCGCGCGCCGAGTCCCGGTCGGTGCCGTCGGGGCCGGGATCGGCGTCCCCGACCAGCACGCTCCCGTCGTGCACGGCGTCGTCGAAGAGCTTGGCCAGTTCCTGGTACTTCTGTTCGTACGGCGTCTTCCCGCCGTCGCGGGGTTCGTTCGAGTAGGCGAACCGGTGCTCGCCCGGGACCTTGACGTGGTCGCCGTGCTCGACGGCCAGGCCGGTCAGCTTGTCGTAGCCGCTCTGGACTTCGCCCGTGGTGTCGTTGACGAACTTCGCCTGCGGGCTGTAGGAGGAGAAGTCCGCCTGGTAGTACTGGTGGAACTCGCGGAACAGGTCACGGACGTCGGACGCGCTCGGCGTCCGGCCGTCGGGCGTCTTCGCCTGGTGCGCGAGTGCCTTGACGAAGTCGTGAACGTCCTTTGCGGACACGCCCAGGTCACGGAAGTAGAAGCCGAACGGGTCGGAGTCGACGAACTGGCGGGCGATCTCGAAGTCGCGCTGGTTCGCCCACAGTCCTTCGTGGCGGTTCATCTGCTTGACCGCGCCGCGGTGCTCGGGCTCGCGGTCGTGGCTGACCTGGGCGTCGCCGTACTGGTTCTTCGAGTTCACCTTGTCGGCGTCGTGGAAGAGGATCGCCTTCGCGATCGCGTCCCGCGAGACGAACCGCCCGGCGTCCGGCTGGCCTTGGGTGAGCTTGAGGTACTGGTTGAGCACCATCTGCGCGTGCTCGCCGAAGGTGTTCGGCTTGCTCTGGCCCGGCGCGCGGTCCGGGCGGCCGTCGGCTTGCGGCTTGACGGTCTCGGCGAACTTGCGCGCGGCCGGCTCGTCCACACTGGACACGAGCCGGTCCAGGATCTTCTTGGCGGACCGCGGGTTTGGGTCGGCCAGCTCGTCGTGGATGGCCGAGGTGAGGTCGCGGCCCGCCTCCTGGTGCCGGGCGAACACCGCCGGGTCGTTCTTCTGCGTGTAGCCGAGGGTGTGCTCGGCCTGCCAGCGGCCGAACTCGTTCGCGAACGGCGTGCCCTCGATGCCGTGGTCGGCCAGGTCGGTTTCGCGGGTGTCGAAGTCGGCCTTGATCCGGCGCTCGTCGGTGGCGATGGCCGCGCCGATCTCGGCCTGCGTCGCGAAGTCGGGCAGCCGGTCCATGAAGGCGTCGGCGTCTTCGTGGGTGACGGGGTCGAACCGGGCGTTCTTCAGCAGGTCCGGGTCGCGCACCTCCGGGCCGACGGCGGCCGCGAGGTTCTTCCGGAAGCCGGGGTCGGCGAGCTTGCCCGCGTTCTTGCGGGCCAGCTCCTTGGCGAGCGCGTCCGCGACGTCGTTCTGCTTGGCCTGGAAGTGCGCGCGCAGGGCGTCGGCGTCGAGGCCGACCAGCGACGTCTTGGTGACCGGGTGCATCGCCTTGGGCACGACCTGGGCCTTGAGCTGCGCGGCGAAGACGTCCGGGGCGATGGTGACGCCCGGCTTGGCGAGCAGCGTCTTGAGGTCCGGGTTCTTCGTGAGGTCGTCGGCGATCCCCTTGGTGAAGGCTTCGGCGCGCTTGCCGCTCAGGTACCCGCGTTTGCCCTGCGGGACCTGGTCGAGCCGGGTACCGGGGTCACCCTTGAGCCCGTCGAAGTGCGCGCGGACGACCTGGTGGACGATCTTGGCGACGTCCGGCCCGAACGTTCCGGTGTCGCCGAGTTCGCCGGTCAGGCGGTCGGTCACGGCCTTCGTGACGATGTCCGCGGCTTTCGCCGGGACCTGCGGATCGGCGTCCATCGCGGCGCGGATGTTCTCGAGGGTGTCGCGCCGGGCGTTCGGCGTGGCCTCGGCGAGGACCTGGTTCGGGAGCTTGAGGCTGTCCTTGACCTCGCTCAGGATCGTGTCCTTCAGCTCCTTCGAGCCCACGGGGACGCCGTTCGTAGCGTGCTGGTGAACGGCGGTGTCGATGGCGGCGCCGATGCCGTCGGCGAGCTGCCCGACGGTGGCGCGGCCGGGACCGTGGGTGTTGAGGAAGACGTTCATGTCCTCGGTGCGCCGCGGCTTGCTGTCCGCGGCTTCCTTGGTGACGACGTCGGGAATGCTGTCCGCGGCCGGGCTGAAGAACGACTCCGGTGAGTTCTTCCAGGTGTGGTAGTGGTTTCCGAGCGTCCGGGCGAGTCCGCGCAGCGCGGCGGGGTCGTTGCGGAAGTACTTGCGGCCGTCCGGCGTCCAGCTGAACCACGGGTCGTTCTCGCGGCCGAGCGCGGCGGAGTCGAAGTCCGGGCGGAGGCCGAGCCGGTGGTAGAGGTCGGCGAGGTCTTCTTGGCGGCCCGCGACGTCCGGCAGCTGGTAGTCGTGCCCGCCCGGGGTGTACGTGACGAGGGAACCCTTGAGCGCTTGGTGCTGGAGCGCGTCGAAATCCCGGCCGCGCAACCCGAACTGGTTCGTGTCGCCGTTCTGGTCGACGTTCATCGAGAGGCTGTTGCCCTGCGACCGCGCCTCGACGGTGGCCTGCTCGCTGATCTTGGTGAACGTGTCGATCGGCACGAGGAACGACCGCAGGACCGGCTGCATCCCCGGCTTGCGGTTGACGTCGTGCTCGTACTTCGCGGTCCACTGCAGCGCCCGCAGCGGGCGGCCGCCACCGACCCAGAAGATCTTCGAACCCTCTTTGCCGTCCCCGCTGAACGGGTGAACGGTACCGTCGGCGTCCTGGTGGACGTCCTTGAACTCCGACCCGCGCGCGGCCGGGGTCAGGATCGCGGTGTAGAGGCGGACGTGGTGCTGCCCCTTGATCGTCTCGATCTCGAACTCGCCGCGATGGACGACCTTGCGTCCTTCTTCGGTGCGCAGGACCGTGGAGCCGGGGTAGCTCACTTGTGGACGTCCGATGTGGACGTTCTCTTTGGTGCCGAGGTAGGCCTGCTTTCCGTCGACCTCAGTTCGGACGATGTGGACCGGCCGGCCGGTCTCCGGACCGTGGCTGGTCCAGTTTCCGTTGCTGTCCAGGACGTGGACGTGCACGTCGGCGGCCTCGGCGAGAGCGTCGAAGTCGGTTTCGCCCCGGTGAGCGTCGAGGGCCGCGGTGATGCGGGCGTGCTCGTTCGGCGCGTTGTCGGACAGGCTGGCGGCGACGGCTTCACGGAAGTTGTCATGCGGCGTGCCCCCGTCGACGAACACGGGGTCCATGCCGTGCACACCGAGCAAGGTGTGCTGCGGCGGCGGCAGGACGCTGCGGTCGAGCACCTGACCGGGGTGCGGGTCGTCGATCCGGACGGTGTTGACGGTGACGGGCGCCTTGGCCGGATACTGGTGGGCGGACGGCGGCTTCGGTTGCCCCGACGGCGGTTCGGGGCGCGGCGCGGGCGTGACGCCGGGGTCGTTTCGGTAGTGATCACGGATCGGCGCGGTGTCCGAGATCTCCTGGAGTTTGGCGAGGTTCTGCTCGGTGAGCGTCGAGTCGGTCCACGCGTCGGGTCCCATGACGCCGGGCTGGTCGGCGCGGTGGAAGAGCAGGTGGTCGTCGTGGTAGCCCTCGCCGAGGCCGAGGTAGTGCATGACCTCGTGGGTGAGGCCGGTCTTGGCGTCGTGGACGTCCCAGTGCGTCTGGTCGGTCGGCCGCTTGCCGTCCACAGTGGAGTCGTGGACGTCGACCGGAACACCGCGCCGGTGGTCGGTGCGCCAGTCGTCGTCGACTGTCCCTTGTGGAGTTTTGACGTCGACGGTGACGTGCAGCACGTCGCCGCCGGGCAGCCGGTTGCCCCGGTTGACGGTGGCGTCGAGGTGTTCTTGCAGGTCCCGCGCGAGCTGCGCGCGGCTTTCGGGCGTCACCGAGCCGGAGTTCGAGGTCAGGTCGAGCGGGACGGTGAAGTCCCGCACCCAGCCACCATCGGCGGTTTCGTACCGGCGGACGTCGTAGCGGATCTGGGTGACGGCGCCGTCGAGTTCGCCGTCCTTGAAGCCGCCGTTCTCGAACTGCTGGGCAATGGACTTGGCGGGATCGAAGCGTTCGGAGACGAGCCGCGCGGGCGGCGCGGTGTCCCGTCGGCTGGTGTCGGTTTTCTTCGGCGCGTCCGGCTGCCCAGCCGTTTGGTGGGCCTTCCCGCCGTCGACCGCCGGCGCCGCGGCCGGGACGTGGCGCGGAGTGCTCACTGGGAGCGCGGAGTCGGTCTTGATCGGGGTGGCGGGGCGCTGACTCGGCATCGCGGCACCGGTATCGGCCTTACCCGACCCGGTCTCGGCCATCGGCTCCACACCGGCCTTCACCGAGCCCGCCGGCTGCGGACTAGGGTTGGTCGCCCCGCTGCTCGGCACGGGGTTGGTCGCACTCATCGGCTGCGGACCGAAGTCGCCCGGCCCGGCGTCGACCGAACTCGTCCCGGCCGCAGGCAGCGAGCCGGCCGTGGTCCTGCCCGCCCCGGTCACCGGCACCGAACCGGGGTTGGTCCTCCCGCTGCTCGGCCCGGGGTTGGTCACGCTCATCGGCTGCGGACCGAAGTCGCCCGGCCCGGCGTCGACCGAACTCGTCCCGGCCGCAGGCAGCGAGCCGGCGTTAGTCCTGCCCGCCCCGATCACCGGCACCGAACCAGGATTGGTCACCATACTGCTCGGCCCGGGGTTGGTCGCACTCGTCGGCTGCGGACCGGCATCGATCGCGCCCCGCTCCGCACCGGCCGGGGGAACGTTCACCGTGGCGTCGTCGCTGGTCGCGTTCGGCTGGGGGGTGGTCGGCGAGCCGGTCACGGTCACCCCGCCGACGCTGCCCGCCACCGGAGGCGGTGCCGGCGTCGAGACGTTCGTGCCGGGCCGAGCACGGTCCGCGGCCCCGTCCGGGGACGATCCCCGTGGGCCATCCCCGGTGGTGGACTTGTCGCCGGTGGTGGCCGGACCGCCGTTCGTCCCGGCCCCGGACGAGCCGTCCCCGGGCCGGTTCGTACCAAGCACAGGACCACCGGCGGCGGAGTTGGTGCCCGCCCCGGTGTCCGCCTTGCCGGCGCTCGGCCCCGGAGTGGCCCCGGCGTCCCCAACCGCCGGCGGGCGCACGCCGGCAGCCGTGCCGGGCTGGTCCGCCGTGCCGTGCCGGTCCGGGGAGCCGATGCCCGGAGCTTCGACGGGCGTCACGGCGCTCGAGCCGCCCGTGCCCAGGCCGGACGCGGGGCCGGCGCCCGGACCGTGCGCCCCGGAACCGGTGCCGGTGGAAGGTGCGCCGACACCCTGATCGACCGCGCCGTTGCCCGGACCGCCGTGGGCAGAGGGGTGGCCGTTGCCGGCTCCGCCGGTCGAGGTACCGGCACTGGCTCCCACGGTCCCGTTGAGACCACCGGCCGTGACGGCGGCGCCTCTGGAGCCTGTCGAGCCAAGTCCCGCACCGGAGTCACCGACGCCTCGCCCCGGCCCGGCGGTGCCTGGACCTGTCCCGGCCGAACCGGTGCCACTGGTCCCAGGCCCGGTGCTGGCCCCGGCCGAACCCGGACCGCCAAGCCCGGCACCAGTCCCCACCGACCCCGGCGCACCGATACTGGTTCCGCCCGGACCCGGCTGACCGGGCCCGGCACCCGTGCCGAGCTCACGACCAGGGCCCGAGGCGGATTCACCAGGCCCGGTACCGGCACCATCCGACCCGGACTGACCGGCGCCGGTTCCACCCGAACCTGGCTGACCAACCCCGGCGCCCGTCCCAGCCATCGCAGAGCCAGCGCCACCCGAGGTCGCCTCACCAGCACCAGTTCCACTCGAACCCGGCAGACCAACCCCCGCACCCGTCCCGGCCACAGCAGAGCCGGTACCACCCGCGGCGGACTGACCGGCGCCGCTGTCATAGCCGCCCGAGCCGACTTGGGCACCCGGTCCCGTGGTGCCCGGGGCACCGGACTGGCCGGGAGCCAACGGGCCGGCGCCCGTCTCTGCCTCGTTCGAACCCTGCGCCCCGGAACCGACGTTCGCGCCACCCGGCCCCGCGCCGGTTCCCTGGCCGTTCGCACCGGAACCCGCTCCAGCCGAACCGGAGCCGGCCGCCAGCCCGGCTCCTCCGTTGCTCGCCCCGCCCGAAGTCGGTCCACCGGAACCCGTCTCGGCGCCAGAGCCCGCTCCGTTCGTACCCGGGCCGCCGGTCCCCGCGCCGGCACCCTGGGAGCCGGCACCCTGGTCACCGGCTCCCGCACCTGCGCCGGCCCCGTTCGAGCCGGAACCCCCAGCATCGGCCCCCGTGCCGGCCGAACCCGCCCCAGCCGAACCGGAACCACCAACACCGCCCCCCGCGCCGGCCGAACCGGAACCACCAGCACCCGAACCACCAGCACCGGAACCCACTCCAGCCGAACCGGGACCACCGGCACCGGCCCCCGTGCCTGCTGAACCAGAACCACCAGCCCCCGAACCACCGGCACCGGAACCCGCCTCAGCCGAGCCGGAACCGCCGGCACCAGAACCCGCCCCGGCCGAACCGGCCCCCGCCCCTCCCGAACCCCTACCGCCGCCCGCCCCGCTCACCCCACGTCCAGACCCGCCGGCCCCAGGTGCCGACGGCGCGTCGATCGGACCAACAACACCCTTGTCGAACCCGACGTCCCCCACATCCTTCGGCCCCGCGTCACCCGCCCCGCCCCCAGTCAACTTGTCGTGCAGCGACTCCCCAGCCTTGTGCGCCCCATGCGTGGCCGCCCCGCTCAACCCGCCGTTCAGCGCCCCCCAACCCAAACTGTCCAGATCACCACCGAAAGCCGCCGCCCCAGTGAGACCGACCACCACCTCCGTAGCCGCTTCGTTGCCCGCCTCGCCCCACACGTTCTTCGAGAACTTCGTGCCGAACTGGCCGTCGACCTTGCCCAGGCCCTTGCCCAGCCCGTGGGCGAACGCGCCACCCACCGCGCCCAGGGCCGCCGACTGGCCGATCGACTTCCAGTCGACCCCGTGCCGGTTGCCCTGGGCGATCTGGATGATCTGCGCCAGCATGTCCTCCGCGACCTCTTCGGCCGCTTCCTGCGCCGCCTCGCGGGCGATGCGGGCCAGCAGGCTCGTCAGGCGCTGGACGAGCGTGCGCTGCACCGTCACCACCGCGGTCCGGCCCGCCGCCATGATCTCCGGGACCAGCGGGGCCGTGAACGGGTTCGTCAACGCCCACAACACTTCCGCGGCCGTCACGGCGATCGAGATCAGCATGCCGTACTTGGCGTTCTCGATGTTCAGCGCCTGCTCCCGCAGCGACGCCGCCTGCGCGGTCGCGCGCTGGACGTAGTCCGCGCCCAACGTGCTCAGGTTCCGCGAGAACTCCGAGAAGTTGTGCTGGACGTCGCCGCCGACGTTCGCCGTCACGTGCTGCGAGAGCCGGTTGAACCCCTGGCCCGCCGCCGCGATGTCGCGGGCGACCTGGTCCCACTCGGCGGCCAGCTCGCGGAGCTTGTCCTCGTCGCCCTGCGGCCAGGCGTCACCCGCGATGATGTAGAAGATCCAGTTCAGGCTGGGATCCACCATCAGGCTCATCGCGGGCTCCGGAAACCTAGGCCGTCGGCGGCTTCGTGACGTCTTCCTGCAGCTGCAGGAAGCTCTTCTGCAGGTCGCGCGCCATGTCGAACGCTCCCTGGTCGGCCTCGCGGAACGAGCCGGCCATGTCACCGATCGCGTCGGACGTGCCGTCGACGGCCTTCGCCCACAGCCGAACGCCGTCGCGGATCTCGGCCACCGCCTTCATGTGCGTCTCGGCGAACGCGTTGCCGTTCTTGTCGTGGCCCGCCGCTTCGGAGACGCGGCCGGAGCTGCCGAGCGCCTGGATGCGCTGCATGAGCGCCTCCAGCTCGGTCGCCTTCTCGCGGTAGCCGTTGCGGCCGGTGTCCAGCCCGTCGGCGTCCACGAAGAACTGGTCAGTCATCCTCGGTCCTTCCTTCGAAGCCCGGCACGCGGGCGGCGAACAACGCTTGGACGTCGACCTTTCCGGCCATCAGGTCCTGCGCGGAGAACCCCGGCGGCAGCATCGGCGCGAGCTGTTCGGCGGACGCGTCGATCGCCTGCTGCCGCGCCTGTGCGATGGTCCGGACGATCACCCCGGCCAGCTCGACCGGCGCCATCCGCTTGTACGCGCTCGTCGGGAACGTCAGCTCGGTGACCTCGCCGGTGCGGCCGACGGTCGCGGTCACCTCGCGGCGCGCGGACGTCGCCGTGCCGGTGGCCTCGTCGATCCGTTCCTTGGCCGCGGTGAGGTTTTCACGCTGGCGCTGGTACGCGCCGAGCGCGTCCTCCAGCATCTTTTCGTAGGGCGATGCCATGATTCCTCCTTCAGCCGACCGAGGCCAGGCCCTGCCCGAGGGCGAGCGGCTCGACGTCCGGCGGGCGGACGGCGCGCAGGTCCGCCGCGGCCAGCGTGCGGGACGCCGCCGTGGCCGACAGCGTGCGGGCGAGCTCGTGCGCGGCGTGCACCGTCCGATCCGACGCCGCCGCGAGCTCGTGCGCCAGTGCGTCGCGGACGTCGCCGGGGACCTCGTGGCCACCTCGGACGAGCAGCCGCACGGCGATCTCGCCGAGTTCGTCCACTGTGTACTCCCCCAGTTCCCAGACCGCCGGGAACCGGTCCCGCAGTGACGGCACCAGCCCGGCGAGTGTCCGAACGCGACGCGGTTCGCCCGTCAGGACGACGACCGGGTCCGCGGGCCGGCGGCCGACCGTTTCAGCAAGTGCCTCCAGGACTTCGTGGCCGGAAGTGTGCACTGTGGACTCCCACTCACCGTCCAAATCGAGCACGAGCACGCCGCCGCGCGCGTCGTCCAGCGCGGTGCGGACCAGGTGTTCGGCCTGCCCTGGCCAGCGCGGCAGCAGGTCCTCGGCGACCGATCGCCGGACGAGCTGGCCGACGCCGACCAGCCCCAGTTCGGCGAGCCCCCGCGCGTACAGCCGCGCGAACTCCGCCCGGCCCGAGCCGCGCTCGCCGCTGAGCACGACGTTGGCTTCCTGGCCGAGCGGCTGACGGCCGTGCTTGAGCCCGCCGAGCCGGACGAGCAGGCGTTCGGCGTGCTCCCGGACCGTCTTCTGGCCGACGAGCCGGCGCAGCCGGTGCACGCTGTCCGCCGCGCCGACGGCGGCGGCCGGGTCGGTGCCCACCGACACCGCCGCCTGCACCGCCGCGGGCAGGTTCGCGAGCTCCGCCCGCAGGTCCTCGGCGGTCAGCCGGTTGAGCTCCGAGTCCTTCGACGGCGGCTGCAGCGCCAGGCGCGACGCCTGGTTGTTCACCATGGCCTCGAACAGCTTCCGCGCGACGCGGCCGTTGCCGAACGTCGAGTTCTTCGGCACCCGCTCGAAGTACTCGCGCAGCGTCGTCAGCGCGTCGTCGGTCAGCTCGTAGTAGTGCTTGCGGGTCAAGCCGGTGGTGATGGTGACCAGCTCGTCGACGCTGTAGTTCGGGAACTCGATGGTCCGCGTGAAGCGTGAAGCCAGACCTGGGTTGGACTCCAGGAAGACGTCCATCTGCTCGGAGTAGCCGGCGACGATCACGACGAGCGAGTCGCGCTGGTCCTCCATGATCTTCATCAGCGCGTCGATGGCCTCCTGGCCGAAGTCCGGCCCGGAGCCGCCGGAGCCCGCCGACAGCGTGTACGCCTCGTCGATGAACAGCACGCCGCCGATGGCCTTCTCGACGACCTCGGTGGTCTTGATCGCCGTCGAGCCGATGTACTGGCCGACGAGGTCCTGCCGCGCGACCTCGACCATGTGGCCCTTCGAGAGGATGCCCAGCTCCGCGAGCACCGTGCCGTAGAGCCGCGCGACCGTCGTCTTGCCGGTGCCGGGCGGGCCCGCGAAGACGAGATGCCGGCTCATCGGGGGCATCGGCAGCCCCATCCGCTCCCGCATCTGGGACATCCGGATGAGGTTGATCAGGCCGGTGACCTCCTTCTTCACCCCCGCCAGGCCGACCAGCGACTCCAATTCGCCGAGCGGGCCGTCGAGCACCTCGCCCGACGCGTCGCCGGCGCCGGGCTCGGGTGCCGCCGGCGACACCTCGGGCTCGACGGGCGTCGCGCCGTCGGTCTCGCATTCGGTGAGCGTGACGTTCGCGCCGTCTTCGGCCGAGATGCCGTCGCGCACGCGACAGCGCGACGCGGTGAGCGTGGCGCCGGGTGCGACCACGACCTCGTCGGCGATCTCGCAGTCCTGCAGCTCCGCCGTGGCGGTGATCCGGAACCCGCTGCCCCGCACGTGGAGATCGGTCCCGTTCAGCCACGACGATTCGGTGACCTCGACGGCGATCTCGCGTCCGGTCTCGACCGACGCGTCCATCAGGTCCAGCCGGGACTGTCCGGAAAGGACGATGCCCCGGCCGGCGAGCCGGAGCCCGGCGATGCGGACCTTCGCGTCGGCGGTGGCGAGCACGCCGGTCCGGGACGCGTCCCGCACGGTCGCGCGTTCGAAGTTCGGCGCGGCCTCGCCGTCGGCCAAGATCACGACCTGCGATTCCTCGAACGTGCAGTCCACGAAGTGCGGCGACGCGTTGCCGGTGACCTGCACGGCGTTGCGCTCCGCACCGGCGAACACGCATTCGCGCAGCACCGGCGCGGCCGACGCGGCGACGTGCACGGCCTGCATCGGCGCCGCCAGGAACCGGGAGTCCACAACGGACACCCGGCCTTCAGAAGTCAGGTACAGGTCGACGTTCGCGCTGTCGCGCACGGTCAGGCCGGTGATGGTGGCCCGGCCCTGCTGCTCGACGACCATCGCCGGCTTCTCGGCGCCGGTGATCTCGCACTGCTCGACCACGGCGACGGCCTCGCCGTTGACGCACACGCCGTTGCCCTTCGGCTGCCGGACGGCGCACCGGCGCAGCACGACCGAGCCGACCTCCGCGACGACGACGCCCGAGGACGCCGTGCCGGCGATTTCGGTGTCCTCGATGGTGCTCTGCGCCGGCGACGCGATGACGATCCCGGCCCCGGCGGTGCTGGTCACCGCGCAGCCGCGCAGGGCGAGGGAGCCTTGGAGGCGGGCGAGGAGCGTCGCCCAGGAGGCGCCGGTGACGCGGCAGCCGTCGAGGGCGGCCTCGCCGCGGACGACGTCGACCGCGACGAGCTTGCCGTCCTGCCCGGTGAGGGTGAAGCCGCGCAGCTGGACGGCTTCGGCGTTGGCCACCAGGACGCTGCCTTCGCGCGCGACGATCTCGACGTCGCCCTCCGCGACCAGCGAGACCATGCGGTCGACGACGAGGTTCTCCTCGTAGCGTCCGGAGTGGACGGTGATCGTGGCGCCGGGCTGAGCCAGTGCGAGCGCGGCACCGATCGTGGGGTGGCCGCCTTCGCCGCCGACCGTGAGCACCTGTCGGTTCATCAGTTCCGCCTCTCCCTCACACCAGCCCCGGCACGACGCCGAACCGCGCGGCGGCCGCCGTCGCGATCGGTGTGCGGCCGTCCGTCTCGGCCCACGTCTCGAGTTCGCGCCGCAGCGACTCGAGCGCCAGTTCGTCGAGCGAGATCCGGTCGGCGGCGACCCGGCCGGTCTCGTCCACCTCGCTCACGGTCAGTTCCCGCAGCAGCACCAGGCCGCGTTCGGTGCCGGTGGGTTCGGTGATTTCGAGGATCTTGAAGCTGGTGCCCGGCACGAAGAGCGCGCGGTTGGCGACGCTGTCGTCCGGTTCCAGCAGCTTCGTCCGGCGGGCGGTGACCGACCAGACGAGGATGTCGGTGTCACCGTCCGATGTGGACATCGGGGTGGTCGTGGTGTGCAGGAAACCCCACTCGGTGAGCACTTTCCGGGTCCGGTAGAGCGCCCACTGCGCGGCGGTCGGGCTGGTCGTGAAGCTCGCGGGCCCCCGGTGCGAGGGCAGCCGCCCGAGCCCGGCGACGACGCAGCGCGCGATCGGCACGTGCGGCCCGCTGCGCCCGGCCCGCAGCCCGGCGTCGACGGCCGCGCCCTTGGCCGAGAGGTAGAGCTGCACGGCGACGGCATCGGTGAGCACATCGGCCGGCGACGCGGCGAGCGCACCCTGGAAACCGGGGTGTTCGGAGAGGATCCGCGCGGCGGCGTTGGACATCAGGCCGTATTCGGCGCCGAGGGACTTGCGAAGCCACTCGCGTTCCTTGTCGACTCCGCGCTGGGGCACGAGGGCGGCGGCTTCGGCGGCGGGGGTGGGCTGCAGCCGGGCTTGGCTGGTACCGCCGCCCGCGACCTCGAGGGGCGAGGCCGCGGACGGCGGGGTCTCGGGGGTGCTCGCGTCTTGGCTGGTTGGGGGCTTCGCCGCGGGGGCGGGCGGGACCGTCGGCGGGGGTGCGGAGACGGCACTTGCGGGCGCGCCGGCGTGCGGAATCGCCGGGCCGGGATTCACCTCGGCCGAACCGGCGAGCGGCACGGCCGGCGGGGGCGTGGGAACGGCACCCGCACCGCCGGGCGCATTCGCCGGGCCGGGGCCGGCACCATCCGGACCACCGACGACACCGGCCGGCGGCACCGCCGGCGGCGGCGTAGGAACAGCACCACCGTCCGCCGGCGGAGCCTCCAGAGGCCGGGGCGTGGTCTCGCCGGCCGGAAGATCCGTCGCCGTGCTCCCGGTGACCTCGGACGGCGGCACCGCACCCCCCGAAACCGCCGTACCCGCCGCCCGGAGGCCCGCGGGCGGGACCGCTGGTGGCGGGAGCGGGACCGCCGGAGCTTCGGGCCGCGCGGTGGCGGCGGTGCCGGAGTCCACCCGGGCGGGCGGCGTGGTGACCGGCCCGTCGGAAACCGTCGCGACGCCCAGCTCCGCGCCAGCCGGAGCGACCCGCGCCGGAGCGGCCGTCGTGATCGTGACCGGCGACGAAGCGACCACCGCACCCGGGTCCAACCGCTCCGAGATGGTCTTCAGCGGCGGGGCCTCGAGCTGGGCCTGCGCGCGCCGCGGGGTCGCCGCCCTGGCTCGCTCCGCCAGCAGTGCCGATGCCGGGAGGATGCGGCTGAGGCGGCGGGTGTGGTCGTCGAGCCGGGCCAGGACGTCCTCGGCCAGGAAGCGCATGCGCTCGACCGCGTCGGACGGGGCGTCGTAGGTCAGGTTGTGCACCGTCGTGTCCAGCGTGACCCCGCGCAGCGCCTCCGCGGTCGGGCCGGCCGACGGCGGGCGCAGCAGGAGACCCGACTGGACGACCTCCAGCACCGCGTCCGGGGAGTACCAGTACACCGCGGGCTCGAGCTCCTTCAGCCCGGAGATCGGCGAGCGGTGGTCCAGCACCCGCGGCAGCGGCTGCCCCGGGACGTACGCCAGTTCGCGAACGAACGGTGCCCAGCCGAGGCTGCCGTCGTACCGCACCGTCCACACGTCGAGGTCGTGCGGGGTCCCGATCGGGATTCCGCTGTAGCACCCGATCTCGCGGTCCAGCAGATCCGCCAGCGCCTGCCCGAGCGTCTTCCCGGCGGGCACCGACATCGGGCCGTACTGGACGAAGCGGGCCTGGTGGCGCACGGGCTCCGGCAGGCGCATCCACAGCCGCGCCGCGTCGTCCATCGTCAGGGGCGGGCAGCCCGGGCAGCCGAGGACGATCGTCATCGTGTCCGGCAGCGCCGGCAGGCCGCGGATCAGCGCCGAGCGGTGGTGACCGAGCCGGCGGTCGACGCCCACCGGGCGGATCCAGAGACCGCCCGGCAACGGCTCGGCCACGCCGCGCGAGCTCGTCGACGTCAGCTCGGACGTGACGCCCGAATCCCAGGAGGGACGCGGGAAGCGCTTCGCCTCCCACTTCGGCGGCCGGCCCGGCTGGAACCGGACCCAGCCACTGCCGCGTCCACTGTGGACGAACAGGGCGCCGCCGGCGCTGGGGATCACCGAACCGTCCGGGGCGAGCACCGGACGGCCGATCCGCTCGGCCAGCCACTGGCCGGCCAGTGCCGACGTCTCGCGCGAGCGCCCGCCGATGACCAGGCGCACCCCGCGACGGCGCCGCGGCAGTGCCTTTGCCACCGACTCCCACAACGAGATCGGCGAATCCACCGGCAGGTCGACCACGACGAGGTCGTGCTCGGCGTCGGCGGCGACGCCCAGCGCGAGCGCCTGCGCCTCCTCCGTCATGCCGGTGGCGGGGTGCACGACCAGCGCGTTGCCGACCGTCTGCCGGCTCAGGTCGGTGTCCGGGCCGCCGCGGCGGCGCGTCAGCGAGAGATCCATGGTGACTCCCCGATCAGACTCGGCGGACCGGCGGCGGCGCCTGGACGGCGTGCCCGGTGTGGTGGGCGATCAGGCCGAACACGAAGAACCCCAGCACGATGAGCACGGCCAGCGCCGCGCCGACCAGCAGGCCGGTCCAGGTGCGCTTGGCGGGCACGTCGAGGTGGCTCGCGTCGCCGAGCACGAGGGCCGAGGTCATCCGTCCGATGAGGAATGAATACGCCTCGACGTGGTCTTTCTGCGTCTGCACCATGGTTTCAGCCCGTCAGTCCGATGGCCCACGCGTACGTCCCGAACAGCTGCAGCAGGATCGGGAGGATCGCGACGGCGCTCAGCGTCTCCAGCCAGTTGGCCAGATGCCCCCAGATCGGCAGCAGACGCCGCGGCGGGGGCCGCAGCATGGCCAGCACCAGCAGGAAGAACACCAGCACCACGCCCGCCGCGGACGCCCCTCGCCAGTCCGGGGCCAGCGGCTCGATCAGCGAAAACGCCAGCAGCACCAGGCCGAGCGCACCGGCGACGGCCAGCGGCACCCGCTGCCACACGCCCAGCAGGCTGCGGGACCGCATCAGCACGGCCGCGGCGAGCAGCCCGGCGAGGATGCCCGGGAACAGGCCCTGGCCGACCAGGAACGGGAAGCAGCAGGCGAACACGACCGCCGAGGTGACACAGGCGATCGTCAGGTACCCATCGGCGTACGCGGTCTGCGTGACCATCTTCTCCGCCGGTGCGGGCTCGATGTCGTACTGCAGCTCGTCGGCCGTGCGCGGCAGCTGCGGGCCGCGGATGCGGGCGAACCGGATGCCGATCCGCGGCGCGAACACCAGCAGTCCGATGAGGACGGCCGACACCAATGCGGCCGACTGCACCGGGGAGAACTCCGGGCCGTGGTGCAGCCACAGCGTCACCGCGCCGGCGCCGCCCAGTGCCACGACGGTCCCGAACGGGACGAACGGCGTGACCCGCGCCCACGCGGCCCGGCCGCCCAGCATCGCCCCACCCGCCAGGCCGAAGGCGAGGCAGCCGGACAGCAGCGGCGCGGTCTGCAGGTCGAACGCCGGCCCGAGGCCCGCGACGGCGACCGAGCCCGCCACGAACGCGAACCCGCACCCGCCCAGGCCCAGCAGCGTGATCAACGCCGTGTCGTCGGACCGCACCCCCGAGCCGATCGCCGCGACCAGCAGGCCCAGCGCCACGACCGCGCAGCCGATGGCCGACAGGCCCGTCGCGCCCGGGTAGAGCAGCACCCGGGCCAGCACCAGCAGGCCCGCGATGGCGAAGCCGAGGAACAGGAACCGGTTGAACTCGGGCTTCCAGCGGCCGGACTGGCGGCTGACGGCGGTGGCCATGCCGTCGGCGATGTCGTCGAAGTCCAGCTCCGGCAACGGGTCCAGCCGGGGGCGGAGGTGGAACTCCTCCCCCTCCTTCCAGTCCAGCGACTCCGGCGTGCCCGCCGGGTCGAGCGGCGCCTCGCCGAGGCGCTGCAGGACCCACGAGTCGCCGGCGTCTTCGTGGCCGCCGGTGTGCCGCAGCAGCACCGGCAGCAGGCTCATCACCGGAACACCCATCGGCACGGCCAGGTCGGCGCGGCCCTGCGGGCCGTGCACGGTGATCCGGCACAGCTCGCCCTGCTGCATGGCGGTCAACGTCCGCTCCCTTCGAGAGTGCCGAACCCGCTGCCGACGAGCTGGTCGGGACCGGGGACGAACCCGGTCTGGACGAGCTTCACGCCGCGGCGGGTGACGAGCTGGGCCCGGCCGGCCGGCAGCTTGCGCGGCGCGGCCTCGCCGAGGAACTTGCCTTCCTCCTTGGGGTAGGAGAAGACGACACCGGGGCTGCCCAGCTCCCAGAGCCGGCGCAGGACCGGGTCGCTCAGCGCCCGCATGGCGCCCGACGTGCTGCGCGCGACGACCAGGTGCATGCCGATGTAGGCACCTTGGGCGAGCAGGGACAGCAGCGGTTCGAGCGGCGAGCCCATGCCGCCGGTCAGCAGCTGGTAGTCGTCGACGACGAGGAACAGCCGCGGCCCGGTCCACCAGTCGCGGCGCTTGAGCCGGTCGGCGGTGACGCTCTGGTCCGGCACCCGCGGCGAGAGCGAAACGCCGGTCTGGTTCGCCAGCTCCTGCAGGGCCTCGGTCGTCGTCGCGTAGCCGACGCGGTAGGCCTCGGGCACCTCGGCGTCGAGCTGGCGGCTCGGGTCGGCGAGCACGATCTTCGCCTCGCCGGGCCCGTAGCGGGCGGTGACCGAACGCAGGACCAGCCGCAGCAGGTTGGTCTTGCCGGTCTCGTTGTCGCCGAACACCAGCAGGTGCGGGGTGGCGCGGAAGTCGTGCCACACCGGCAGCAGCCGCTGCTCGTCCTGGCCGAGGGCCAGCCGCAGGTCGCCGTCGGGCCGGGGCAGCTCGGACAGCGGCAACGTCGAGGGCAGCAGCCGCACCGCGGGCGCGCGGCGGCCCGGCCAGAACGTGTGCACTTCTTCGGCGACGGCCTTGGTCGCCGCGGCGAGGTCGTCGGTGGCGGCGCTGCCGTCCATCCGGGGCAGCCCGGCGAGGAAGTGCAGGCCGTCCGGGGTCAGGCCGCGGCCCGGCTGGCTCGGCACGGTCTTGGCCTTGCGGGAGCCGATCTCCGACTCCATCGGGTCGCCGAGGCGCAGCTCGAACCGGGTCTGCAGCAGGTCGCGCAGGTAGGGGCGGATCTCCGACCAGCGGGTCGAGGCGACGACGACGTGGATGCCGAACGACAGGCCGCGCGAAGCCAGCTCGCCGATCTTCTGCTCCAGCTCGGCGTAGTCGTTCTTGAGCGAGTACCAGCCGTCGACGACCAGGAAGACGTCCCCGAACGCGTCGTCGACCTGGCCGGCGCGACGCAGGCGGCGGTAGACGTCCATCGACTCGACCCCGCGCTCGGAGAAGATGTTCTCGCGGTGCTCCATGATCTGCGAGATCTCTTCGATGGTCCGCACGACGCGGTCGCGTTCGAGGCGGGTGGCGACCGAGCCCACGTGCGGCAGGCCGCTGATCGACATGATGCCGCCGCCGCCGAAGTCCAGCCCGTAGAACTGGACCTCCTCCGGCGTGTGCGTCATGGCCAAGGCCAGCACCAGGGTCCGCAGCAGGGTCGACTTGCCGGTCTGCGGGCCGCCGACGACCGCCACGTGCCCGGCCGCGCCGGACAGGTCGGCCGTCAGCAGCTCGCGGACCTGCTCGAACGGCCGGTCGATCATGCCCAGCGGCACGCGCAGCCTGCCCAGCTGGGCCGGGTCCTGGACGCTCATGCCGCGCACGGCGTCCGGCAGGACGCCCGGCAGCAGCGCGTCGAGGCTGGGCGAGTCGGCCAGCGGCGGCAGCCACACCTGGCGCGCCGCCGGGCCCGCGCCGGCCAGCCGCTCGACGAAGGCGTCCGCCAGGGTCGGGCCACTCGGGGCGGTTTCGAGAACTTCCTGAGCCGTCTTCTCGGTCTTCGTGTCGGGTTCGTCGTCGCGGACGATGTACCGGGTCGGGCGGGTCCGGGTGAAGAACGGGACGACCTCGGCGCTCGCGCGGGCGACGTCGCTCGCGCCGTCCCCGCTGCCGGCCGGGACCGGCCCGGAGACGTACGCGGCCTTGAAGCGCACCAGGTTCGTCGTGTCGATCTTGAGGTAGCCGTTGCCCGGTTCGGACGGCAGCTCGTACGCGCTGCCGACGCCGATGACGCTGCGGGACTCCATCGAGGAGAACGTCCGCAGCGCGATCCGGTACGACAGGTGGCCTTCGACGCGGTGGATGCGGCCCTCGTCCAGCCGCTGCGAGGCGAGCAGCAGGTGCACGCCGAGGCTGCGGCCCAGCCGGCCGACCGAGACGAACAGCTCCATGAACTCCGGCTTCGCGCTCAGCAGCTCGGAGAACTCGTCGACGACCAGGAAGAGCGTCGGCATCGGCGCCAGCTGCTCGCCGGCCGCGCGGGCCTTCTCGTACTCGAACAGCGACGGGTGCCCGCTCGCGCGCAGCTGCTCCTGGCGGCGCACCATCTCGCCGTTGAGGGAGTCCTGCATCCGGTCGACCAGCGGGAGCTCGTCGGCGAGGTTGGTGATCATCGCCGAGGTGTGCGGCAGCCGGTCCATGCCGAGGAACGTCGCGCCGCCCTTGAAGTCGACGAGGACGAAGTTGAGGATCTCCGACGAATGCGTCGCGGCCAGGCCGAGGACCAGCGTGCGCAGCAGCTCGGACTTGCCCGAGCCGGTGGCGCCGATGAGCATGCCGTGCGGGCCCATGCCGCCCTGCGCGGACTCCTTGAGGTCCAGCTCGACGATCTCGCCGTCTTCCGTGACGCCGATGGGGACCGACATCCGCGCCCGCTGCACCGCGCGGGGGCGCCACTGCGCGGGGATGTCGAAGCTGTGGACGTCGCGGATGCCCAGCAGCGCCGTGAGGCCGAAGTCGCTCTCGAGCGGCTGCTCGGCGATCTCCAGGGTGCCGCTGGTGCGCTTCGGCGACAGCAGCCGGGCCAGGCCCTCGACCTGCGTCACGGACAGCTCGTCGCGGACCGCGGACCCGACCGCGGTGCCCGCCGGGAACTCGACGCGATCGTCCTTTGTGGTCAGCCGCAGCACCTTGGGGCCGCCGGGAAGCGCGCCGGTGACGTCGAGCAGGACGACGTTGCGCAGGCCCGCGCCCAGCAGCCGCGAGGACTCGGGGATCGCCGCCAGGTGGGCGACGATCACCACGAACGGCTCGGTCGTGGTGGGACCGATGGCCTTGTCGTGGTCGTCGCGGTCGGCGACGTCGGGGCCGAGGACGTCCATCAGGTCGTCGTGGTCGGCGGCCAGCAGCCGCAGCGGGCCGGCCGGGTCGCGCAAGGTGGCGTGCTGGTTGTGCGGCAGCCACTTCACCCAGTCCCACTGGGACTGCGCGGCTTCGGTGGTGAGCACGGCGATCCGCAGCTCGTCCGGCGAGTGGAACACGACCAGCTGGGCGAGCATCGCCCGCACCAGGCTCACGGCGGCCTCGGGGTCGCCGTCGAACTCGACGCTGGTGAAGCTGCGCAGGCCGACCGCCGTCGGGATGCCCGACAGCGACCGGTAGGTCTCGGTGAAGCGGCGCAGCGAGATCGCCGACAGCGGTTCGAGGTCCTCGATCGGCTTGGTGACCGGCGGGACCAGTTCGAGGGCCGACTGCTGGGAGCCCAGTCCGATGCGGACGCGGCCGAAGTCGTCGTGGCTGACGCGCCGCTCCCACAGCCGCCGTCCCATGGCCAGTGACCACAGCGAGTCCGGCGACGGGTTGTTCCACGCCACCGCGCGCCGCTGTTGCTCGGCCGTCGCCCGGGCCCGGGTGCGGACCTGCGCGATGTAGCGCAGGTAGTCCCGGCGTTCGGCGCGCATCTTGCGCTTGCGCTCGCCGACCGCGCGGGTGAGCTGGCCGACGCTCATGGCCATCATGGACAGTCCCATGCCGCCGCCGAGCACGTAGGTCATCGGCGAGCTGCCGCCGACGCCGGAGAACGACAGCACCATCACCATCGACCCGATGCCCATCGGCAGCATCATGAGCAGCGAGTTGAAGTCCCGCGCCGCCGGTTCGGCGAGCACGGGCGGCTCCTGCAGCTCTTCCTGGCCTTCGGGCAGTTCCGGGCCGGACGCGCGCGGGCCGCGCTTGACGGTTTCCGTGCTCACTCCAGCACCCCCGAAGGCCGGCTCGCGGACCGGCCCCAGGCGGAGTCGTCCTGGCTCAGCAGGTCCGCCATGGTGCGTTCTTCCTCTTCCGGCTCGTCTTCGGGTTCCGGTTCGGGGGCCTCGGTCTCGGTGTCGACGGCTGGGCCGTCACCGCAGGTCGGCAGCTCGTCCGGGATGAACTCGCCGTCCCCGACCCGGATCCGCCGGTAGGTCTCGCGCGGCTCGTCTTCGGCCGGGCGCCACGGCTCGTCGCTGCGCTCGACGAGGTCGGTACTGACGTCCTGTTCTTCCTCGGCGGGCGGCGCGAACGGCAGGAGGCCCGGCAGGAACTCGGCGGTGCCGACGTCCCAGGCGGAGGTGTCCTCGTGCGCGCCGGCGGGCTGCACGACCGAGACCCGCACTTCTTCGTCGCGGTCGTCGCGGTCGTCGCGGTCGTCCGGCTTCCCGGCGGGTGCGGCGCCCCAGCCGCTGACCGGCACGGCGGTCGCCCAGCCTCGCGGGGTACCGGCGCCCGGGTCGGGTTCGCCCGGGGCGTCAGGGGTGGCCCACGCCGAGGCTTCGCCGCCGAGGTGACCGGCCGAGTCCGGACGTTCCGCTTCGGAGCCGGTACCGGTGCCAGGCGGCGCCATCATCGGCATCCCGGGCGTCACCGCGGGTGTCTCCTGGCTCCTCGGCACGTCGACGCGCTCGGCCGGGATCCCTCCGCCCACACTCGGGGACGACCACGAAGCCGCGCCCAGCGCCGGCGTCTCGCCCACCGATGCCGGGTCGCCGACGCCACTGGGCGCGTCCGGCGTCCAGGCCGCGTCCACACCCCCGAGCAGGCCGGCCGAATCCGGCCGTTCGGCACTCGGCGGGTTCGCCCCGCCACCCGGCGGCATCATCGGCATCCCGGGCGCGGCCGGCACCGAGTCCTGAGTGGACGGTGCAGTTCCCGGAGCAGACCACGAAGCCGCACCCAGCGCCGGAGTCTCCCCCACCGACGTCGGATCACCGACACCACCGGGCGCATCCGGAGTCCACGCCGCGTCCACACCTCCGAGCAGACCAGCTGAATCGGGTCGCTCGGCACCCGGCGGGTTCATCCCGCCGCCCATGCCGCCCGGCGGCATCATCGGCATCCCGGCACCCGGGAAGGCCTGCTGCTGCCCACCATTCGACGACGGATCACCAGGCCCCTGCAGCTGACTCGGGTCCAAGCCCTTGATGCCACCGACGCCGGGCACGTCGACGCCACCACCGAGATCGCCGCTGCCACCCGCACTGCCGACATCACCGGGCGGCGCCGACCACGAAGCCGACTGCAATGCCGGCGTTTCCCCGAAGGAACTCGGGTCACCAAGACCATCCGGCACATCCGCCGTCCACGGCGCGTCCACGCCGCCCAGCAGACCGGCCGAGTCGGGTCGCTCGGCACCCGGCGGGTTCATCCCGCCGCCCATGCCACCCGGCGGCATCATCGGCATCCCGGCACCCGGCATCCCCTGCTGCTGCGCAGGCGACGACACGTCACCCGGCCCCTGCAGCTGACTCGGGTCCAAGCCCTTGATCCCACCGACATCGGGAACGTCGACGCCACCCGCACCGCCGACATCACCGGGCGGCGCCGACCACGAAGCCGACTGCAATGCCGGGGTCTCCCCAAATGAACTCGGGTCCCCCAGGCCGTCCGGCAAGGCCGAATCCCAGGGCGCGTCCACCCCACCCAGCAGACCGGCCGAGTCGGGCCGCTCCGCACCGGCGGGGTTCATCCCACCGCCCATGCCACCCGGCGGCATCATCGGCATCCCGGCACCCGGCATCCCCTGCTGCTGCGCAGGCGACGACACGTCACCAGGCCCCTGCAGCTGACTCGGGTCCAAGCCCTTGATGCCACCCACGTCGGGGATTCCCGCACCGCCGACATCGCCGACGCCGCCTGCGCCGCCGACGTCGCCGATGCCACCGGCGCCGCCGACGTCACCCGGTGGCGCCGACCACGAAGCCGACTTCAACGCCGGGGCGTCGGCCAGCGCGCTGGGGTCGCCCAGCCCGTCGGGGAGACTGCTGGTCCACGGCTTGTCGACGCCACCCAGCAGCCCGGCCGAGTCCGGGCGTTCGGAACCGGCCGGGTTCATGCCGCCGCCCATGCCGCCCGGCGGCATCATCGGCATGCCGCCGCCCATCGGCGAGGTGAACCCGCCGCCCACCTTCGGGTCCTGCAGCGAAGACGGCACGTCGGCCGGGTTGAGGGCGTTCGCGCCCAGCCCGTCGAGACCGCCGGCGCCCGGCGGGTTGCCCAGCGCCGGCGACTTCAAGTCGCCGAGACCGTTGAGGCCCCCGGCGCCGCCCGGCGGCGGAGCGAGCGACGGCGACTTGAGGTCACCCAAGCCCCCGGCACCGACATCGCCGGGCGGCGGAGCGAGCGAGGGCGACTTGAGGTCACCCAGACCACCTTCACCGACGTCTCCCGGCGGGCTGTCGAGCGCGGGCGACTTGAGGTCGCCGAGGCCGCCGGCCTTCGGATCGCTCTTGCTCCCCGCGCCGGAGGGCGGCGGGGTCAGGCTCGGCGAGGTCAACGGCGGCAGGGCGCCACCGCCCGCGCCGACGTCCCCCGGCGGGCCGTCGAGCGAGGGCGGGGCGATGTTCCCGATGTCGCCGGGACCGCCGGACCCGCTAGCACCGCCGGGCGGCGGAGGGACAGCGGCGAGGCTCTGGAACGGCGGGGGTGTACCCCCGCCCTCCCCACCCGGGCCGAAGTCCCCACCGGGCGGCGGCGGGATGTCGGCGCCGGACAACGGGGGCGGGTTGCCGCCACTGCCCGTGTCGCCGGGCGGGGGCGGAAGTTCAGGAGGCGGCGGCACGTCGCCACCACCACCGCCACCACCGGAACCGCCGGGTGGCGGCGGGATGGCGGGCGGGGGCGGCGCGTCCGCGGGCGGCGGGATGTCCGGGGGCGGCGGTGCGTCGGGCGGCGGCGGGGGCGGCGGGACGTCCGCGCCGGGCGGCGGGGTCGCCGGCGGCGGCGCGGTGTAGCTGGCGACGGAGAACGAGTGGTACTTGCCGGCCAGCTGGTTGCCGACCGCGCGCATGTCGTTCGTCATCATCTCGACGGCTTCGGGGAACTGCGAGATGTATGCACGCCCGTCGTTGAGCACCTTGCCGCGCGCGATGACCTGCTGGGCGTAGTAGGAATCGATGTAGCGCAACGTGTTCTGCGCCCACTGCAGGTACGCGGCCGAGTTGGCCAGCTGGTTCGGGATGTTGCGGCCGCCGCTGCTGCCGTCGTTGATCTGGTGCACGAGGCCCTCGAACTTCGAGGCCATGTCGTTCATCATGCCCTTGAAGTTGGTCGCCGCCGTGCCCTTCCACGGTCCGTCTTCCCCGGCGAGCGCTTCGACCTGCTTCTGGATGGCCTCCGCGACGACGGCGAGGCTCATCTGCGTCGTCTGGAACACGCCGGCGGCGGTCTGCAGGGACTGCCAGTTCACGTTGCCGTAGGCCTGGTCGGCCTGGTCCTGGCCAGGCGCCATCGACCCGCCGCCGATGATGGCGGCTTGGATCTGCTTCCAGGTCAGGCCGTCGAAGTCCTTGCCGGGGTCACCGGTGGAATTCGTCGGCGTGCTGCTGGAATCCGGCCAGACGCCGTTGTCGTCCTGGGTGAACCCGTGGGTGTTGTTGTCGTCGCCCATCGTTCCTCGCTCGCCCGTCCCTGGTTCGCCGCCCGCGCGTGGCCGATCAGTGCTGCTTGGACCCCGCGCCGGTGATCTCCGAGCTCAGCTGCCCGAAGTACTGGTTGTAGGCGTCGGTGGTCATCTTGTTGGCCTCGTCGGCGGAGTCGTAGGCGTTGGCCGCCTTGTCGACCGCGTCGGCGGCGTCGTGCATCGCGGTGATGAGGTCCTGCACCGTGGTGCGGGTCGAGTCGCGCAGGCCACCCTCGCCGACGATCGGCTGGAGGATCTTGTCGTGCGCGGTGGCGAACATGCCCGGCTTGACGTTCACGGTGTCGAGCTGGCCCGGCAGCTTGGCCAGCGGGCCGTCGGCGAGCGTGCGCAGGTTCTGCGCGAACGTGTGCATGGCCTGGGTGTTCACAGCGGTGACGCCCTTGCCGGGGTGGTCGGCGCCCCCGGGGACGGGCGGCGCGGTGGAGACGTCACCGACCGGGATGTAGACGTTGCCCTGGTCGCCCGGGTCCTGCGGGCCGGGGCTGTTGAAGTCGCCCTCGGTCGACGGCGGGGCGTCGCTGTGCTGGTTGTTCGGGTTCGCGATCGAGGCGGTTTCGAAGACCACCGGGTCGAAAGCCATGGCGAAGGGTCCTTTCCGGACTGTCGCGTTCGGACGCTCCGGCCGGGGCACGGCGGCTGACGGCCGCACCCCGGCCGGAGCGCGGGAGAGTCAGCGCTGCGCGAACCGCGTCGCGTTGGCGCTCTCGGTGCTCGACGTGCCCTCGTTGACCGTCGCCAGCGTGCGGCCGGCGGCGTCGAGCGACTGCGGCAGCGTCAGCGCCTGCTGCCGGCACCACTCGTACGTGGACTGGAACTCGTCGGCCGCGCTGCCGAGCCAGTGCTCGCGCTGCGCGGTGATGGTGCGGTTCATCTGGTCGAGCAGCTCGGTGATCTGCTGCGACTGCTGCTGCGCGCGCCCGACCGTGGCTTCCATCTGCGCGAAGCTGATGGTGAACTGACCCAGAGCCATGGGGTTTTTCCTTTCCGATAAGGGGAGACCGGTCAGAAGCCGGGCAGGCCACCGATGGTCGCGGCCTGCTGGCGGACGTTCGAGGTGTTGTCCTCGTCCTGGCGGTCGTAGTCGTTCGCGCCGGTCGTGACGTGCTGGGAAAGCGTGTTCAGCCGGTCCACGATCGTCTGCACGGTGCGGTCGAACGTGCCCATCGCCTCGTGGAAGACCACGGCCGCGTCCGAGCGCCAGGTCCCCAGCAGCTCCTGCATGGTGGCGTCGACCTGGCGGTTGACGCCCGTGATGCCCTGGCCGGTGTCGGTGATGGTGCTAGCGCCTTGGCGCATGATCCCGGTGTCTACCTTGGCGCCGTTCTGAGCCGCCATGTTCGCCTCCTCGAATCCGTTGTTCTGCCCTGCCGCAACGGGGTCGGGCCACCACCGTCCACAAAGGATTCGGCGGGACCCCGGCATCGCCCCGCCCAGCACTCCCGACGCCGGAAGACGTGAAAGCCTGACGGAGACAGCACGATCATCGTAAGGACGTTTTCCGGCAGTCGCGCTACTCGTTCCCTTCCGGACACATGAACGCGAACACTCGGGCAGAAACGGACATTGATGATCAACTACCAGGTGGAAGCACCCGGAACCGGCCCCCGGCGCAGCGCGGTTGCCCCTCCGGACACACAGGTGTGCCCGCGAACGCCCGGGTGCGCGAGGCGTCAACCCGACCAAAGTCGCGATTTCTTCCTGAGTCCCACGGGAAAATCACAGTGCCGTTTGGTCCGAACGAGTGACCTGACAAAGATTGTCCGGTTTGGACACCGCGTTTTCGCCGCGCCGAAACAGAAAAGATGCGTGTGGCATCACTCATCCGGGGGATGCCGAGCGGTCGTCGTCACCACCGATCAGGCGGTCCGGACCGCCAAAAGTTCCTCGCGACCGCGAGCCGCGCGCAGGGGACGTCGACGTCCGGGACACCTCGTTCCCGGACCGGCAGCCGGAAGCCGCCGCCGGCGAACTCGTCGAGCAACCCGGTGGCTGTGGCCGCTTGGGCGCCGTCTCCTCCCTGCGTCGGTCACCCAGCGCGTCGCCACCGACGAGAAACGGTGTTGCCTGGTGTCCAGGCTCGGCCGGCCACCGCGGCCAGCGCACCCGCAGCCGTGACCACGGCCAGTGTCGCCATCGCCTGCTGGAAGCCGTGGACGAAGGCCGCGCGGGCGAGGTCGGCCAGGAAGTGCCCGCCCGGTTCGGAATGCTCGGCGAAAGCCAGTGCCGCGGCCGGAGAGTCCGTCACCGGCCCCTGGGCCCGTTCGGCCAATCCCGGCAAAGCTGGTTCGATGCGGTCGCGGTACCCGGCAGCCAGCACGCTGCCGGCGACGGCGATGCCGATCGCGGCGCCCACCTCTCGAGCGGAGTCGTTGACCGCGGAGGCCACGCCGTGTTTGGCGGCCGGGGTGCCGGCGATGATCGCCGACGTCGCCGGTGCCGTGCACAGCCCGAGCCCCGCACCCACGACCAGCACACACCGGAGGATCGCCCCGTAGGTCGTGTGCACCTCCAGGCCGGACATCATGAACAGGCCCACGGCCAGCACGGCCAGGCCGCTCACGGTCACGACGCGCAACCCCACCCGGGCGGTCAGCCTGGACGCCACCAGGCACAACGACAGCAACGGCACGGCCAGCGGTGCCATCGCGATCGCCGCTTGCGTCGGGGTGTAGCCGAGTACCAGCTGCAAGTACTGCTGCAGCAGCAGGAACATGCCGAAGGAGGCCAGGAACTGCACCACCAACGAGCCGACGCCGGTGGCGAAGGAGCGGTTGCCGAACAGCCGCACCGGTAACAACGCGTGCTCCCGACGACGTTCCACCGCGATGAACGCAGCGGTCGCGAGCGAGCATCCGACCAGCGCGGCCAGGGTGCCCGGCGAGAGCCAGCCACGGGCAGGTGCCTCGGTGACGCCGCCGACGAACAGCCCGACCGCGACAGCGGACAGAGCCGCGCCGGCGATGTCCACACGAGGCCGATCCCGTTCGCGCGATTCCGGGACGGTCAGTGCCGCGAAGGTCAGGGCCGTCCCGGCGGCGGTCAGGACGAAGAAGATGGCTCTCCAGGAGCAACTCTGGAGCAACAGGCCGGAGCCCAGCAGGCCGATGAGGGCTCCCACGCAGACCACGCCGGCCCAGACGCCGACCGCGCGTCCCCGCTGCGCGGCCGGGAAGCCGCCGGTCAGAAGCGACAGTGTCGACGGCATCACCAGCGCCGCGCCGACTCCGGCGGTCACCCGGCCGCCGATCAGCCAGGCCGGTTCGCTGACCGCCAACGGCACCGCCGAACCGGCGCTGAACACCAGCAGGCCCGTGAACAGGGTGGCCCGCCGCCCGTAGCGGTCGCCGAGCGCGCCGCCGGTGAGCACCAGGCAGGCCAGTGCCAGCGTGTACCCGTCGATCACCCAGGTCAGCTGCCCCTGGGTCGCCCCGGTCGCCACCGCGATGCCGGGCAGCGCGGAGTACAACGCGGTCATCGAGGCGACGACCAGCGCGACGGCCACGCACGAGACCACCAGTGTCCAGTGTTGACGTGCAGTCAGGGACGTGCTCGGCGCACGATCGACACCCCGGGCCATCAATGTTTCCCCTCGCGGTGACAGTTCGTCGGATCCGGAATCGACTGCATTTCCACCCTGGATCGGGTGACGATCTGCACACGCCACCGATCGGGTGTCACCACGGGACGTGCGGATCACCTGATAGAGGTCTGGCAAATCCAGCGGTTTGCTCGCTACAGTTTTTGTATAGACGCCCGAGGGGTTTTCGCCTGAATCGGCGCGCGCTGCCTCCGATTGCAAATCGGTAGCAGCAGAGTGCACAGGCCTGAATTCGGCCCGACCTGGACGCGTAACAGTTTTCTGCCGGAGGATCGTGTTCTCACGTCCGCCTCGAACATATGCGGAGGGTATCACTGTGACTGATTTGACTGCTGCACTCAATGAGGCTCGACAGTGGTCCACGACGTACTACCAACCACTCATCGCGATGCCGCCCGGCTTGCAGGAGGCAAAGGTCTCCTTCTACCTGCTGTTCCGGGGGATCGACGAAATCGAAGATCATCCCGCGCTGGCCGCGACGGTGAAGGACACGATGCTGACCGAGGTGGCCTGCGCGCTCCAGACCCGCAACATCGCCGGTCGTCTCGACGCGGCGTTCGCGGAGCATCGCGACGTCCTGCCTGATGTCTCGCTGCGGCTGGCGGACTGGTGCGCGCTGGCGCCCGGCTCGATCGCGCCGCGGATCCTGGACGCCGCCATCGCCATGGCCAACCGGATGGCGGTGTGGTCCCGCCGTGGCTGGCGGATGCGAGACGTCGACGACCTCGACGAGTACGCCTTTTCCGTCGCCGGAGTCGTCGCCACCCTGCTGGGCGACATGTGGGCTTGGCACGACGGCACCCAGGTCGACCGCGGGCAGATGATGAGCTACGCGCGCGGCTGCCAGGCGGCCAACATCCTGGCCGACTTGGCCGTCGACCGCGAACGCGGTGTCGACTTCCTCCCCGAGGGCTGGACGGTCGCCGATCTGGCCACCTACGTGCACACCGAGCTCAGGCTCGCCGATCGGTGGATGGCGACGCTGCCGGATCCCGGGCCGGCTCGTGTCTGGTGCGGCCGCGCCATGGAGGTGGCCTGGGCCCAGTTCCACCGGGCGCAGACGCTCCAGCAGGCCTGAGTCGCCGGCACGATCACCGCGCGAAGGGCGTCCCACTACAGCCGAGGGAGACCGAACATGTGCAGCGTCCGCTTTTCGATTACCGCCACTGGCCGGTGACAGTCGTGGCCGAGCTGTTCTTTCCTTTTCCAGTGCACGCCGAGATCGGCTGTGAAGAATACGACCGGAAAGCCGCCGAATGGCTATCGCACCACAGTGACCTACCGCAGGCGCAGCTGGAAGCCGTCGTGCGCTCGCGCGTGGCCGCACTGATGGCGTTCGCGGTGTCGCCGGCGCGTCCGGAGCTCGTCGAGTTCGCCTCGAACTGGATCGTCGCTTACCTCCTCATCGACGACGTCCTGGAATCGGCGCCGATCGAGGAGGCCGCGGTGATGGCCGCCTGTGGGCAACGCATTTGGGACGACCCGTTCTCCCCGGCACCCAGCACTCCGATCACCGCGATGGTGCGGCAGATGGCCGAGGAGGCACTGGCGTTGGCCTCGCCCGCACAACGACAGCGACTGAGGGCCACTCACCAGCAATACTTCGCCGCCACCGTCACCGAGCGTCTCCTCGACGCGGCGGAGCGACCGCCGTCCGCGGAGGTCCATACCGGCGTGCGAGAGCAGGCGTCCGGCATGGCGGCGCTGTCGGCCGTGGTCGAGTTCGCCACCGGCATGGACATCGCCGAGCACGAGTACCACAGCGCCCCCGTCCGATCGTTCTTCCAAGCCGCGCACCTGGCGATCGGATGGATCAACGACATCGGCGCTTTCGCGAAGGACGCGGAGGAAGGTCACCACAACCTGGTGGCCGTGCTCGCCGCACGATCCGGTCTTGACTCGCTGGAAGCGACCAACGAGGCGGTCGCCTTGGTCGGCAGCGTCCACTACGCGATGAGCGAGTTGTCACGCCTGCTGCTGCGCGAGGGAAGCCCCGCACTGCGTGCGTCCGTGCACTCCATGATCCGGCTGCACGGTGCCTTCATCCCTTGGCTGCTGCGCTCTCCGCGATACTCGGGCATGCTGGCCGACGAGCCCCTGACCCCCACTGGCAACGCACCCAGCGGTGTCGAGGCGGCGCCGGACATCGCGGCGATCGCCTGGTGGTGGAACCACCTGCCCGCGCGGACCATGGCCTGAGCGCACCGATGGGCCGACGGTGGCGCCAAAGCCGCTGAAGCAGAAGATTCGCGTCCACTGTGTCCAGACCTTCGTCCTGGAAGTCATCGGTAGCGCTCGCCGAGCGCGGCCCACTCGTCGAACCCGACCGCGCGGAAGACGCCGAGTGGTCCCTCGGCAACGTGCGAGTCCTCCCCGCCCAGCTCGACCAGCGCGGCCGCCATAGCCAGGGTGGCGGGCTGGAGCAAAGCCCCGGGGTAGATCGCCATGCGGAACCCGAGTTTCGCCAAGTCGGCGTCCGGGACCGCCGGAGTCCGGCCCGCGGGGACGACGTTGAAGACCAACGGGGCGGCCACCTCGGCGGCGATCCGCTCGATCTCCTCGAGCGACTGCGGGGCCTCGACGAAGATCATGTCCGCCCCTTCGGCGGCGTAGCGGCGGGCACGGGCGATCGCCTCGTCCAGCCCGGCGGGTCCGCGCGCGTCAGTGCGGGCGATGATGACGGTGTCGTTCTCCCTCGTGTCGAGGGCGGCGGCGAGCTTGCGGACGAAGTCGTCCGCGCTGACGACCGCCTTGTCGGCGAGGTGCCCGCAGCGCTTCGGGAAATCCTGGTCCTCCAGCTGGATCGCCGCGACGCCCGCCCGCTCGTAAGCCCGCACAGTTCGCGCGACGTGCATCGCATTGCCGTAGCCGGTGTCGGCGTCCGCGACGACGGGCAGCCCGCTCGCTTCGACCACCAGTGCCGCGCGGTCGGCCATCTCGGTCGCGGTCGCCAGGCCGATGTCCGGCAGTCCGTACCCGGAAGCCACGGCCCCGGCGCCGGTCAGGTAGGCGACCTTGAAGCCCGCTCGCCGGACGAGGTGCGCACCGATTCCGTCGTAGACACCGGGTGCGCGGACCATGCCCGGCTCGGCCAGGAGCGCGCGCAGCTGTGCGGGGGCGGTCGTCATGCCGGTCACCTTCCGGGCGCCTTGCTGATCGGGACGTGGGTGCGCTCGTACGAGCGGATGGCGGCTTCGTGCCGGAGGGTTACGTCGATGCCGTCGTGCCCGTCGAGGAACCGCTGCCGGGTGTCGGCGCTCATCCGGATCGGGGCCTCGACCCCGCCCGCGCCGATGGTCAGCCCGGCGAGGTCCACCGTCACCTCGGTGGCCGGGTTCGCGTCGACGACGTCCATCAGCGCGCCGACCGAGCTTTCCGCCACGACGGCGGGAACGAGCCCGGAACGCACGGCGTTGTCGGCGAAGATGTCGCCGAAGCGGGAGGCGACGACGACGGTGAACCCGTAGTCCTGCAACGCCCAGACGGCGTGCTCGCGCGAGGAGCCCGTGCCGAAGTCGGTTCCCGCGAAGAGGATCGTGGCGCCGGCGTGCGCCGGGTCGTCCAGCGGGAACCCGGGCTCCGTCCGCCAGCGGGAGAAGAGGTGCTCGGCGAAGCCCGTCCGCGTCGTGCGCAAGCAGTGCCGGGCGGCGATGATCTGGTCGGTGTCGATGCTCGTGCGCCGGATGCCGACCCCGCGGCCCGAGAGCGTCCTGATCGGTTTCATCGGCGGGCTCCCAGCTGCGAAGGCGCGGTGAGGCGGCCGGTCAGCGCGGTCGCCGCGGCCGTGGTCGGCGACACCAGGTGCGTGCGGCCGCCGCGACCTTGGCGGTTCTCGAAGTTGCGGTTGGACGTCGACGCGCAGCGCTCGCCGTCCGCCAACGCGTCGTCGTTCATCGCCACGCACAGCGAGCAGCCCGCGGTGCGCCATTCGGCCCCGGCCGAGGTGAACACCTCGTCGAGACCTTCGGCCTCGGCGGCCTGCTTGACCGCGGCCGACCCGGGGACGACGAGCATCCGCACGCCGGGCGCGAGGCGGTGGCCCTCGAGGAGGCCGGCGGCCGCGCGGAGGTCCTCGATGCGCCCGTTCGTGCAGGACCCCAGGAACACCACGTCGATCGGGACTTCCCGCATCGGCGTCCCCGGTGCCAGGTCCATATAGGACAGTGCGCGCTCGGCGGCCGGGTCGGCCGGCTCCGGGACCACCCCGCCCAGCTCGACGACCTGGCTCGGGTTCGTCCCCCAGCTGACGAACGGCGACAGGCTCGACACGTCGATGTCGACGCGGCGGTCGAACTCGGCTTCGTCGTCGCTGCGCAGCGACTCCCACGACGCGACGGCCTCGTCCCAGGCGTCCCCCACCGGCGCGTACGGCCGGCCGCGGAGGTAGTCGGCGGTCACGGCGTCGGGCGCGATCATCCCGGCCTTCGCGCCCGCCTCGATGGACATGTTGCACAAGGTCAGCCGCGACTCCATCGACATCGCCCCGACCGCGGCGCCGCGGTACTCGATCACGTGCCCCTGCGCTCCCCCGGTGCCGATCCGGCCGATCATGGCCAGCGCGACGTCCTTGGCCGACACCCCGTCCGGCAGGTCGCCGTGCAAGGTGACGGCCATCGCCCGCGGCTTGGCGAACGCGGCGGTCTGGGTCGCCAGCACGTGCTCGACCTGGCTCGTCCCGATGCCGAACGCGAGGGCGCCGAAAGCGCCGTGGGTGCTCGTGTGGCTGTCGCCGCAGAGGATGATCCGGCCGGGCTGGGTGATCCCGAGCTCGGGCCCGATCACGTGGACGATGCCCTGCCCGGCGGTGCCCGACCGGTGCAGCGGGACCCCGAACTCCGCGCAGTTGCGCCGCAGCGCCGCCACCATCGTCGCCGCCACCCCGGAACTGCCCAGCAGACCGCGGGTGGGCACCACGTGGTCTTCGGTCGCGAGGGTCAGCTCGGGCCGGCGGACCGTGCGGCCCGCCAGGCGCAGGCCCTCGAACGCCTGCGGGCTCGATCCTTCGTGCAGCAGGTGGAAGTCGACGTAGAGCAGGTCGGTGCCGCCCGCGCCGCGGTGCACGGTGTGGGCGTCCCAGATCTTGTCCAGCAAGGTCGCCATCGCTACGCCGTCTCCTCGGCCGAGCGGTCGGCCTGCCCCGGATAGCCGAGACGGCGCGAAAGGGCCTTGGCGGACTCCGCGACCATCGGCCCGAACTCCTCGGCCATCGCCCGGTCGAGCCGGAACGACGGGCCGCCGACCGCGAGGGCCGCCACGACGGCGCCGCTCGCGTCGAACACCGGCGCGGCCATCGAACTGAGCCCGGCCTCGCGTTCCTCCTCGGTCAACAGCCACCCGTTCGCCCGCACGAACTCCAGCTGGCCCTCCAGCGCGGCCCGCGGTTCGCCCGTCGCCTGCTCGGCGGTCTCGACGAGGACCGCGTTGAGCACCCGCTCGTCGTGGGCCATGAACACCTTGCCCCCCGCGCCCTGGCTGACCGGCGCCAGCTGGCCGACGTCGCAGCGGAAGATGATCGACCGCGGGCTGAGCTTGACGATGACCGCCACGCGGGTGGTCCCGCGGCGGATGTAGACCCCGGCCGTCTCGCCGGTGACGTCCCGCAGGTGCGCGGCCACCGGGTCGGCGGCGACCAGCAGGTCCGAGCCCGCCGCCGCGGCCGACGACCAGCTCAGCACCCGCAGGCCGACGCAGTAGTCGTCGCCGGTCCGCTGCAGCAGCTCGCTCTCGACGAGCGTGCGGACCAGCCGGGCGACCGTCGAGTTGGGCATGCCGGTCAGGCGCCGGATGTCGCTCAGCGACAGCCGCGTGTGCTCCGGGGAGAAGCAGTCCAGGACGCGGACCGCCTTCTCCATGACGAGGATCGAGGGCTGGCCGTCGGGCATCGTGCTGATCCCTCCAAGTAGGTCACATCGCGGTAGGGCTTGCCACGAAGTGGTCTAACGGTAGATGCTGTCCTCGCCCTCGGTCAAGAAGATCAGGGTTCCGTGCCGCATCGCGGCAGACCAATCCACACGAGCAAGGAGGCTCTGATGAGCAGGCGCGACATCAAGGGCGACGCGAAGCGCATCTTCGACACGGTCAGCGCGGGCGGTGCGGTGATCATGCCCGGCGACATCGGCTACGCCGCCGGCGCGATGTCAGGGACGCGGCTGCAGCGGTTGTTCGAGGCGAAGCAGCGGGCGCCGCACAAGCGCAACGCGATGGCCGGGAACTACGACCTGCACCGCGAGGTCCACGAGATCGGCGGCCGCGAGCGGGAGATCATCGACGCGATCGCGCTCGACGCCGGGCTGCCGCTCTGCGTCGTGGCGCCGTTCCGGGCCGACCACCCGGTGATCGCCGCGGCCGGCGGCGAAACGCTGACCGCCAGCACGGTCGGGGGCACCCTCGCGATGCTGCTGAACAACGGCCGCCTCCCCGAAGAGGTCGTCCGCCTGACCCACGCCGCGGGCCTGCCGCTCTTCGGCTCGTCGGCCAACCTCACCGGCACCGGCACCAAGTTCCGCGTCGAGGACATCCAGCAGCCGATCATCGACGCCGTGGACCTGGTCGTCGACTACGGGCTCTGCAAGTACCACCACTACCGGCGGTCCTCGACCGTCATCGACTTCACCACCATGGAAGTCGTCCGCATCGGGTCCTGCTACGACCTCATCAGCGACATCGTCGACACCCAGTTCGGCATCAAGCTCCCGGCCGACCCGGGGCGCGACGTCCTGCCGTCGGGTCACCTCCGCGAGCAAGCCGCCTCGGCGTAACCCCTTCCCACCGGCTCAAAGGAGAGCACGATGGACGACACCCTCGACAACACCGTCACCGGGCCCAGAGCCGCGGATCGCGTGGCCGCCGCGGGTCACCTGGCCGCCCGGCTCGAGCGGCTGCCCAGGACGACCCGGTCCCACCGCGGCTGGATGATCCTGCTCGGCGTCCTGTTCGTCTGCGACCTGATGGACACCAACGCCCTGGCCTACGCGGCCCCGGGCATCCGTGCGGAGTGGGGCTTGTCGGTCGCCCAGATCGGGCAGCTGACTTCCTACTCCTTCCTCGGCATGTTCGCCGGGGGGATCGTCGGTGGCCGGTTGTCCGACCGGCTCGGCCGCCGGCGCGTTCTCGTCTGGGCCACTGTGCTCTATTCGGTCGCCTCGCTGCTGTCCTCGTTCGCCCCGAACGTGGCGGCACTCGGCGTGTTGCGAGTCGTCACCGGTTTCGGCATCCAGGCGGTGACGGGGGTTCTGCTCGTCTACGTCGCCGAGATGTTCCCCGGGGCGAGCCGCGGCCGCTGCCAGGCCCTCATGCTGGGCGTCGGCTCGCTGGGCGTTCCGCTGGTCGCGAGCGCGGCCCGGCTGATCGTGCCGCTGGCACCGGACGCGTGGCGATGGCTCTTCGTCCTGGGCGCGATCGGCATCGTGCCGGCCGTGCTGGCCCGGTTCTCACTGCCGGAATCGGTGCGCTGGGCCGCGGTCAACGGCCGGCTCGACGAGGCGCGGGCGACGGTGGAGCGGCTGGAGGCCCAGCTTCCCGGCCCGCTGCCCGGAGTCGCTGCGGTCAATGCGATCCACCAGCACAAGAAGGCGTCGGACCTGCTCGCGCCGGGGATGCGCAAACGCACCATCGTCGCGACCCTGTGCCTCGTGCTCGGCACCCTGGGTGTGTTCGGGTTCAACGGCTGGGTGCCCACCCTGCTCGTCGAGCGCGGCTACACCACCGCGGAAGCGCTGACCATCACCACGATCTTTTCCGTCGGCCCACCGCTGGGCGCGCTGTTCGCGATGCTGCTGAGCGACCGCTTCCAGCGACGCACCACCTCACTCGTGCTCACCGCGATCATCGCCGCGCTGATGCTGGTCTTCGCGTTCACCGGCTCCTACGCCATCCTGGTGATCAGCGGGTTCGCCGTGACGATGTTGCTGCAGAGCAACACCGCCGTCGTCTACGCGTACCTGCCCGAGGTCTTCCCGACCGTCCTGCGCGGCCTCGGATCCGGGCTCGCCAACGGCTTCAGCCGCCTCGCCGGGTTCGGCAACGCGTTCCTCATCGCCGCGGTCGCCGCCGCCTTCGGCTTCGGCGGCGTGTTCACCCTCACCGCCGCGTTCATCCTGCTGTGCGGCCTGACCGTAGGGCTGTTCGGTGAGCGCACCCGCGGCCGCCGTCTCGAGGAGATCGGCGAGGGCTGACGATCGCCGGCCGCGTCACGTGATCGCCAGTCCTCCGTCCACCGGCAGCACACTGCCGTGCACGAATGCTCCGGCACGGGACGCCAGGAAAACCGCGGCGCCGATCAGGTCCAGATCCACGCCGGGCCGCTTGAGCGAAAGCCTGCCGAGCATCTCCGCCATGCGCCCGGACGTCATCTCCGTCTCGAAGGGTCCCGGCGCGATCGCGTTGACGGTGATCGACTCCGGGCCCAGCGCCAGCGCGAGGTGGCGGGTGAGCGTGTGCACCGCGGCCTTGGTCGTCGAATACGCGAACCCGCGCCCCGACGGCTTCAGCCCGACCACCGAGCCGATGTTGACGATGCGCGCCGGGTCGCCCGGGGACGCCGCCTCGCGCAGCTTCGGGAGCAGCCGCTGCACCAAGCCGAACACCGGCTTGACGTTGATCGCGAACAGCTCGTCGAAGGCGGACTCGGGGTAGGTGTCCACTTCGCCGCGGACGTTGGCGCCCGCGTTGTTCACCAGGACGTGCACCGCCGGTTCGGCGGACAGCGCTTCGGCCACCGCGTCCATGCCGGCCGCGGTCGACAAATCGGCAGGCACGGCGATGCAGCCCAGGCGGTCGGCGGTGGCCGTCAGGGTTTCCGCCGAGCGGCCGACGATGTGGACCTTCGCCTGCCGCTCGGCGAAACCGCGGGCGATCATCTCGCCCAGCCCCCGGCCGCCGCCGGTGACCACCACGACCTTGTCCCGGACGGAGAACAGTTCGTCCCTCATGCTCCTATCATTATCCTTAAAGGGCATGATGTCCAGGAGTCACTGCACCGAGCGGATCGTCCCGCCGTCCACCCGCAGCGTCGCGCCGCTGATGTAGTCGGCGTACGGGCCGGCCAGGTAGGCGACCGCGCCCGCGATCTCCTCGGGCCGGCCGAACCGGCCGATGTCGTTGGGGACGAAGTCTTCGGCCGCGTTGTGCTCGATCTCGGCCCACTCCGCGCCCCAGCCGCGCTCCGGCGCGATCTCGGTCAGCAGGCGCTGGACCGAATCAACGAGGATCGCGCCCGGCGAAACGACGTTCGACGTCACCCCGGTGCCCTTCAGGTCGCGGGCCAGCGACACGGCGAGGTTGTGCCGTGCGGCCAGCGTCGCGTTGTAGTGGGGCTGCATCGCCATCGGCTGGCCGCCCAGGCCACCGCCGATCTGGATGACGCGGCCCCAGCCGCGGGCCCGCATGCCCGGCACGAACCGGTGGATCATCCGCACGCCGGACACCACGTTGACGTCGTAGGTGCGCAGCCAGACCTCGGGCGTCGAGTCCGCCCAGCCGAGGTGGTCGTACGCCCCGGCGTTGTTGACCAGGATGTCGACCTCGCCGGCCGCGGCCGCCACCGCGTCGGCGCCCTCGTCGGTGGCGAGGTCGCCCACCGCGACGGCCTTGGCCCCCACCTTCTCCGCGACCGCACGCGTCCGGGCTTCGTCGCGCCCGTGCACGACGACGTCCGCGCCTTCCTGCGCGAGCAGCAGGGCGATCGCTTCGCCGAGACCCGAGCTCGAGCCCGTGACGAGTGCGCGCCGGCCGGTCAGTTGCAGATCCATGGTCTCGCTCTCCAGATGTATACGTGTGTAGACTTGAGACTAGTCTACACTCGTATACATGACTGAGCCACGTCGCCGCGACGCTGCCGCCACCCGAGAGGCCATCCTGCGCGCGGGCATCGAAGCCTTCACCCGCGCGGGGTACGACGGCGTCGGCGTCCGGGAGATCGCCCAGGCGGCCGGGGTCACCGCGATGCTCGTGAACCGCTACTTCGGCTCCAAGGAAGGCCTGTTCACGGAGGTGGTCGAGGTGTCGCTGACCGAGCGGACCGTGCTGAGCGCGGACCCGGCGACGCTGGCCCGCGACGCCGCGGCGACGCTCGTGCGCCGCACTGCGCCCGAGGCCGGCGACCTCGACCCGTTCCTGCTCGTCCTGCGGTCCGCCCCCAACCCCCGCGCCGCGGAGATCCTGCGCGCCGGCATCGAAAAGCACGTCGAGCGGCACCTGTACGACGTCGTCCCCGGCACCCGCGGCACCGAGCGGGCGGCGATGGCACTGGCGCTGATCAACGGGTTCTGGCTGATGCGCAAGGTGATCGGCAGCACCGCGCTCAACGAAGCGGACGAAGAGACGCTGCGGGACACCCTCGAGAAGCTGTTCCGCGTGCTGCTCGACTGAGCCCGGTCACGTGCCCGGTTCGGTCGTGGCGCGCTCGATGTCGTACAGCTCTTCGAAGCCGGCGAGCTCCTGGAAGCTTTCGTAGATCGCGAACGACTCCGCGGCGGGACGGCCGCTGGGTTTTCCCGCGCGCTGCCGCTCGTACGCCTCGCGCAGCGCGGCGAACGCCGCCGTCTGGCCGGTCACCGCGTCGATCAGGATCGCGTACCCCAGGCTTCGCCACTCCTCGGCGGTGTGGAGATCAAACGACGTCAGCGTGGCGACCGGCGCGGAAAGGCGGGCCGGTGCCTCGGCGAGCTGCTCGTCGTTCGCGGGCAGCAGCATGAGGACGTCGGCACCGGCTTCGTGGTAGGCGGTGAGCCGTTCGACGGCGCGCTCGAAGTCCTCGTTCTGCACCGCGCCGGTGCGGGCGATCAGCAGCAGGTCGGGGTCGCGCCGCGCCTCGGCCGCGAACCGGATCTTGGCCACCATCTCCTCGAGCGGGACCAGGTGCTCGACGTGCCGGTGGTGGCTGGCGCGCTTCGGCGCGACCTGGTCCTCGAGCTCGATCGCGTGCACGCCGGCCGCTTCGAGCTCCCACACCGTGCGCGCCACGTGGACCGCGTCGCCGAAGCCGACCCCGCCGTCCACGATCAGCGGCAGCCGGGCGCGCCGCCGGATCTGCCAGCTCGCCGCCGCGAGGTCCGACACGCTCAGCAGCGCCTCGGAGACGGCCATCGAGTAGCCGAGGCCGCCACCGCCGAGGTAGCCGCCGTCGTACCCCAGCCGTTCGCAAAGCCGGGCGGTGAGCGCGTCGGGGCACCACTGCACCATGAGCGGCTCGCCGCTCGACACCCGCGCGCGGAACGCCGCGCGATCGAGACCCAGCATCTCCACTCCCATCGAACTCTTCACAGGTCGAGGACCAGCTCCGCGGCGGAGCAGCTCCCGACGCAGATCATCATCGTGTCCCCGGCCGCGCGCTCGCCGTCGTCGAGCACGGTGTCCCGGTGCACCGGCGTGCCGCCGAGCACCTTCGTGCAGCACGTGCCGCAGAAACCCTCCTCGCACGAGTACGGGACGTCGGGCACGACGTCGCGCACCGCTTCGAGGATCGTCGTGCCATCGGCCACCTCGACGGTTTCCCCCGTCTGGGCCAGCACCACGGTGAACGGGCGGGCGTGGCGGTCCGGCGCGCCCCCCTCCCCCGGCTCGGCGGTCCCGGCGGTGAAGAGTTCGAAGTGGACTTCGAGCTCGGGCCGGACCCGGCTCGCCGCCGCCCGCAGCGCGTCGAGCATCGCCGCGGGTCCGCAGCCGTAGATCGCGGCACCGGCCGGGGCCGCCCGGACGATCTCCTCCAGCGGCAGCAAACCGGCCCGGTCCTGCGGCCGGACGTCGACGGGCGCGTCCGCGGCGCAGGCCAGCTTGTCGAGCTCGGGCAGGAACGCCATCGATTCCAGCGAGCGCCCGCCGTATTGCAGCCGCCAGTCGGCGCCGCGGGCGGTGAGCTCGCGCGCCATGCTCAGGATCGGCGTGACGCCGATGCCGCCGGCGACGAGCACGTACGCCCCGGCCGGCCGCAGGGGGAAGTGGTTGCGCGGGCCTCGGATCACCAGCTCCCCACCGACGAGCGCGGTGTCGTGGACCTCCGCGGAACCGCCGCGGCCGGCGGGTTCGCGCAGCACGGCGACGGTGTAGGTGTACGGGTCCCCGCGATCCCCGCAGAGCGAGTAGTGGCGGATCCGGCCGGACGGGAGGACGACCTCGACGTGCGCGCCGGGTTCCCACGGCGGCAGCTGCCCGCCATCGGTTCTGGCGAGCTGCAGGGAGATCACCCCGTCGGCCTCCCAGCGGGCCGCGAGCACCCGGACCTCGAGCTCCTGACCTGCGCTCATGACGCCCACCTTCACCTCATCGTGATTGCTCCTATAATTAGCATAGAAAGCACTCGCGTCGATGACAAGAGCTGACCGAACGAGGAGGAACCCGTGACGACACCGGATCCGACGACCAAGCTGGTGTACTTGGCCCGGCGCAATCCCGCGCTGTCGGCCGCCGAGTTCGTGGTCCGCTGGCGCCAGCATTCGCTGCTCGCCGGCAGCATGCCCCGGATCCGCCCCGGCATCGTGCAGACCGCGCACTGCCTGAACCTGTTCGACCGCACGGTGTTCGCGCGCGCCGCCCTCGACTACGACGGGGTCAACTTCCTCACCCTCACCGGCCCCGAGGTCGCGACGACGATGTGGCAGCACGACGAGATGATGGAGCTGCTGCAGCCGGACGAGCTCGCGACCTTCTCCACCTACGCCCGCCACTTCACCCTGACGACGCACGAGCACGTCGCCAGCCCGGGCGCCATGCGGCCGTACTGCCTGGCCTTCTTCCTCAAGCGCGACCGCGCGCTGACGAACGAGCAGTTCGTGGCGGCGTTGACCGAGGCCCACGCCGAGGTGGCGGCGGGCACGCGCCGAGGCGTGGTGAACGCGGTGGTCGACCGGCCGCCGGGCTACAACTTCGACGCCGTCACCGAGCTGTGGTTCGACAGCGCCGAGGAGCTCCGGGAGTTCACGCGGACGCCGGCGTTCGAGGGCGCCTACCTGAGGCGGCGCGCGGAGCTGTGCGACGAGGTGCGGACGGTCGCGATGGCGACCCGGCTGAGCCACGCGAGGCCCGCGATCGACGAGCGGACCGCGGTCGACCGGCCGATCACGCAGCCCGCGTAGCGACCCGGATGAAGCACGCGCGGGACCCCGGCACGTCAGGGGCCCCGCGCGTGCGGCTCAGACGATGTGCGGAGCTTTGGTGTCCGCGGCCAGGACGGTGCGCGGCAGCAGCTCGACGAGTTCCTCGTGCGGCCACGGCCCGGCGTTCTCGTCCCGGAAGATCGTGCGCGTCTCGACCGGGTGGCTGTACATCCCGATCTTGCCGCCGCCGGCCCGGAACACCCGGCCGGTCACGTCCGCGGCCCGGTCGCCGGCGAGGTAGACGACGATCGGGGCGACCAGCGCCGCGTCGGCCCGTGGTTCCTTGGCACGGGCGCGGCGCTCGCTCATCACGCCCTCGGCGATCCGCGCCGCGTCCCGCTGCCCCTGGTCGGCCGTCATCCGCGTCAGCGCGAACGGGGCGACGGCGTTCACCGTGATGCCGTCCTTCTGCAGCTCCCAGGCCAGCGCGTACGTCAAGCTCGTCACACCGCCCTTGGACAACGCGTACTCCGCGTTGCCCAGCGGCGCGGCCCACTGGTTCGACGTCGTGTTGATGATCCGCCCGCCGCCCTGGCGCCGGAGCACCGGGATCGCGTGCCGGCACATCGCGAAGGTCCCCTTGAGGTTGACCCCGACCATCACGTCGAAGTCCTCCTCGGTGGCGTCCTCGATCTTGTGCTGGCGCACCACGGCCGCGTTGTTCACCAGCACGTCGAGCCGGCCGAACGCCTCGACCGCCGTGGCCACGACCCGGGCCGCACCGTGCCAGTCGGCGACCGACTCGTAGCTGGCGACGGCTTCACCGCCGCCGCTCCGGATGGCTTCCACCACCTCGTCGGCCGGCCCCGCGGCCGTACCCGCACCGTCCGGGTCCACCCCGAGGTCGTTGACCACGACCTTCGCGCCGGCCGCCGCGAGGGCGAGGGCTTCGCCGCGGCCGATCCCCCGCCCGGCGCCGGTCACGATCGCCACCCGGCCGTCGAGCGGGCCTTGTCCAGCCATCATTCCTCCTTGCGCGAACCTCTAACGGGTTAATGATAGGAGCAATAGGTCCGCTGTCAAGCCGACCGGAAGTGACCCTTGACCGGCCCGACATCCAGGCTAATAGTAGGAGCAATCGGTCCGGTTCTCGGCCACTCACCATCCACAAAGGAGCAACGATGCTCGACTGTGCCCGGTCAACCACCGTCAGGACCACGACTTCCCGCGCGACGGCGAGGCAAGGCCGGTGAGCGCCGACCCGCGGGCCACCCGGCGTGAAGTCCGCCGCGTCGTCGCCTCGAGCTGCCTCGGCACCGCCATCGAGACCTACGACTTCGTCCTCTACAGCTCCGCCGCGGCACTGATCTTCGGGCCGTTGTTCTTCGCGCAGCTCAGCCCGGCGCTCGCGACCATCGCCTCGTTCGCGACCTTCGCCACCGGCTACCTGGTCCGGCCGCTCGGCGGCTTCGTCTTCGGCTACCTGGGCGACCGCTTCGGCCGCCGATGGGTGCTGATCACGACGGTGTGCCTGGCCGGTGGCGGCACCGGGGTCATCGGGCTGCTGCCCACCCAGGCGCAGGTCGGTCCGCTCGCGCCGGTTCTGCTGGTGCTCCTGCGCATGGTGCAGGGCCTGGCGCACGGCGGCGAATGGGGTGGCGGCGTGCTGATGATCGCCGAGCACGTCGAGCCCCGCCGCCGCGGGCTGTACACGGGGATCGGGCAGGGCGGCCTCTCCCTCGGGGCGGTCGTCGCCACGCTGGTGATGGCGGTCGTCGCCGGGCTCCCGGAGCCGGTCCTGTTCGGCTGGGCGTGGCGGATCCCGTTCCTGCTGAGCTTCGTGCTCATCGCGCTCGGGATCTACCTGCGGCTGCGGATCAGCGAGAGCCCGCTGTTCGTCGAAGCCAAGCGGGCGCGCGGGCAGAAGGCCGGCCTGGTGAGCCACCTCGGCCCGCTGGCCCGCGGGATCCTCGCGAGCATCCCGCCCACGATGTCCGCGGCGTTTTTCGGCAGCTTCGCGGTGAGCTTCGCCGTCGCCGCCGGGCACGCCCGCACGACCGTGCTCCTCGCGCTCAGCGCGAGCTGGGTGCTCTCGACCTTCACGATCCCGTTGTACGGCCTGCTTTCCGACCGGCTCGGCCGCCGGCCGGTTTACGTCGCCTCCGTACTGGGCGTCGCGATCGCCACCTACCCGTTCCTGCTGGCGATGCGCAGTGGCTCGACGGCGCTGCTGTTCGTCGCGTTCATCGTGCTGTTCAGCTTCATCACCCCGGCCGCGCAGGGCACCATCGCGTCGCTGCTGAGCGAGCTCTTCCCGACGAGACTGCGCTCGACGGGCGTCTCCCTCGCCTACCAGCTCGCCGCGATCGTGGGCGGGCTGACCCCGGTGGTGAGCGCGGCCCTCATGACCACGCCGGGCGGGCTGACCTGGGTGGTCGTGGTCATCGCCGGCCTGTGCGTGATCGCGGCACCGGCGGTGCTGCTCGGCCGTGAGTCGGTCGGGACGTCACTCGCCGGCACCGCGGCCACCGATCCGCTCCCGGAAGCACTGCCGACCCGGTGACGCAGAAACCGGCTGGGCGACGGCACCGTCGCCCAGCCGGTTCGTTCAGTCCAAGATAGACAGCCCCGCCTGCGGTGCCGCGACTTCGGCGAACCACGCCAAAGCCTCGTGGAACTCCGCCAAGGACGGCGCGGGCAGGTCGACGATGAAGTCCGTCGCGCCGAGCGCGAGCCAGTCCGCCACGAGCGCGGCCGTGCGCTCGGCGGCGGCGTCGCCCGGCGCCTCGAACGGGGGCGCCGGCTGACCTCGCGGCGCCCGCCCGCCCAGCGGCGCCAACGGCGCGATGATCCGGAAGTCCCCGGGCCGCGATTCCCACTCGGGCGTGCCGCGGACCTTGCCGAGGACGTCGGCGATGGCGTCCCGGTGCGCCCCGAACGGCGCCCAGCCATCGCCGAGCCGCAGCGCGCGGCGCAGGCCGACCAGCCGGTTCCCGCCGATCCAGATCGGCGGCCGCGGGAGCTGCTTCGGCCGCGGTTCGCAGATCAGGTCCTCGAACCGGGCGAACTCGCCGTGATAGCTGGCCACTTCGTTACCCCACAACGCTTCCATCGCCTTGATGTGGTCGTCCACAATGGCGCCCCGCCGGTCGAAGTCGACCCCGGCGGCGTCGGCTTCGTGCCTCCGGCTGCCGACTCCGAACCCGGCGATCAACCGGCCGCCGGACAGGTGGTCGAGGGTCGCCAGCTCCTTCGCGGCGATCAGCGGACTGCGCAGGTGCGCCTGGTAGACGAGCGTCACCAAGCCGATCCGCCGGGTCGCCGCGGCGAAGAACCCGAGGGTGGCGACGGGGTCGTAGAACCGGGCGCGCCCGTAGATGCGCAGTTCGTCGACGGCGAGGGCGCCGTGGTCTCCGCAGGCGATGAAGGCGTAGCCGAGTTCGTCGGCTCGCCGGGCGATGCCGAGCAGGTCTTCCGGCGTGGCGTCCGCTTCCCAGTCCCGCAGGCTGATCGGGTACAGGATCGGGGGGAACAGGCCGAACGCTGGCATCGTCACTCCTTCGGGAACGTTGACCACTAACGCTCCTATGATTAACCTCTTAGTGAAGCGCTGTCCAGCGAAGCGGGAGACGAGTCATGGACTTGGGCGTGACGGTCGTGGTCGGGGCCGGCGGCATGGGCCTGGCGATCGCCCGGCGGCTCGGCGCCGGGACCACGCTGGTGCTCGGCGACCACGACGAGGTCCGGCTCGAGCGGGCCGCCGCGGAGCTGCGCGGCGAGGGACACCAGGTGGTGACGCAAGCCGTGGACGTCGCCGACCGCGCGTCGGTCGCCGCGCTCGCCGCCACCGCCGCCGGCCTCGGCGCGGTCACCCGGCTCGCCCACACCGCCGGCGTGTCCCCCGCCCAGGCGCCCGCCGAGCGGATCCTGCGCATCGACCTCCTGGGCGTCGCGTTCGCCGTCGAGGAGTTCGGCGAGGTCGTCGCTCCTGGCGGGGCCGGCGTCGTCATCGCGAGCATGGCCGGGCACCGCCTGGCCGCCCTGCCGCCCGGACAGGAACGGGAGCTGGCCGTGACGCCCGTCGAAGACCTGCTGGACCTGCCGTTCGTCCGGGAGGCCGCGCGATCGCCGCGCACCGCGTACTGGCTGGCCAAGCGGGGCAACCAGCTGCGGGTGCAAGCCGCCGCGACGCGGTGGGGCGAGCGCCGTGCCCGGCTCAACTCGATCAGCCCGGGCGTGGTCGCCACTCCGATGGGACACCAGGAGCTCAGCGGGCCGGGCGGCGACCGCATGCGCGCGGCGGTAGCGGCCTCGGCGGCCGGGCGGGTCGGCACGCCCGCCGACGTCGCCGCGGCCGCGGCCTTCCTGCTGGGGCCCGACGCCGGCTTCGTCACCGGCACCGACCTCCTCGTCGACGGCGGCGTGACGGCCGTGCGGGCAGCGGGTGGAAGCTGATCGAGCAGCACCCGGACGCGGTCGCGGCCTTGATCGGGGTGGCGCCGGCGGCACCCGGCACCCTGGGGCCGAGCTGGGCGGTCGCCATGCCGTCCAGCGAAACCGTCCTCGACCTCGACCGGAAGTTTCGTTGCAGGGCATCAGCGGCCGGATCGTGGTCGAGCGGACGAACATCCTGGTGGTGACCGGCACCGAGGACATCGACCGTGACCGGCTCGGCTATTCGACACCGCCGGGCAGCATGCGCACGGCTTCGCCGAGGTCGATCACGTCCGCGTACCGGTCCGCCAGGTCCGACAGCGCCACCGGTCCCGACAGCGGCCTCGGGTCCGCCACGCACTCCCGCACCACCTCCACGCGCAAGCCGAGTGACGCCGCGTCCACCGCCGTCGCCCTTACGCAGCCGCTCGTCGTCAGACCGCAGATGAGCACCGTATCGACGTCCTCTTCGGACAGTCGCACCGCCAGGTCCGTTCCGGCGAAAGCGGAAGCGTGGCGCTTGTCGACCACGACGTCGCCGTGCCGCGGTCCGATCCGGGGGTCCAGCTCGGTCCCCGGCGCGCCGCGCAGCAACGGGCTCAAGTCGAACCGGGCGGCCCACGCCGGATCGGCGTCCGCCAGGTCGTCGAACTCGATGCGGACGAGGTACACCGGTGTCCCGGCGCGGCGCGCGTGGTCGAGGAGCCCGGCGGTCGCCGCCACGGCGGGGGCGGCGACCGCGTCGATGAAGTGGCGCTGGAAGTCGACGGCGATCACCGCCGGGCGGCGGCCCGGTCCGTGACGGCGGCCGGAACCCGGCATCAGCCACCCACCCGGGCCGGCAGGTCGCGCACGTCGACGGTGCGTTCCGGGGCGAGCTGGTCGATCGTGGTGGCGCTTTCGTCGGCGACGACGAGCGTCACGCCGGCGGCGCGCAGCTCGCGGAAGCAGCCGATCAGTTCGTCGACCACCTTGGGCGCCAACCCCATGAACGGCTCGTCCACGAGGAGCACCGAGGGATCGCCCGCCATCGCCCTGGCCAGCGACAGCATCTGCTGCTCGCCGCCGCTGAGCATGCCCGCGGCGACGTGCCGCCGCCCGGCGAGGCCGGGGAACCGGTCGTAGGCGCCTTCGATCGCCTCGTCGGCGGCCGCCCGGGGACGGCGCAGGGCTTCGTGGGCGAACCGCAGCGTCTCCTCCACCGTCAGCCGGGGGAAGACGCGGCGGCCCTCGGGGACGAAGGAGATCCCCGCGAACCGCCGGGCTTCGGGACCCGACCGGGTCAGGTCGACGCGGTCGCCGTCGCCGGTCAGGCCGGTGACCGAACCCCGGCCCGGGCCCAGCACCCCGGCCAGGCAGCTCAGCAGGGTCGTCTTGCCCGCGCCGTTGGGCCCGAGCACGCCGGCGCACTCGCCGGCCCCGATCGTGAAGCCGGCTCCGCGCAGCACGGTCATCTGCCCGTACCCGATGTCCGCGTCCTCGAGGACCAGCGCGCGGATCGGCGCACTCGTGGACTTCCGTCGCAGCATGGCGGTCAGCTCCTCGTCCCGGATCCGATGACGTCGTGCAGGTCGCCGCGGGCGCGCAGCTCGGCGAGGTCGCCGACGCCGACGATCCGGCCGCCCACCATCACCACGGTGCGGTCGGCGATCCGCTCCACCAGGTCGTGGTCGTGCTCGACGAGCACGACGGCGCACCCGTCCGCGCGCCAGCGCCGCAGCGCCCCGGCCAGGAACTCGACCTCTTCGTCGGTGAGCCCGGCGGCCGGTTCGTCGAGCAGCAGCACGCGGCAGCCGCCCAGTTCGAGCCGTGCCAGCTCCACCCACCGGCGGACGCCGTGCGGCAGCACCGCCACCGGCCGGTCGAGCCACGCCGTCAACGCCCACCGCTCCAGGACCGCCTCCAGCCGCCCGGGATCCGCGCGCCGGCCCCAGCCGTCGCAGGCGAGCCCGACGTTGTCGCGCACGCTCAGGCCCGCCGCCAGCCGCGGCACCTGGAAGCTGCGGCCGAGACCGTGCCGGGCGAGCCGGTGCACCCGGCCCCAGCGGACGTCGCGGTCGGCGCCGTCGGACCAGCGCAGCCCGATCCGCCCGGTCTCCGGCGCCCAGATCCCGTTGAGGCAGTTCAGCAACGTCGTCTTGCCGGAACCGTTGGAGCCGATGACGGCGGTGATCCGGCCGGGTTCGAACCCGATCGAGACGCCGTCGAGCGCCACCACCGGGCCGAACGACTTCCGGACCCCGTCCGCGGTGAGCGCGACGATCTCCGGCCGCGCGCCGGCCGCACCCGCCGGCGCGCGGCGCACCGCCCACCGGCGACGGCGGTCGCGCAGCGCCTCCGGGAACAGCCCGGTCGGGCGGCGCACGACCACGAGGATCACCAGCAACGCGAACACGATCGTCAGGACGTTGCCGTCCAGCCCGCCGATCCAGCCGGGCACCCCGACCACGACGACGCTCGCCGCGATGGGGCCCCAGATGCTCCGCCGCCCGCCCACCATCAGCACGAGGAAGATCTGGATCAGCAGCGGCAGCCCGTAGGTCGTCGGCACCACGACCTTCTGCTCCTGCACCCACAGGACCGTGGCGACGGCGGTGAGCAGCCCGCTCACCACGGCGACGCCGATCCGGACCGCCACGACGTTGGTCCCGACCACCCGGGCCAGGAACACGTCGTCGCCGATCGCCACGCCGAGACGGCCGGTGCGGCCCGACATGAACAGCCGCACGACGAGGCCGGTGCCGACGAGCACGGCGACGCCGAGGGCGAGCGCGGGGCCGGTCTCGCGGGCCGAGAAGTCCACCCAGCGCGGGAAGTCCGTGATGCCGGACGAGCCGCCGGTCAGGCCAGTGAACGTGGTGAGCGCGGTCAGGAACACCGCGCCCGCGGAGATGGTGACCAGGCCGAGCTGGAACCCGGTCAGCCGTGCGCTCAGGCCCGCCACCGCGACGAGCAGCGCGACCGAGCAGGCCGCCGAGACCAGCACCGCCCACCACACCGAGCCGGTGGCCGCCGCCGTGATCGCGAACCCGTACGCCGAAATCCCGATCACGGCGTGCTGCGAGAAGTTGAAGACGTCCAGGTAGCCGAGCACGAGGGAGTAGGCCACCGCCAGTGCGGCCGTGAACGACACCGTCGTCAGCGTCGCCTGGAACGCGTAGCTGCCGCCGAACAGGCCGTAGAGGTACAGCGCGACGACGACCGACTGGATCGCCCGCCGCAGGAACCGCTCGTTCATCCGACCACCCTGCTCGTCCGGTCCGGGAACAGGCCCCGGGGTTTCACCAGGAGGATCACCAGCACCAGGCCGAGCTGGACGACGGTGGCGGTGAACTGCCCGCCCCGCGCGTTCACGACCGCTTCGGCGATCCCGATGACCAAGCCGCCCACGATCGGCCCGGCGACGCGGTCGCCGCCGCCGATCACCAGCCCGAACAAGGCGCCCACGATGATGTGGAAGACGTTGTCCGGCGTCACTCCGACGACTTCGGCGGAGACGTCGCCGACGAAGAAGCACAGCACGCCCAGCAGCGCGTAGGCGACGAACGCCATCGTCGAGACCCGCACGCCCGACAGCCGGGCGGTGACCGGGTCGTCGGACACCGCCCGCAGCGCCCGGCCCAGCCGCGACCGTTCCAGCACCACCCAGCTGCCGAGCCCGCCGAGCGCGACCGCCGCGACGAGGAGCAGGGTGCCGGTCGTGACGGTGATCCCGCCACCCAGCGCCAGCGTGCGCGCCGGCACCACCGGGGTGGCGAACCGCAGGTCCGACCCGAACAGCAGGTAACCCAGCCCCTGCAGGGCGGTCGCCAGCGCGACCGTCACGAGCACCCCGCCGAGGTCGTGTTCCTGCCCGCCGCCCGGACGGCTCGCGAGCCACCGCGTCGAGACCAGGTGCACGAGCGCGCCGACCGGCGCTCCGGCCACGAGGAGCAGCACGAGCCGCGGCAGCGGGGGCAGCCCCGCGAGCGAGGCCGCCGTCAGGCCGGCCAGCACCACGATCCCGCCCACCGCGAAGTTCATGATCTTCGTGACCCGCAGGACGAACGCGGCCGCGAGGCCGACCAGGGCGTACAAGGCCCCGAGCCCGATTCCGTTGAACAGTGATTGGAGTTCCCGCACCGGCGTTCCCCTCGCTCAGCGGCCGGACGCCGGTGCGGCGCCGGTGAAGGTGAGCTCCCACGCCTTGGCGTCCGCCTTCCACCGCGCGAAGGTGAACCAGCCGTCGCCGCGGTCGGGCAGGGTGCCGTTGCGGGCCGCCTTGAAGTTGTAGGTGAGCATCGGCGTCGGGAAGTCCTTGCCGGACTTGAGGTCCGCGTAGATCGCCTCGGCAGCCGGGCCACCGTCCTCGATGGCCTGCGAGACGACGCGGACGCTCGAGTAGCCGATCGCGTTGTTCGTCGTCAGCGCCGGCTTCCCGGCCTTCTTCCACGCGTCCGCGAACGGCCGGATCGCCGGCCCGGCCGGGTCGCCCGCCGGGAGCAGGTCGGCCACCATCACCTTGGGCAGGCCGAAGCTGGTGAACGGCGCCGCCGCGCCGAGCTGGGCCAGCGTCGCGGCGGTCGCGTTGGTGGGCTGGGACATCAGGATGGCGTCGGTCATCCCGAGGTCGACCATCGCCCGGGCGACCACCAGCACGGACGGGCCGGTGCCACCGGCGAAGACCGCCGTGCACCCGTCGCTCTTCAGCTGGGTGACCTGCGGGGTCAGCGAGCTCGCCGCGGCGTCGAACGGGATGCGCGTGCCCATCGGCAGCCCGGCTTTCGCGGCCGCCGGTTCCAGGACCTGCTGCAGCGACTCGAAGGAGGCGCCGCTGACGCCCAGGTCGCACAACGCCCTGGCGCCCCGGCTCTTCGCGAATTCGGCCGCGAGGTCGAAGTACCCGCTGAGCGGCTGCACGCTGAAGCTGTAGGCGCCCTTCGGGTTCAGCCCGGCGGCGGTGATCATCGGGACCTTGGCCGAGGCCATCGTCGGGTCCAGCACGACCGAGGAGGTGCTCGTCTCCGGCCCGACCACGGCCACGACGCCGTCCTGCAGCAGTTCGTTGGCGAGCCCGGGCAGCAGGCTCTGGTCGGACCGGTAGTCCTTGACCTCGAGGTCGAGCTTCTTGCCGCCGATCCCGCCCGCGGCGTTCACTTCGTCGACGGCGAAGCGGACGCCGTCGAGCATTTCGCCGCCGATCGCGCCGTACACGCCGCTGAGGGCGAACACCGCGCCCACCTTGATCGAGTCGCCGCCGGGGTCCCCGCCGACTCCGCCGCTGCACGCGGTGGCGGTGAGCGCGAGCGAGAGCGACAGCACGGCGGCCATCCGCCCCTTGCGTCCCCCGCTTCCGTAGCCGAGTTGCACGGTCCCTCCTTTGGGCCGGATGACATTCCTGATAACCATAGGAGCAATAACTCCGGCACACAAGAGCTGTGCACTGTGGACAGTTGTTGATCAGCGCCGGCATTGCCGCACAAGGAAAAGGGCAGGACCGAGCGGCGGGCGTGGGGTCACGCCCGCCGCTCTCGCCGGGTTCGCCCGGCCTTAGCTCGCCACCTCGGGGACGACGGACACGTGCACGGCGTCGGACCGGCTGAGCAGTTCGATGCCCTCGCGGACCGCCGCCAGCGGCACGGTGTGGGAGTGCAGCAGCTCGACCGGCAACCGGCCCGACCCGAGCAGCCGCAGGGCCTGGCGGTAGCCCCACGGTTCCACGCTGACCACGCCCCGGAGGTCGATCGCCTTGAGCACCATCGCGTCGGCGTCCACTCCGGACAGATCGGCGCCGCCCTTCAGCCCGGCGACCACCACCACTCCCCCGGGCCGCACGAGCGCGATCGCGTCGCCGATCGCCGAGACCGCGTGCGGCGTCGTGTCCACCACCCGGTCGGCGTCCCCGCCGAGCGCCGCGCGGACCGCGGTGACGACGTCGGGGCAGCCGTCGGGGAGGTTGTCCACCTCGACGGTGGCGTCGACGCCGAGCCGGCTCGCGATCTCGAGCTTGTGCCGGTCCTTGGCGAGCCCGGTGACGACGACCCGGTCCGCGCCCGCGGCCCGGGCGGCGACCGCGCAGGCCAGGCCGCGCTGCCCGCACCCGAGAACCACCACGGCGTCGCCGGCGGTGGTCCCGCCCCGCCGGACCGTCCAGTCGAACCCGGCGCCGAGCGGGTTGAACAGCGTCGCCACCTCGGCTTCGACACCGTCGGGCACCGGGTGCACCCGGGTGTTCGGGCGCAGCACGAGGTATTCGGCGAAGCCGCCCCACAGCCCGCTGCCGAACGTCGTCGGCGTGAAGCCGTAGGAGAAGCGGTTGCGGCAGAACTTCACCAGCCCGCCGGTGCAGCGGTCGCACACCTGGCACGGCACCACCGACTCCACCGCGACGAGCTGTCCCTCCCCGACGCCCCAGAGCCGACGCGCTTCGGCGCCGATCTCGACCACCCGGCCGACCGGCTCGTGCCCGGGGATCACCGGGTAGGCGGACCAGCCGCTCTTCGCCAAGCCGCCGTCGAGCTGCGTCTTGTCACTTCCGCAGATGCCGGTGGCTTCGATCTTCAGCAGCGCCTCGCCGTCTCCGATGACGGGGACCTCGAACTCCCGCTCTTCCAGCACACCCGGCCCCGGCTGGACCATCGCCCGTGCTCGCATCGCCATCCTCCTCAGAGCGCGGTGAACCGGACGGGAAAGGACTCGTAGCGGTCGTGGACGCTGTCCGGGCGCACCGGCGGGTGGTCCGGATCGCGCTCCACCCCCGCCCGGAACAACGCCCCGAGCAGCAGGGCGAGCGTCCCGTCGCGCGGCTCGGCGCGGCGCCCGGCCGCGGTGCCCAGCACCAGCGGCTTGCCGAGGCACTGGTGGGGGCCGGCCCCGAAGCTCAGGCCGTAGGGCGCGGTGCCCTCGGCGATCGTGCGGTACGGGTCGAACTCGCCGGCCGCGCCGCCGTAGGCCTCTTCGTCCATGTTCGCGTGGAACTTGTCGACGAGCACCAGCTGACCCGGCTCCACCGGCGTCCCGTCCGGCATGGTCGTGCGCTCGGCCGCTGCCCGGAACAGCACGTGCCGCCCGGGGTGCACGCGCAGCGACTCCATGCCGGCGACGCGCAGGAACTCGGGATCGGCGAGCTTCTCGCGGGCCTCGGGGTGGCCCGGCAGCCAGTTCGTCAGCTCGGCGACGGCGTGCGTCACGGCCGTCGCCGTGGTGAACGCCGCGGCGGCCATGAACAGCAGGGCTTCCTTGAGGATGTCGTCGTCCGACCAGCTCAGCGTGGTGTCGGCGAGGAGCACCGAGATGAGGTCCTTGCCTGGCCTCGCCTGCCCGCGGCGCTTTTCCAGCGCCGGGCGCACGAACTCCGCCCAGAACTCCTCTTTGCCGGCCAGCGCGTCCCGCATGACCTCGGCGTGGTCGCGGGTCGCCCACTGGATCAGGATTCCGTCGCCGAGCCGGGCGACGAGCCTCGTCAGGTGCGACAGCCGGGCGTCGTCGATGTCGTCGAGCCCGACCACCTCCGCGGAGATCCGCAGGGCCATCCGGCGCACCAGCGGGATCAGGTCGCCGCGGGGAACGCCGTCGCCGTTCGCCGCGAGCGCCGCCAGCTCCTCGTCCACCACCTCGGCCAGCACCGTTTTCTCGTAGTGCGCCAGGTGGGCCGGGTTGAACAGGCCGCCTTCGAGGCGCTTGAGGTGGCGGTGGCGGTCGCCGTCCGAGCCGAGCAGCGTGCCGGCCAGCAGCACCGCGTTCTCGTGGTAGACGTCGACGCTGAACGACGCCGAGCGCAGCACCGAGGCGCCGTCCTCGTAGTTCTCCGTGCGCGGGAGCGCCGGGTCGAGGGGAAGCGGGACGTTCGCGGGACAGGTGTTCGACACTGAACCTCCTGAGGTGACCCCCACTAGGTTAATTATAGGAGCAATAGCAGGCTAGGCAGCCGCCCGTGGTCCGTCAACCGCCGGAGCCGAGATAGGGGCAATGGTAGGATCAATCAGACTTCGAGGCGGGGGTGCACGACGTGGCAAGCGAAGAAACCGAGGGCGCCGGGCGCCGGCCACGACGCCGGCCGGACCCCCGCCGGTCCCACAAGGCCGCCCTCACGATCGCGCAGGACATCGTCGACGACATCACACGCGACGACCTCGAGCCGGGCTCGATGCTGCCCGGTGAGCGGGAGATGCTCGAGCGGTTCGGGGCGGGCCGGGGCACCCTGCGGGAGTCGCTGCGGTTCCTCGAGATGACCGGGGCGATCACCTTGAAACCCGGCCCGCGCGGCGGCCCGGTCGTCGCGGAACAGGACGGCCAGGACCTGGCCTGGGTGCTCGGGTTGTTCATGCAGCTGCGCGGAGTCCCGTTCGGGGCGGTCGTCGCCGCGCGGGAGACCCTCGAACCCGAGCTGGCCGGGCTCGCCGCCGAGCGGGCGACCGCGGAGGACCACGCACGCATCCGGGACACCATCGACGGCATGCGCGCCTTCCTCGACGACGAGCAGAACTTCCTGGCCGAGAACGACCGCTTCCATTCGGCGGTCGCCGCCGCGTCGGGCAACGACCTCTTCGCGCTGGTGATCTCGTCGCTGCACACGATCACCGACGGCGTGCCGCTGGGGCTCGACTACTCCCGGCCGCGCCGGGAGAACGTGGTGAAGTCCCACACCGCGATCGCCGAGGCCATCGAGGCCGGTGACGCCGAAGGCGCCCGCTGGGCGATGCGCAAGCACCTTCGCCCGTTCCGCACCCGGATCGAGGCCGACTTCCCCACGGTCATGGACAAGCAGCTGCGCTGGCGCGACATCGTCCCCTGACCCGTTTCGCCGGGCTCAGGGCGCCACATCGCGCCAGCGGACCGGGCGTTCGTAGACCATCGGGAACTTCTCGACGATGTACCGGCGGAACTCGCGCATGTGGCGGCGCATCGCCCAGCGGGCGCCCTCGGCGTCGCCGTTCTTGATCGCGTCGCACACCGCTTCGTGCGCCTGCAGGACCGCTTTCCGCCGGGGCGGCGGGTAGCTGACGCCCAGGGGCATGCCGTCGGTGATGAGGTGCAAGGACGTGATCAGCAGGGCGAACAGCTCGTTGCCCGCCGCCGCGGCCACGGCCGCGTGGAAGCGGTCGTTCTCGGCCAGGAAGTTCTGCTCGTCGTCGAGGAACTCGCGCATGCCGTCGATCGAGTCCGAGATCTCCGCGATCAGCTTCGCGTCCGCGGCTTCGGCGGCCTGCGCCGCCAGCTCCGGTTCGAGCACTTCGCGCGCCGCGACCAGCGCCTTGAACGGCATTCCCTTGAGCTGCAGGAACAATCCCAGCACGCCGGCCAGGTCGTGGGCGTCCGGCTCGGAGACGATCGGGCCGCCCTGCGGGCCCGCCTTGACGCGGATGACGCCGTTCATCTCGAGGAACCGCAACGCTTCCCGCAGGGTTCCGCGCCCGGTCTCGAAGCGCGCCATCATGTCGCGTTCGCTGGCCAGCTTGGTGCCCGGCGCGAGGTGGTCGTCGGTGATGTCGTCGACGATCCGCTGGGCGATCGCCAGCGAAACCTTCTGCGGACGGCGGGCATCGGGACGGCGCCGGGCGACGCGCCCGCCGTTCGCAGGTTCGGCAACCACGATGTACCCACTCCCCGCCGGCCGACCCACGGCCCAGGCTCAAGGCTAATGATAGTACACTACTGTGAGTTATGAACGCTGAACAGCGTCAGCCTATCGCGTAAGCCTGCCGGAGTCCCCGAACGCGCGAAGCCCTCCGGCGCGACGAACCGCCACGCCGAAGGGCTCCTTCGCCACCCCGTCAGCCCGCCTGACGAGCCACCTCGGGCAAGCGGAACAGCGCCTGCGCGTTGCCCGCCAGGATCGCGGACTTCTCGGCCTCGCTGAGGAAATCGAAGCCTTCGACGACCGGGCGGATGTCGTCGAAGTCGTGGCCCGTCCCGGGATCGGGAGCGGTGCCGCTGCCCGGCCGCTCGGTGCCGAACAGGCACCGGTCCGCGCCGACCGTCTTGATCAGCAGTTCGAGTGAACCAGGGTTGTGCAGGACCGTGTCGAACCAGAGCCGCCGCAGGCTGTCGTCGAACGACTCGTCCTTCAGCACGTGGCCCAGCCGCAGCTTCGGGTGCGCGCGGGCCGCCCGCCACCGCCCGATCTGGTACGGCACCGAGCCGCCGCCGTGCGCGACGATGATCTTGAGCGTCGGGTAGCGCAGGAACACCTCGGAGTTCAGCAGCGTGAGGATCGCGATGCTTTCCTCGGTGACGAAGTGCTCGCTGTAGGTCTCCCGGTCGTTGAGGCAGCTGCCCGAGTGGATCAGCGCCGGGACGTCGAGTTCGACCAGCTTTTCGTACAGCGGGTACCAGAACGGGTCGCCCAGCGGCGGGACGTGCCCGGTGCCCTCGGCCGGGTCGGGGTTGAGCACGCAGCCCACCATCCCGAGCTGGGTGACGGCCGTTTCGAGCGCGTCCACCCACTCGGCCGCGCTTTCGCCGTACGCCTGCGGCAGCCCCGCCACCCCGGCCAGCCGGCCCGGGAACAACGCGGCCTGGCGGGCGATGACGTCGTTGACCGCGCTGGTCCACCAGTGCACGGTCTTCGACGGGCGCATCGAATGCCCGCAGTGGAACGGCCGCGGCGAGATCAGCTGCAGGTCGGTGCCGACGCCGTCCATGGTGGCGAGGGTGCGTTCGCCCCACTCCTTGAGCGCCGCGTCGGAGACGCCCGCGCTCCCCTGTCCGTGCGCCCCGCGTGACGACATGAGGGCCGCCTGGTAGGCGTACAGCTCCGGTGGTGCGTTGACGTGCGCGTGCGCGTCGATGATCATTCTTCGCTCCTCGAGACGGGGACTTGGTGGTGCAGGCCGACACGCCGGCCGGTGCGGGCGGACTCGTGCAGGGCGAGCGCCACTTCGAGCGTTGCCAGCCCCCAGCGTCCGGTGTGGACGGCCGGGTGGCCGTCGAGCGCCTCGGCCAGCTCGGCCAGCAGCGCCTGCCAGCCGGACGCCCGGTCCTCGGCGCTGATCTCGGTGACGTCGCCGCCCGCGAACACCAGCGCGCCGGTGGGGGTGACCCAGGCGCCGCCGTCCGCGAACGTCGCCGCCAGGGTGCCGAAGACCGGCGACACCGCCCCCTCGCCCGGCAGGGCGAAGAACCGCGCCGCCGCCGGGGTGGGAGCGACGTCGAAGGTGCCCAGCTCGCCGACGCCCCAGGTCTGGAACCGGCTGTCGAACCCGCCCGTCCCGATGTAGTAGGCACTCGCGTGGACGCCGCCGGGGAACGCGAGCTGGGCCGAGAACCCGAGCTCGGTCCCGTCCGCACCGCCGAACGTCGTGCCGGTCACGGACTCGGTCAGCCCGCCGCACACGTACCGCAGGACGTCGATCTGGTGGGCGCCTTGGCGCAGCACCAGCCCGTTGCCCTGCGCCGCGTCGAGGTCGGCGGCGGAGCGCGGACGGCGGTGCCAGTCGGTGTGGCAGTTCGCGGACACCGACAGCAGCGGGCCGAGCGTCCCGTCCTCGACGAGCCGCCGCAGGACGCGGACCGGCGCGTGGTAGCTGTGCGTCGCGCCGACGAGCAGGACGACACCGGCATGGTCGGCGGCCTCGACGGCGAGCCGCGCGTCCTCCAGCGTCGTGGTCAGGGGCTTCTCCGAGATGACGTGCTTGCCCTGCGCGGCGGCGGCGCGGATCGCGGGCAGGTGCGTGGCCGTCGGGGTCGCGACGTACACGACGTCGACGTCCGCCGACGCGGCCAGCGAAGCCACCTCCGGGTGCACCCGGCAGCCGGTCTCCGCCGCGGCGCGTTCGCGGGCCGCGGCGTCGGTGTCCGCGACCCCCGCCAGCCGGAACCGCGCCGAGTTCGCGAGTGCGGCGGCCATCAGGCGCCCGGCCGCACCCCAGCCGGCGATGCCCACCCCGTGCGTGCTCATCAGAACCCGTAGATGTCGAGGGTGGAGTCGCCGGCGGCGATCCGGCGGCGCACCGAGGCTTCCTTGTCCTCCCGCCGCGCCGCGCGCTCGCCCACCACGGCGGCGTCCTCCCGCGGCGAGACGACGACACCGTCGGCGTCGCCCACGACCAGGTCGCCGGGCCGCACGACCACCGAGCCGAGGGTGATGTCGGCGTCGAGGTCACCGCCGGTCGTGTCCTTGCCGGTGCCGCGGACGCACAACCCGCGCGAGAAGACCGGAAAACCCAGCTGCAGCAGCTCGGCCGAGTCGCGCACGCAGCCGTCGAGCACCAGGCCGCCGAGCCGGCGGGCGAGGGCCGCGCTCGTCAGGATGTCGCCCCAGTAACCGAACTCGAAGGCGCCGCCGGTCGAGGCGACCAGCACGTCGCCCGGCGCGGCCGCGTAAAGCGCGCGGTGCAGCCAGATGTTGTTGCCCGGCGTCAGCCGGACGGTGAACGCGTACCCGCAGATCCGCCACGCGGGGTCGAGCGGCCGCAGCTGCGGCGGCAGCGGCGTCGCCCCGGATTCGTGCAGGGTGGCGGTGCCGAACTCGCCGAGCCGGGTCGCCTGCGCGGTCATCGCGCACCGGCCTTCGTCTGCAGCGAGTGGTACCCCATCGCGGCCCGCGCTTCGTCGAGCCGCTGCCCCGCCGCGACCGCCATGCGGATGCCGTCCTCGGCGCGCTCGATGGCTTCCGCGACGTCGAGCACCTCGCCGGCCCGGTCCGCGGCGAGCACCACGACTCCGTCGGCGTCCCCGCGGACGACGTCACCGGGGTGCACCAGCACCGAGCCCAGCCGCACCGGACGGCCGGTGTGCGCGAGGCGCACCCGGTCCTTGCCGGTCTGCATGCTGCGCCCGCGGGCGAACACCGGGTAGCCGATGGACAGGCTGTCGGCGACGTCCCGGCAGACCCCCTCGATCACGGTGCCGCCGATGCCCCGCGCGCTCGCGACCGCGGTGAGGATGTCGCCCCACACCGTGCAGTCCTGCCTGCCGTCGTTGCTCAGCACCACGACCTGCCCGGGCTCGACGTCGTCGATGTAGTCGCCGACCGTGCCGCCGAGCGCGTCCACCGGTTCGTACTGCCCGGTGAACGCCCGGCCGCAGATCGCGAACCGCGGGTCGAAGGGCACGATCCCGGGCACGGCGCCGGGCAGGCCGAGCTTGTCCAGCGCGTCGGACAGCCCGGCGGTGCCGATCGCCCGCGCCCGGTCGACCGTCTGATCAGGCATTGAGCATCTCCTCGTAGTCCGTGCCGAGCACCTGCGACGGGAGTCGCCCCGCCCGCAGGTCTTCGGCCATCAACCGCTCGCGGGCGAGGAGCCGCTCCGCGGCCGCGAGCACGTCCTCGACGTCGCCGGCGCGGACGAACACCACGCCGCTGCCGTCGGCGAGCACGTAGTCGCCGTCGTGCACGTCCACGCCGCCGATCCGCACCGGGACCCCGACCGCGTCTTCGACGATCCGGCCACGGGCGGTGAAGGGGATGGCTTCCCGCGCGGACACCGGCAGGCCGAGTTCGCGGATCTCGTCGACGTCCCGGCACGCGCCGTCGATGACGACGCCGCCGAGTCCCTTGAGCGACGCCGCACGCGCCAGCAGGCCACCCCAAGTCGCCGACCGGAACGGACGGCCGGTGTCCTGCTGCACGACCACCACCTCGCCCGCGGCGGCCCGCTCGATCGCCGCGGTGCCGAGGTGGCTGCGGCTGGTCCGGCCGTCGGCGGGCACCGTGCGCACCGTGACGACCTTCCCGGCCGCGCGCGCCCCTTCCCAGACCGGCAGGACGCCGGCGACCGCGCCGGGCAGGCCACGAGCGTCGAGCGCGTCGGACAGCAGGCACGTGTCGAGGGCGAGCAGCCGGTCCTGGAGGGTGGTCATGCGCGGGTCCAGGTGAAGAACCCCATGCCGCAGCCCGAGCCCGCCTTCGAGCGGTACGCCGGGATGTAGTCGACGACCCGGCCCGGGGCGTCGCGCAGGGCCGCGCCGACGGCGATCCAGTTGCGGATCTCGGAGCTGCCTTCGCGCAGGCCGTCGACGGGGATCCGGGACAGGGCCTCGTGGTCGTGCGCCTCCAGCGCCTCGAGCAAGCCGCGATCCAATTTCTCGTCGATGATCGGGTGGGTCAGGCCACCCGAGGCGATCAGCGCCACCCGCAGGTCCGAAGGCCAGCTGTCGATCGCTTCGCGCAACGCCTCGCCGAACGCGACGCAGCGGCCCGGCGTCGGCTGGTTCGGCGGGTAGTAGGTGTTGAGGAAGATCGGCACCAGCGGGATGCGGGGCAGGCCTTCCAGCAGCCGGCGGTAGACGAAGGTGAACGCGTGACCGAGCGAGCGGTCCTTCGGCTGCTCGGTGAACTGCGCGACGTCGAAGCCGTCCCGCACGAGCTGCTCGACCAGGTGCAGGCCCAGTCCGGCCTGGGTTTCGTACACGTCCACTTCGTCGGCGTGGTAGTACTTGTACGCCGTTTCCATGGTGGACGGATACGCTTCGGCGCCCGGCGGCCGGTCCTCGAGGGAGTCTCCCCAGAAGATCGAGACCGCGGGCATGATGTCGTCGAGGAACAGCTCGCGCTGGTCGTCGCCGATCACCACCAGCACGTCCGGCCGCTGGGCGAGCAGCTCGTCCCGCGTCCGCTCCAGAGCGCGCTGGCAAGCCTCGTACCGCTCGGTCAGCAGGGCCGGGTCCAGCTCGTCCTCCAGCTCCTCCTCGGTGCGGCCGGTCGGCGTCAAGCCGAGCGCGCCGAGCCGGGGCAGTTCGAGGTCCCCGTGCGCGCGCCACCCACCCGATTCCATGGAGAGCTGCGGACTGTGCGACACCGCGGCGCCGCCCACTACGTGTGCCATGTGTTCCTCCTTCGACCGATGGCTCAGCCGCGCCGGGTCACGTCGGCGGTGTCGCCGAGCGTGTGGCGGTAGTAGTCCCACGTCCAGTGGGCGTAGGTCTTCGCGGCATTGCGGCTGTTCACAAAACCCGACACTTCGGCGATGTCCTCTTCGGACAGTTCCTGCGGCTGGGCGCCCGGCACCGAGTGCAGGCTCAGCGTCAGCTCGGCGAGCGTTTCGAGCTTGATCGCGCGGACCGTCGCCTGCTGCAGGTCGGCGCCGACCGCGACCACGCCGTGCCCGCGCAGCAGGCAGGCGTCGGCGGTGTCCATCGTCTCGGCGACCTCGCCGCCGAGCCGGCGGTCGCTGATGAGCACGGCCCGCGGGTACGTCGGCACCCCGCGCACGGCCAGCTCCATCGCGCCCGGGTCGTAGGCACCGATCACCGGCTGCATCGGCAGCCCGAGAACGCCGCACTTGAGCGAAGCCTCCGGGTGGCCGTGCACCACCGAGCCGACGTCCGGGCGCCGCCGGTACAGCTCGGTGTGGATCGGCCACTCCCCCGGCAGCGCGTAGCCGTCCGGGAGGTCGGCGTTCGTCGCGTCCAGGCCGACGAGGTGGACGTCCCCGGCGATGGTGAACCGCACGCCGGGGTCCTGCGGCGGACGGCAGCGCACGAGGACCTGGTCGGTGCCCGGCACCCGGGCGCTGACGTGGCCGGTGATCTCGCGGACGCAGCCCGTGGCCGCGAGGATGCGGCACGACAACGCGACCAGCGCCCGCAGGTCTTCGAGGGCATCGGTGTCAGACACGGGAACTCCTGAGGTGCGACGGGGAAACGAGAGCGGCCGCCGCGGCGACCATGCGGGCCGGTTCGGTGAACACCCGGATGCCGCGGTCGGCCAGCAGCGCCATGCCGTCGGCGGCCAGCGACCGGGTCACGAGCCAGGACACGAGCACGGGCTTGGTGCCGCCGTCCGCCGCGTCGGCGATCTGCCGCGCGACCCGGACGGCGTCTTCCCCCGCGATGCTGGTGAGCACCACGCAGACGAGGTCGACGCCGGGATCACCGGCCACCGACTCGACGACGCGGCGCACGGTGCCCTCGGCGAAGGTCCCTTCCGCCGTGATGTCGAGCGGGTCGTCGACGTGGGCGAACGCCGGCAGCACGGCGGTCAGCTCGGCCGCGGTCCGCCCGTCGAACGCCGCCAGTTCCAGCCCGTGCTGGTCGACCAGGTCCGCGGTGGCGCTGCCCGCGCCGCCCGAGGTGGTGACCACCGCGACGCGGCCGCCGGCCGGCCGCGGCGTGTTGCCGAGCGTCCAGGCGACTTCGAGCAGGCCGGTCAGCTCGGTGACCTGCACCGCGCCCTCCTGCGCCAGCACCGCGCGGTAGGCCGCGCCGCTCCCGGCGAGCGCGCCCGAGTGCGAGGACACCGCGCGGCGGCCCGCTTCGGTCACGCCGGTCTTGAACACCGCCACCGGCACCGCGCGGGCCCGCGCGGCCGCCAGGGCGCGGCGGAAACGGCCGCCGTCGGGCACGCCTTCGAGGAACACCGCGATCGACCGGGTCGTGCCGAGCGTGGCGAAGTGCTCGAGGTAGTCGGCGACGTCCACTTGGGACTGGTTGCCGACCGTCACCCAGTCGCCGATGCCGTAGCCGTCGGCCAATTCCCTCGACACGAGGCTGCCCGCGACGGCGCCGCTCTGGGCGATCAGGCAGGTGCCCGACTCACGCAGCGCGAACCCGTTGACCGCCTGGCTGAACGTCGCGGCCATCCGGTGGCGCGCGCTCACGATGCCGATCGTGTTGGGTCCACACAGGACGGTAGTGGACCCGGCCACCGCGGCGCGCAGCTCGGCGTCGAGCAGCTGCCCTTCCGGGCCCGCTTCCCCGAATCCGGAAGCGAACACGATGACCGCCGGTACGCCGAGCCGGACGCATTCGCGGACCGATTCGACGGCGGCCTCGGCGGGCAAGGCGACGCAAACGAGGTCCGGCACCCCGGGCAGCTCGCCCAGAGACGCCACGGCGGGCAGCCCGCCGACGACCCCGCCGGCCGGGTTGACCGGGTGGAGGTCGCCCGCGAACCCGTGCTCGCGCAGCGCCGCCAGGACGCGGGCGCCGGGCCGGGTGGCGTCCCGGGAAGCGCCCACGACCGCGATGCTCCGCGGCCGGACCAGAGCGGTCAGGTCGGGGGTGCTTCCCCGCGGCTCGTCGGCGGTGACCGGCTCGAGCACCACGCGGGCGTCCAGCACGGCACACGTGCCGTCGGCGAACACCCGCACCGGGTTGAGGTCCAGTTCGGACAGTTCCGGCACGGCTACGGCCAGCTCGGAAACCCGGGCCACCAGTTCGCAAAACTGTTTCGTGGCAACGGGCGGTGCGCCCCGGAACCCGGTCAGCAGCGGCGCGCACCGCAGCGACGCCAGCATCTCTTCCGCGTCCTCGGCGGTCACCGGGGCGACGCGGCGGGCGACGTCGCGGAACAGCTCGACGGTCACGCCGCCGAGGCCGGCCACGACCACCGGGCCGAACGTCGGGTCCCGCACCCAGCCCAGGATGAGGTCCGTGCCCGGCGGAGCCATCGGCTGCACGACGACGCGCGCGTCGGTCGCGCCCAGGGCCGCGACCCGCTCGAGGAGCCGGTCATGGGCCGCCGACACCGCCTCCGGCGTGGCGAGGCCGAGTTCGACCAGACCCGCGTCGGACTTGTGCAGCACCTCGTCGGTAAGCGCCTTCAGCACCACTGGCAACCCGAAGCCGCGCGCGACGGACACGGCCTCGTCCGCCGAACCCACCGGCGTGGCCGGGATGAACGGGAGGTCCAGCGGCGCGAGCAGTTCCCGCGCCGAGGCCTCGCCGAGCCCGCCCGGCGCCAGCCGCCGAGCTGCGACACGGACGTCGGTGGCGGTCATCGAGACTCCCCGCGGATGGCGTCCTTGGCGATCAGCACGCGGTGGATGTCGTTCGCGCCTTCGACGATCTGGAACACCTTCGCGTCCCGGTAGGCCCGCGCCACGGGGTACTCCTCGGACACGCCGTAGGCCCCGTGGATCTGGACCGCGTCGGTGGCGACGGCCTGCGCGACGTCGCTGGCGTACATCTTCGCCATGCTGGCCTCGACCCGGGCGCGTTCACCCCGCTGCATGGCCTGGGCGCACCGCTCGGTGAGCAGCCGCGCGGCCTGCACCGAGACGGCCATGTCCGCGATCTTCCGCTGCACCATCTGGAAGTCCGTGATCGGCTTGCCGAACACGACGCGGTCCCGCGCGTAGCGCACCGACGCGTCCAAACAGGACTGGGCGAGCCCCACGGCGCGGGACGCGACCGACAGGCGACCACGCTCCACGGCGTTCATCGCGACCGCGAAGCCGTCGCCTTCGGCACCGAGCATCGCGTCCGGGCCGAGGCGGACGTCGTCGAAGACGAGGTCGCCGCTGCACAGCGGGCGGAAGCCCAGCTTGTTGCGCACCGGATTCTTGAGCACGCCGGGGGTGTCCGCGGGCACGATGAACGCCGACAGGCCGCGACGGCCCAGTGCCGGATCCCGCGTGGCGAACGTGACGAAGAACGACGCCCGGTCCAGGTTGGTGATCCAGGCCTTCGCGCCGTTCAGCACGTAGCCGCCGCCCTCGCGGGTGTAGCGGGTCCGCGTGCCGGCCACGTCGCTGCCGGACCGCGGCTCGGTGACGCCGGCGCCGCCGAACAGCTTGCCCTCCGCGAGCGGCACCAGCCACCGCTGCTTCTGCTCGGTGGTGCCGAACTCCAGCAGGCCGGAGCCGACGAGCGCCGAGGGCATGCTCATCAGCACGCCCAGGCAGTGGTCGACGCGCGAAACCTCTTCGATGACGCGGGTGAACGTGACGTGGTCCAGGCCGAGGCCACCCCACTCGGGCGGCACGACACCGCCGAAGAAGCCCAGCCGCGCCATGTCCTCGAGCAGGTCGGCGGGCAGTTCCTCGGCCGCGTCGTACTCGGCGACCCGTGGCGCCACCCGCTCCTGGACGAACTCGCGGACCAGGCCGACGATGGCGTCCCGTTCGGCCTCGGTCTGCGTCGGTTCGAGCAGTTCGGAGGTCATCTCAGCCCGCCGCTTCCAGGTTCTTGCGCAGCCGCGGGTAGATGTCCAGCGCGGTGTCGCCGAGCATCAGGTCCAGGTCCTGCTCGGAGTGCGCGGGGATGCCGCGCAGGACGCCGGCGATGTCGTCGGCCCAGCCGGCCGTCGGCGTCTTCTTGTGCGAGCCGTCGCCGGGCCGCTCGGTGCCGAACACCACGCGGTCGCTGCCGATCACCTTGACCAGGAGAGCAAGCGCTTCCTCGCTGTAGAGGCAGGTGTCGTAGTAGAGCTTCCGGATCGCCTCGTCGAACGTCCCGCCGCGCTCGGTGCCCTGCCAGTACGTGCCGCGGAACCGGCCCACCTGGTAAGGGATAGCGCCGCCGCCGTGCGGCACGACGACCTTCAGGTCCGGGAAGACGTCGAAGACGTCCGACTGCACCAGTGACATCACCGCGGTGCTCTCTTCGGAGATGAAGTGCAGGCTCTGGTTTTCGCGCAGGGACACGCAGCCGCAGGAGTGCACCAGCATCGGCAGCTCGTACTCCACCAGCTTTTCGTAGAGCGGGTACCAGTACTCGTCGCCGAGCCCGGGCACCTCCATCGGCGCCCGGCCCTCGCTCGGGTCCGGGTTGACGAGCACGCCGACGAAGCCCAGTTCGACGCAGCGCTCGAGCTCTTCGAACGCGACGGAGACCGGCTCGTTCCAGACCAGCGGGAGGTTGCAGATGCCCTGCAGCCGCTGCGGGTAGAACTGCACCTGGGTCGCGATCGCGTCGTTGACCGCCTGGGCCCACCAGTGCACGATCCGCGCGGGCTTCTCCGAGTGCATCAGGCTGTAGGGCCGCGCGGAGACCAGCTGGACGTCGGTGCCGACCTTGTCCAGCCAGGCGATGTGCTCCTCGGCGAAGTGCTTGAGCTCCTCCGGCGGGATCACGCCGGTGCGGCCGTGCCCGAGGCCCTCCCGCGACTCGGAGAACCCCTTCAGCCGGCGGCCGTAGTGCCCGCGGCTGCCGATCAGGAACTCGCGGTAGGCGTAGAGCTCGGCGGGGGCGACGAGGTGACCGTGCACGTCGACGATCTTTCGGGGCATGGAATGCGCTCCTCTTCAGGTGGTTCGGGACGGGGACGTCCGGGCGCGTCAGTCGATCAGCACCCGGATGGGGTGGCCGGTCTCGGTGTGGTGGCGGACGGCGGCCGCGATCGTCGGCTCGCCGATCGCCTCCCGCCAGCCGCACCCGGCGGCCCGGCACCAGGCGGTCGGCAGCCACTCGCCGCAGGCCGGGCAGATGCCGGTCCCGGTCCGGTGGCGGCCGTCGCGGCACCCGCCGTCGGGTGCGGAGTTCGGGGCGGTGGAATCCACGGGGCTTCCCACGGCTCGCTCAGCCGGCCTTCCGCACCACGGCGTCGATCCGCTCCGTGAGCGTGCTCAGCCGCGGGCTGTGGACACCCTGCGTCCGCAGGAACGACGCCATCGGGTTGGCGCCGCCACCGCCGATGCCGAGCTCCTTCTTCTCCTGGGGCAGCTGGATCAGCTCGTCCCCGGTCGCCGCGTCGTGCACGTTCATCACGGCGCTGCCGGTCTCGTTGGCCTGCAGCTGGCTGCGGAGCAGGTTGCGGTAGAGCGCGATGCCCTGGTCGGACGAGCTGAGGTGTTCGTCGTCGCGGGTGGTCAACGCGCCTTGCGTCACCCACACCATCGCGTCCTGCGAGTCGATGGTGTCCATCAGGAAGGTGCCGTCGGCGTCCTGAAGCTTCACCTCGTAGGTGTCGGGCAGCGCGCGGACCTCCTCGACGAGGTTCGCGTACTCGTCGGGCACGTCGTAGTAGCAGTACCAGAAGTGCAGCGTGTGGTGGTCGTCGATGGGCACGCGGATCTGGAAGGAGCTCAGCCCGTGGCCACCCACCTTGAGGATGTTCGGGAAGTAGACCGGGTGGCCGACCTTCCAGTCCTCGTCGTCCTCGGTCTGGCCTTCGCGCAGGCGGCGCTTGATGATGCCGTAGTCGACGAGGTCGAAGCCGATCTTGATGTGGTGTCCACCGAGGACGGTCGGCTCTTCGCCTGCCCGCTCGAGGTGGTAGTTGAACAACCGCCCGTGCAGCCACTCGACGTGGGTCGGGTCGAACGAGTTCTCCATGATCTGCAGCCAGTTGCAGGGGATCACCGCGTAGCCGATGTCCCGGAAGCGCGTCGGGCTCTCCTCCAGCGCGAACAGGTCCAGCCGCGGCAGGGCCGGTGCCGGCGACTCCCCGAGGTAGGCGAAGACCAGCCCGCCGAGCGCCCGGACCGGGTAGCTCGTGGTGCGCGCCCGCGCCTGCAGTTGAGCCGACGGCGGCATCTGGTTCGGTTGTTCCAGGCATTCGCCCTGCGGGGAGAACTTCCAGCCGTGGTAAGGACATCGCAGCCCGGACCCGTCCGGGAACCCGTAGCCGAGCGAAGCCCCGCGGTGCGGGCACCGCTCCGCCACCAAGCCCAGTTCGCCCGTCTCGGCGCGGAACAGCACGAGGTCTTCCCCGAGCAGCCGGACCCGCTTCACCGGATTGGTGTCGAGATCCGTCTCGGTCGCCACCGGAAGCCAGTAACGCCGGTACAGCGCGCCGGCGGGGGTGTCACGGCCGACGCGGCTGTAGCGCTCGTTGACGTCTGGTTGCAGCATCAGCGTCCTCCCTTGCCCCGGACCAGGCGATCGCGGTCCGGCAGGCGACGGACTCCTTCGTCCGATCGCTCATGTAGGTTAATCATAGGAGCATTAGTCGTCAAGATGGTCTCACCAGGGCTTCGGTCGCCGAGCCGGCACACCGAGCCGCGATGCCGCGTGCCGACCGCGGGCACGAACGCGACCGCCGGATGCCCGCACCACGCACAGGGCAGACCACCCAGAGGAACCTCCGCCATCGACCTCATCCCCTTCGCGGCACCCCTTGCGCCGCGCGCTCGAACTGGCGCTCACCAACCGGACGCTGACCGCGGACGAGGCCCGCGACTGGGGACTCGCGACCGCGATGGTCGACGACTCCGTCCTCCTGGACGAAGCGCGCGGGCTGGCCGGCCGGCTCGCCGGGATGGCGCCCGGCGCGCCGGCGGCGACCAAGCGCCTCGTCCGGTCCGCGACGAGCCGGAGCCGGGACGAGCAGCTCGACGAGGAGGCCGAAGCCATCACCGCGCCGGCCGCCACCGGCACCGCCCGGCAGGCGATCTCGGAGTTCGCCCGGCGCTGACCCCGCGACGGCGTGGCGGGTGCGGGTGCCCACCGGTCAGGTGACGTTGCGGATCAGTCCGCCGTCGACCCGCAGGTTGGCGCCGCTGACGTAATCGGCCAGCGGGCTGCAGATGTAGGCGACCGCCGCCGCGATCTCCTCCGGCTTGCCGAACCGGCCGGTGTCGTTCGGGATGAGGTCCCGCACGGCGCCGCGCTCGATCTCCTCCCACGTCTCGCCCCACCCGCGGGCAGGGGCGATGCCAGTGAGGAGCTCCTTCACCGACTCCACCAGAATGGCGCCGGGCGCGACCACATTGGACGTCACGCCGGTGTCCTTCAACTCGCGGGCGAGGGACACGGTGAGGTTGTGCCGGGCCGCCAGCGTCGCGTTGTACTGGGGGTGCGACTGCATCGGCTGGGTCGCCAGCCCGCCGCCGATGGTGACCACCCGGCCCCACCGCCGGTCGCGCATCCGCGGCACCAGGTGCCGGATCATCCGGACCCCGGAGATCACGTTGCCCTCGTAGGTGTCGCGCCAGTCCTCGGGAGTGGCGTCGGTCCAGGACAGGTGCTCGTACGCGCCCGCGTTGTTGACCAGGATGTCGATCGGGCCGCCGGCCAGCGCGGCGGTCGCGACGGCGGCGGCACCCTCGTCCGTGGTGAGGTCACCGATGGCCACCGCGCTCCGCCCGCCCTGGTCCCGGATCGCCGCGGCGACCTTTTCGGTCCGTGCGACGTCGCGGCCGTGCACCACGACCTCGACCCCCTCCGCGGCGAGGCGCCCGGCGATGGCTTCGCCGAGACCCGAGCTCGACCCGGTCACCAGCGCGCGCTTGCCTGTCAGTTGAAGATCCATTGTTCGCCTCGATGTCGTTCTCCACCGGCGGCGGCTCCGCCGATGTATACGACTGTAGACTTCACTGGGTAACTTGTCTACGGGTGTATACCGTGACCAATTAGACAGGCTACCTGTTCAGGTTGCCTGTACTCTCGGTCGCATGAACGAAGACGACTCGGACCCTTCGGCGACCCTCGCCGCAGGTCTGGACCTGGCCGTCCAGCGCTTTCGCGGACGGCTCCGCACCGAAGGGCTCCGGCTGCCCGTCCCCTGGACCAGGAGTCAGCTCGTCACCCTGGACCGCATCGTCCGCGCTACCGCCGTCACGACGAGTGAGCTCGCCGCGGCGGAGCACATGCGCCCGCAGTCGATGGCCCAGATCGTCACCGCGCTGGAGCGCGACGACCTGATCGAACGCCGTCCCGACCCCGCGGACGCGCGCCGCATGCTGATCGAGCCGACCGCCAAGGGGCGCGAAACGGTCCGGACCGCGTCCGCCCTGCGGAACACGTGGCTCGCCGATGCCCTGGACCAGGAGCTGACCGACGAAGAACGCGACCTCGTGCCGAAGCTGATCGAGCTCCTCGACCGGCTCTCCGGGACGCGGACCGTCCGCTCGCGCCCCGCGGCGCCCTGGCCTCCGGCGGACCGGTGAAGACCGTCGCCGCCGCCCCCGGCCGGATCGCTCCCGGGTGGCGGTACCTCACGCCCCTCGTCCTCGGCTCGGCGCTCAACCCGATCAACAGTTCCGTGCTCGCCACCGCGCTGGTCGCCATCGGGCAGGCCTTCCGCGTCAGCGCGGCATCGGCGGCGGGACTGGTCGCGGCGCTCTACCTCGCCAGCGCGATCGGCCAGCCGGCGATGGGCAAGCTGGCCGAACGGTTCGGCGCGCGGAACACGTTCCTGTGCGGCCTCGTCCTGGTCGCGCTCGGCGGGCTCCTCGGCGTGCTGGCTCCCGACTTCACCACCTTGCTCGTCGCACGGGCGGTACTCGGGATCGGCACGGCCGCGGGCTACCCGACGGCGATGATGCTGGTCCGCCGCTGGGCGGCCGAAAACCCGGGCGGCCGCGCCGAAGGCGCGATCGGCGCCCTCGCGATCGCCGGGCAGACGAGCGCCACCATCGGCCTCCCCCTGGGCGGCCTGCTCGTCGCGCTCGGCGGCTGGCGCGCGACCTTCCTGATCAACGTGCCCTTGGCGCTGCTGACCTTGGCCGCGGCCCTGCGCTGGCTGCCTCGCCGCTCCCGCGAGCGCGAGTCGAAGGTCCCCCTGGCCCGCGCACTCGACCTGATCGGCATGGCGTTGTTCGCCGCGGCCACCGCGAGCCTGATCGTGTTCTTCCAGGACCTGCACCACCCACGCTGGATCTTCGCGGCGCTCGTGGTGGTCCTCGGCGCCTCGCTGCTCTGGTGGGAAACGCGGGCCGGGCACCCGTTCATCGACGTCAGGATGCTGGTGCGCAACCGCGCGTTGTCGGCCACCTACGTCCGCGTCGCGATCATGTTCCTGCTGAGCTACTGCGTCCTCTACGGGTTCACGCAGTGGCTGGAGCAAGGACGCCACCTCACCGCGTCCACGGCCGGCTACGTGATGGTGCCGATGTCCGTGGTCGCGGCGCTGCTGGCCATCCCCTTCTCACGGGGGAACCGGATCCGCACCTGCCTGCTGGCCACGGGCATCGCCGCGGTCGTCGGACCGGCCTGCCTGCTCGCGTTCCACGCGACGACCCCGGTGTGGCTGCTGATCGCGGTCACGATGGCGTTCGCGGTGATCTCGGGCCTCGGGGTCATCGGCAACCAGGCGGCCCTCTACCACCAGGCCCCCACCGAGACGATCGGCGTCGCCGCCGGCCTCCTCCGGACGTTCACCTACCTGGGCGCGATCCTGTCGTCCAGCTTGATCGGCGTCGCCTACGGCGAACGCGCCTCCGACGAGGGCCTCCACACGGTGGCCCTCGTGCTCACCGTGCTCGGCGCGGTTCTCCTGGTGCTGACCGTCCTCGCCATCCGGGGGCTGCCTCGAAGCGACGCCGCCGGAGACAAGAAGACCGGTCGCCCCGAAAAGCCTTGACACTCCCCGACTTCGGCAATCCGGACTCAGCGATCCGTCGGGCACCACGGGTCCGAGCTGTGGCCGATGGCGAGCCCGCAGAAGGCCTTCGGCGTCCGGTTCACCTCGCCACCCTCGACGCGCAGGACGGCGACCGGCTTGTCCTCCGGCACGTTCCGGCCGATGTCCCCGCCGTAGTCGATGGTCCCGGTGACGCCCTCGATGTACTTGTTCGTCTGCTGCGCGTCCGGACGCGACGTGTGGATGGCGGTGATCTCGCGCCAGACCGCACCCGGCGTCACCGGGATGTTCGCCGACGTCTCGCGCAGGTACGCGGTGGCGGTGATCATCACCAGCGCGGCGTCGTAGGACAGCCCGGCGTGGCCGTCGAAGGAACGGCCGCGCTCGGTCTGCTCGAACGGGAACAACGTCTTGTTCAGCGTGGTGTAGAAGTCTCGCGCCAAGCCCTGCGGATCGGTCGCCGGCTCGTTCGCGAACGACAGGTAGTAGTACGGCAGCGCCCGGTTCTGCTCGCGGGCGACCTGGTCGGCGACGTAGCGGCTGACGTCGTCGTCGCCGATCACCGTCGCCCTGCTGCCGCACTGCGCGGCGCCACCGGCGAAGTCGCCGAAGTCCGGGACCCCGCGGCCGGCGAAGAAGACGAAGCCGTCGTACGAGCAGGTGTCCCGGCCGGCCGACGCGGCGTTGCCCACCAGCCGGTCGCCGTACCGCTCGTGCGACTGCGGCGCGAATTGCCCACCGTCCGGCGCGAACGCGCGGGCTTCGACCGAGAAACCCTGGTCCTTGAACGACTTCACCACGTCGTCGCGCAGGTTGGTGCTGTAGCTGTCGGCGTCGTCGTCGGAGTAGTAGACGCGCAGCGTGCGCGGGCCCGGCTGCTGGTGCGCGAACGCCGCGGCGACGGCTGCCTCGCGCCGGTTCTGCGGCGCCACCTGGAAGTAGATGGGGTTCTGGTCGGCGAGGTCGTCGGCGGACAGCGTAGAGGCGACCACCGGGATGCCGGCGTTGCCCAGCGCGCGGATGGTCTCCCGCGTCGGCTCGCTGCTCATGTCCAGCCCGACCACACCGACGACGCTCTTGTCCTGCTCCGCCAGCTGCTTCAGCTGTCCGGCGACGCGCACGCCCTCGCGCATCCCGCGGCCGCCGTTCGCGATCAGCATCCGCACGATCGGCTCGGACGTCGCGGTCGCGTTGAGCTGCCGCAGCTGCGCGACGGCGAACCCCTCCAGCGACTCCCGCTCGGCGGTCAGCCCCTCGGCGGTGTCGTTGGACGAGGTCAGTGCCTCGAAGTCGACCAGCGTGATGTACGGCCGTTCGCCGTGCTCTTCGTGCAGCTTTTCGGCGCGCCGGTTCTGGTCGACGATCACCTGTTCGACCTGGCGGATGGTGCCGTCGGCCGGGTCGAACAGCGTGAACGAGCCGTCGGAGATCCCGACGCACTCGCTGCCGGTCCAGGTGAGCAGCTCGCTGGAGGTGCCGCAGTGGCTCGCACGGAAGTCCTCGTGCCGCAGGAGGACGACGCTCGCGACGAGGCCGAGGACCACCAGGGGAACACCCATCCGCATCCATCGCGTGGCCCACCACGGCGGACTGGACTGGCGGCGGCGCAACACGTAGGTGTCGCCGAGGGACCGCAGCTCCTTGCGCGTCCCGCGCCGCTGGTCGGGGGAACCGGCGGGGGCCAGCCGGATCGGCAGGTACCACGCGGCGGCGTCGCGGGCGCGGCGGTCCTTGAGCAGCTCGTGCTGCCAGGCGCGGTAGGCGCCACCGGCTTCGGTAGCGGTGTGGTTGGGCCGCTCTTCACTCACCGTCGCGTCCGGCGGCGGCGCGTTGCTCGTGCTGACCACGAGCAACGGGTCGAACAGGCCGGTCTGGTTCCGCACGTCGTTGATCAGCTTCAGCAGCCGGTAACCGCCGTTGACGGTGCTCACGTGGTCCAGCAGGAGCACGGGGTAGGTCATCCGCCGGCGGCGCCAGAACCCGGCCGGGCGCAGCCGGTACCCGCGGCGGAGGTCTTCGAGGAACGCGTTCACCAGCAGCCGCCCGACGAACTCCGGCGACTCCCGCTGCCACTCACCGTCGGTCAGGCGCAGCGCGAACCGCACGAAGCTGCCCGACATCTCCGGCGCGAGGTGCGGCTGGCGCAGAAACCAGCGGTACCGGCCGGAAAGCCCCGGCACGCGCCCGGTGACGGCGATCCGGAACGTGGCCATGGTCAGCAGCCGCAGCAGCAGCAACGGGATCCGCCACGCGACGTTCTGCGGCACGAGCTCCTGCCCGACGTTCTCGATCGCCGAGCGGAACCGCACCATCAGGCCGTTCTCCTGCAACCGCCGCAGCAACGTCCGTTCGGGCGCGGAGTCCTGCCCGGACAACTGCTCCCCCATCAGCTGTACAGCAAGGGTGAACAGCCCGAAGCGCAGGCCGGTACCGCGGGAGCGCGGGCTGCGGAGCAGTTCGGTACGCGCCTTCCAGAGGATGTCCCGGACGGCCTTGACGCTGGCGACGGTCGCGGCCCCCTCGGTGTCGGTCGCTTCGCGCTCGCCGAGCGGGAGGTAGGCGTATCGCACACTGCCACTGGGCCGGGCGCTGCGAAGCCGTGAGCTGAATTCCTCGAGGAGGCCCTCGCAGTAGTCCGACCGAACGAGGCAGACCATCGGCAGCCCACGACGCCCGGCGCGTTCCTGCCGATCCTGGTACCCCGGCTCCCACTCGACGTTCGCCTGGTGCAGCGACCGAGGCAGATCCCCTATCCGCGGCCGCTGGTAGAGCGCGCCGATGAGCTTCACCAGCTTCTCGCTCCCGGGGAAGGCGAGCGGATCCCGCTGGTGCTCTTGGGTGACGGAAGTGGTCTGTGCCATGACCCATGGTCACACGGGGCCGCGGAGAGGGGTCCCGCATTTTTGCCGTCCCGCCAGTGAATCACTCGGGTAGGGAGCACCGCTGGGCCGAGCCCACGGCCCGGCATACTCCACGCGGTGACGCCCTATGTCGCGGCGTCGGCGCCGACGTACGGTCAGGTGACATCACGACGGTCGACGATCCACCACCCTGCCCCCCTGCCACGCACGAGACCCTGACGACCCCGGCCACCACTGGTGGGAACTGGCGGGTGGCGGCCAGGACGCCGGGGAGAAGATCGAGGACACCGCCCGCCGCGAGATCGCCGAAGAGACCGGGCTCGTCCTCGCAGAGATCGGGCGCAAGCTCTGGCCCCGCGAAAGCCGCTTCACCTACCGCGGCCGCAAACACCACCGCCTCGACCACGTCTTCCTCGCCCGCATCGACGACACCGTCCCGCAGATGGCTCTCCGGCACTCCCCCAACGAGCGCGCCGGCCTCGTCGAACGACGCTGGTGGCCGGCCACCGCACTGGCCGAGTGCGCGGACAAGCTGCTGCCCGCCGAGCTGCCAGAGCTGTTTGAAACGCTCCTCAACGGCCGATTCCCGACTGCGCCCCTCGCACTCATCGCCTGAAAGCGCCATTCTCCGCAGTTCGAAGCGGCGATTCCAGAACCCGAATTCAGACCTCGCACCATGTGCTGCCGGCGGGCACGGCTCGCGGTCAGGTCAGGTTGAACCACGCGGAAACGGGATCACCCGTGCGCTTCCACGTCACGCCGAAGCGCACGACCGGGTTGGACGCTGTTCCCGGGATCACCGCACTACAACCGGAATCGCTGCCATTGGCGTCGTCGACGTAGCCGCTCGCCCCGTTGCGGAGAACGTAGGAGGTGCGGAAACCGTAGCCGTCGCTCTTCGTGTCGCACGCGTAGACCCGCGTCAGGTTGTTGGTGACACCCCCGTACCCGCACCGACCGTTGCAGTTGTTGATCGAGCCGATGTAGTCCTGCGCCGACGCCGCCGGCGCAACCGCCACCGCCGTCCCGATCGCCAGCAGCACCGCCGCCGGACCGACCCACACCCTGGTCTTCCGCATGGTCCCTCCCTCTTTCCTTGAGCCGGCCCCGGTTGGGGCCGACGTCCGAACACGCACGAAGACCCACACCGGTTTAGCCGAGAATGAAAATTCGTCTTCGACAGCCACGGCCATCGTCAGCTGAGTCACTCCACCAGCGGAATCGCGCCGAATATCGGACCATCTGTACTATCGTCGCGGCGGTGTAGCCCGGCCGGGCGCAAAGGGGAGGACCGTTGGGGTTCAATCGCGACGATGTCACGTTCGCAGAACTGGACATGCCGGACGTATCGGCGGTGAACGCGCAACTGGACAACCTCTTGCAGCCGGGCGACGAACGCGTCGAACCGGCAGCCGAATACGAAGCGCGTGACGCCAGCCACACCATCAAGGTCACCGTCGACGCCCAGCGCCGACTGTCCGACGTCGACATCCAGCTCCGATGGAGCTCGCGCGTCCCCGCCGACCAGCTCGCCGGTGTCCTGTTCGACACCTACATCCAGGCCATCCAGCGCGCGATGGTCGTCGAGCTCGCCAACGCCGCCGACCCGCAACCCGCTCACCTCTCGGCCGACATCCCCGTCGATGACGTCACCGGAAAGTCGTTCGACGAGTGGATCGCCGGTATCCGGGCGCGCATCAGCGACATCGACACGCGACTGGAAGCCATCGAGCGGGCCGAGGCCGGCCGGAGCGCCCCGGAGGCGACCGACGTCCGCAGCCCGCTCGGGTTCTTCCTGCTCCACCTGCGCGGCGGCGATCCCACCGGCGTGAGCGGCTCGGCCAACATCCTGGCCAGGGCCGGCGCGGACCGGCTGCGACAGGACTTCCTCGAGATGTTCGCCGCCGCCGGACTGGCCGCACCGACCGCGGCGCTCAGCCAGCCGGCGCCACACTCCCCCGCTGGCGAAGGGGACGACGAGGAACCCTTCGAGTTCCGGTACGACGAGTAGAAGGGGGCAGCAGAGAATGGTCGGCTACAAGGTGATCACCTCGGCGGTGCGCGCCGAGGGAACGAAATGGCGCGGGTTCGCCGACACCGTGAACAAGGTGACCCCCGTCGTCACCAACGCGACACTGGGCCAGACCGCGTTCTTCGTCGGCGACCCCATCACCCTCGTCGCCAGCGTCTTCAACGCGGCCGCGCTCAGCGACACCTACGAAACCCTGCGCTCCTACGTCGAAGGTGCCCTCAAAGGCGCGGCCACCGAGTTCGACCAGATCGACGGAGCACTGCAGAAGACCGCGCAGCTGTACGACCAGGCCGAAGAGATCACCGAAATCGATCTCACGCAGATCTACGGAACGCCGCCGAGGTAACCAGATGGACACCCCGTTCGACCCGTTGGGCCCCGCCGGGCCCGAAGAGCTCACCGGTCCCCTCGACGACCTGTTCCGCAAGGTCCAGGCCAAGATCAAGGAGATCATCGACAAGTACAACGCGGCCGTGCACCACATCAACGACTGGAAGTACGTCCTCGGTCCGGCCATGATCTGGATCTCCGACGGGCTGCAGAAGATCCGTGAGGGCCTGGACAAAGTCGTGAAGCTGGTGCAATACGCGGTCGAGCACCACACACCGGTGGTGTCGCTGATCGTGCAGAGCTTCAACTGGCAGAACCACGTCCAGAAGGACATGTCGAAGATGGTCGGCTCGGTGGAGAAACCAGCCGATCCGAACCTCGGCTACTGGGAAGGCGGGGGCGCGACCGAGTACCGGAACCGGGCGGTGAAGCAGCGGGAAGCCGTCGAGGCCATCGGCGCCCAGGGCGGCAAAGCGGATGCGATCAGCAGCTGGCTGATGAACATCGCCAAGCTCAACGTCACCTTCATGACCGGCCTGCTGGACGTGGTCGCCAAGTTCCTCGGCGCCCTGGCCGAGGCCGCGCTCGACGGCGCGACCGTCATCAACCTCCCCTTCGCGGTCAAAGACCTCGCCGGCGCGATCGGCGGACTGGTCACCGACGGCATCAACCGGCTCGGCGCCATCGCCAACCAGGTCATGGACACCCTCTCCAGCATCCGCGACGCCAAGAGCCTGATGGTCGACTCCCGGCTGCCCGGCGGGCAATGGCCGCAGGCGGTCGACCTGTGACGACCCCCGGCTACCCGCCCTACAACGGGGCGCCCCAGCCACCGAAACGCGGGCTCGGCCCCGGCCCGATCATCGCGATCGTCGTCGTCGGCGTCCTCGTCCTGGCCGGCATCGCCGTGGGCGCGATCGTCCTGTTCAGCAGCAGCGGCAGCCCCAGTGACGTCGACGGCAAATACGCGGCCACGGCACTGCCCACCTGCGACGACGTCGCCGCCCGCGTCGGAGACCTCCCGCCGAAGAGCTCCGACACGAAACTCGAGGGCAGCCCCGGCCGGCTGTGCACCTTCACCGACGCGACGGCCGGCACGTCAGTGCGTCTCGACCTGGAGATCAGCACCGTCGCACGGCAGCGCACCGCATTCGACACCGTCGCCTCGACGGGCGCCTACGAACTCGACCCGGCCCTGCAGCTGGGTGAGAAAGCGGCCTGGGGTCTCGCGCCCAGCGGGCAGATGTGCGAACTCGTCGTCCTGGACAGCAACGCCACGTTCAAGGTCGGCGTCGACACCCCCGACGCCACCCGCAGCGACACCCAAACCTGCAAGGACCGTGCCACGGCCATCGCCCGGACCCTCTACGACCTGCTGCAGCCCCGATAACCCCGCACAGGAGATCAGCCCATCCGATGCGTGCACGGCGGGTCTGCCCGGAGGCCTCCCTGGACATCACAGCTAGTACTGCAACGGCGGTTAGCAGGGTTTTGGTAGATCGTCGATGTGGTGATGGAGCAGCTGGACAGGGTGCATGAGCGGATCGCGGGCCGGTTCACGCGGTCTGAGCCTCGAGGTCGGGCGCGGGAATATGTGTCCGGGCTGGTCGCCGGGTTGGGGCGGAAGAACGGATGGACGCTGGCCGAGCGGTCCGGGCGAGGTCTCGCCGGACGGGATGCAGCGGCTGCTGCGCTGGGCGGACTGGGACATCGACGGGGTCCGCAACGACGTGCGCGACTACGTCGTCCGCACTGGCGACCCGGGTGTACCACGAGCTCACCCGCACCGGCCGGTTCAGGCCCGAGCAGTCGGCAAAAGTCGCACACGCCGAGCACGTGGGCGTCGGTCATCCATATGGGCGTCTTGACGCATCGGGGACAAGGACGACTGCGCCACCCTCGGGCTGGTCGAGTTCGATCTGCTCGGCCTCGGCATGCTTTCCGCGCTGCACCACACGATCGACCTCGTCGCCCGAGCACCACGACGCCACAGTGGACATCGCGAAACCCGACCTGGCCGACCCCAAACTCTACGACTGCGGTAGCCGGATCGGGGCCATCAGGCCCCTGCGCTACCGCGACCTGACCAGCGCTGTCACCACTTCCGGATGGACGATCAGAACCGTACAGGTCATGGCGCCGATCAGAACCGCACCAAAGACGAGCAGCCGGGCAAGGCGATAGACGAGGTCACCAGCGTCGCGGTCGGCCAGCAGCAGAGCGACCCGGGCCGGCAGCGACACGGGCTCGTCAACTTCGGGCAGGCGATCGACAGAACCGCGCACACGATGATCGCGAAAACGCATGAAAACCCCTCCACAACAACGAAATTTTTCGCCGCAGGCACTGGACCGATTCGATGAAACGACGGTCTCACAGTGTTCGATTCGCGCCAAGGCGAGCAAGCAGCGGTTTCGGTCACGATTACGAGAACGATTCAGAAGCGCACCGACCAGATACCGTTGCGGCACCACGACCCTTCGCCCGCCGATAGCGCCGCATGGAGCTCTAGCACGAGCGACAGGAAACCGGCCCCTGCCGCAATAGGGCTGCTGCGAATGCTTGGCCGACAACAGGCCGGTCATCAACAGAAATGCGTTGAGCCCGCAGCGGCACATGACGGCGGGCGTCCCGGTCACGAGCGCGTACAACTCCGGCGGCGGCGGATTGAACAAGGTGGCCGGCCATAGCCGCATCGTGGAGCTGGCACCGCCTTGACCGCCGTCTCGCGGCGCTGCTACCTTGACGGTAGACAGAACGTTCTACCTTGTCCGACGCCACTCGGCGCGGCGAGCCTTTCGAGGAAAGAGACACCACATGACGAAGACGGCTCGAGACACGTCGGAGGCGGCCGAGGCCCTGGTTGCGCGCGCACGTGCGGCGGTGCCGGTGCTGGCCGCGCACGCTGGTGCCACCGACCAGCAGGGCCGCGTTGCCCCGGAAAGCCTCGAGGTGTTGCGTGCGGCCGGCCTGTTCGCGCTGGGCACGCCGGTCGAGTTCGGCGGCACGGACGTCGATCTGCCCACGCAGGTGCGAGTGCTGTCCGAATTGGCGCGGGGCTGTCCGTCCTCGGCATGGCTGGTGACGATCTCGGCGGGAACGAAGGAGCATTTTTCCAAGCTGTTCCCCAAGGAGGTGCTCGCGGACGTCTACCCCCAGCCCGACGTGCGGTGGTGCGGCGGTGCGACGCCCGGCGAGGCCGTGGCGGCCCCGGGCGGGGTGCGGGTCAGCGGGCGGTGGGCTTACGCCTCCGGGGCCGAGGACGCTCACTGGGCGTTGTTGTCCGTGGTGTCCGTGGCCGACGGTGTGCCTCAGGTGGGCGGTGCACTCGTGCCGATGTCCGAACTGGCCATCGACCGGACCTGGCGGGTGGCCGGTTTGCAGGGCACGGGCAGCCACACGGTGGTCGCCGACGATGTTTTCGTACCCGCGGAGCGAACGGTCCAGTTCCCGCTCGGCCCCGGTGGCGCCCCCGACGTCACGCTCGGAGAGCCGCTGAGCATCGTCTCCCAGTCGGTCGCGGTCGTGGGGGTGCTGGCCGGGGCGGCGCGCGGCGCACTGGACGTCGTAGAGGCCGTGGTCGGTACACGCAAGCCTCCGATGTCGCCGTACGACAGCCTCGCCGAGTCGGCCTCGGCGAGGCATGTGTTCGCCACCGCCAAGCACATGGTGACCAGCGGTTGCGACCGGTTGCTCAGCCTGGCGGACCGGATCGCCGACCAGGCCCCCGGTGAAGAGGTCACCGACGTGCAGCGGTCCGCTTTGCGGATGGAGCTGGTCTCCGTTCTCCAGCAGTTCCTGCGGGCGGTCGACCTGCTGCTGGATCTCCACGGCTCCAGCGCCTTCGCCCTCGGCAACCCGTTGCAACGGTTCTGGCGGGACATCAACGTCGGCGCCCGCCACGCCCAGGTCACGTCCTACCTCACCATCGAGAACCACGGCCTGCTGGTGACCGGGGCGGGTGGACCGCTCCTCATGGGCTGAGCGTTCGACATCGAGATCGGATGCCCAACCGGGAGTCTCGCTGCGCCACGGCTCACAGCAAACCGGTGTAACCCGTGGAAGTGTCCCAGCGATTTCCCACACAACGGTGAAACAGCCCGCCGCACGCAGATGGCATTCGTTGGCACCACGCGGGAGGCGCACCGTGAGCGGTCGTTCACGCCGAGTACTGGTTCAGGTCGAACACCGCACGGTCACCCTCGACCGGCACAGAATGTCTGCCGGTGACCCTCGGACGGGCCATCAACGCGGCGAGCCCGAGGATCAGCTGTCCTACGCCGGCGTCCTGCTGACCTACCTGCAGGACGACGTCGTCGACCGCGCGGTGTGGCTCCCGATGGGCGAGACGCCGACCCTCGCCGACGACGAAGCCCTGATCTCCGCGCTGCACACGGCGGTGCACTGGAACCGAGGCGAACTCCCCGAACACCTCAGGGCCACCTAGGCGAGTAATGCGTGACTCCGGGGTGCTGACCGGAGACGGACGAAGGGTGCCCAAGATCCATTCGATCCGAGCACGGAAAGCGTCCCCGCCACCGGCAGCTCGCCCCATTCGAGCGCGACCTCCGCTACTTCGCTGGTCCTGCCATCCCGCTCCTCGCGACGTCGTCCTACTCGGACACCAGCCGCGACTGCGAGAGCTCGATGCGGCGCGCCGAGCCGGCAAGCAGTTCCTCGGCCCGGCCGAGGCGCCGGTCGGACCCGTCCAGGAGCCCGCGGACCCGGCTGGTCACCTCGGTCACCCGCGACGCCTCGTCGCACCGGGTTTCGTCGTCGCCTCGCGGACTGGACAAGCCCGCTCCCTTCGCCGAAGTGGAAAGCCGACCCTCAGTGGTACTTTCCGAACATGGACGCGGGATCACCGCCGGATGGGCGTCCGATGGACGACAGCCGGGCTTACGAGCCGCTCGGCACGGACCTCGCCAGACCGGTCGTGGTGTTCGTCGAAGACGAAGCGGACCTCGTCGCGATGGCCGGGGACTACCTGCGCCGCGACGGCTTCCAGGTCGTGACGGCGAGCGACACGCGGTCGGCTGCCGCGGCACTGCGCGAGCACCACGCCGACCTGATGGTGCTCGATCTCGGGCTGCCCGACGGCAATGGGCTGGACCTGCTGCGCGGGGTCCGCGCCGGCCGGCACCTGCCGGTGATCATCCTGACCGGCTGGGGCAGCGAACGCGAGCGGGTCGTCGGCCTGGAGCTGGGCGCCGACGACTACGTGGTCAAACCGTTCTCCCTCCCGGAACTGGCCGCCCGGATCCGGGCGGTCCTGCGCCGCAGCCGCCGTCCGGAGGCCGACCCGGTGCTCCGCCACGGCACGCTCACGATCGACACCGCCTCCCACGAGGTTACCGCCGACGGCGAGCGGCTTGCCCTCACCCCGCTGGAGTACGCGCTGCTGGCCTTCCTCGCCGCCGAGCCACGCCGCGTCTTCACGACCGCGCAGCTGCGGTCCGCGGGCTGGGGGTGGGCGAGCGAGCGCCAGAACCCGTCGGTCGTCGAACACGTCTACCGGCTGCGTCGCAAGCTCACCGACGCCGGGGTGGACCGGCCCCGCATCGTCACCGTGCGCGGCACCGGCTACCGGCTGGACCCGTGACCCCCGGAGCCGCGGGGCTCGACTACCGCCTGCTGTTCGAGCACCTGCCCTCGCCGTACCTGGTGATGACGGCCGATTTCACGATCGTCACCATCAACGACGCCTACGCGCGGGCCACCATGATCGACCCGGCCGAGGTCGCCGGGAAACCGATGTTCGAGGTGTTCCCGGACAACCCCGACGACCCGGACGCCGACGGCGTCGGCAACCTGCGGCGGTCGCTGCAGACGGTCGTAGAGACGGGGCGGGCGGACGCGATGGCCCTGCAGCGCTACGACATCCGCCAGCCGGACGGCCGGTTCGTCGTGCGGTACTGGAGCCCGATCAACAGCCCGGTCCTCGACGACGCCGGGCGGGTGACCCTCATCGTGCACCGCGTGCAGGACGTCACGGAGCTGGTCACCCTGCGGGAGCAGGACCGGGAACGCGCCGCGGCCCAGGTCGAGCAGATGGAGGCGGACCTGTTCTCCCGCGCCCGCGACCTGCAGGAAGCCAACCAGCAGCTGCGCGACGCGAACGCCGCCCTCGCCGTCGTCACCGCGGAGCTGCGGGCCCAGCAGCGGGCCAAGGACCGGTTCATCGCCACCTTGTCGCACGAACTGCGCAACCCGCTCGCGTCCGCGACCGCCGCGCTGGACGTGCTCGGGCTCGACGTCACCGGCCACCCGGCCCAGGCGGTCCTGGAGCGCCAGCTCACCGCCCTCAGCCGGCTCACCGGTGACCTGCTCGACGCCGCCCGCGTCGTGACCGGCAACCTCCGCGCCACCCGCACCCCGCTGGACCTCCGCGCCCTCGTCCACGCGGCGCTCGACGACCTGCCCGCGTCCCTCCCCCGCCCCGAAGTCACCCTCCCCGGCGAACCGGTGCCGATCGACGGCGACCCCGTCCGCCTCGGCCAGCTGCTGACCAACCTGCTGGACAACGCGCGCAAGCACACCGACGACACCACCGATGTCACCGTGCAGCTGCGGGTGCGCGACGGCCACGCGGAACTGCGCGTCCGCGACACCGGGCCCGGCTTCGACCCCGCGGTCGCCGGCACCCTCTTCGACCCGTTCACGCGGGCCACCACCGGCACCCGCGCGTCGAGCGGCCTCGGCCTCGGGCTCGCCATCGTCCGCGGCATCGCCGAACTCCACGACGGCGACGTCGAGGCCCACAGCGCCGGCCCGGGGACCGGAGCGACCTTCACCGTCCGCATCCCGCTCACCGCCAAGACCGCTCCGCCGGCCGAGAAGCACGCCGCCTACCCGGCATTGCGGATGCTCCTCGTGGACGACAACGCCGACTTGGCCGAGATGACCGCGATCATGCTGCGCCGCCGCGGGAACGCCGTCACGGTGGCCACCAACGCCGGCGACGCACTGGCGACCGCCGGTTCCACCACGTTCGACGTCGTCCTGTGCGACCTCGCACTCGGCGAGGACACCGACGGCTACGAGATCGCCCGGACGCTGCGCCGGAGCGCCCGCCACCGGGACGCCCTGCTGGTGGCGGTCTCCGGGTTCAGCCAGGACGTCGACGTCGACCGCGGCCGAGCCGCCGGGTTCGACGCCCACTTCGCCAAACCGCTCGACCTCACCGAGCTGGAACTCCTGCTGGCGCAGCGCGCCGGTGACCGCCCACAGGAGTGACAGGCCCACTCGCGAGTGGCTGAACACGCACGACAACCCGAGCGCACGCCCGCGGCCTGTTCGCACGGACTCCTGAGGTATGAGCGATCTTGGCCATGACGTAGTCGCGCGGCGGACCTGTTCGGTGACGTCGGTGGCGATGCCGGTGACACCGACGGGTGCGCCGGTGGTCGGCGATCGGCGGAGCACCGTGCGGGTGACCTGGGAAGCAGCGGAGCAAGATCACCTTCTCGCCGGAGCGGTACGAGGTGACAGTCGCCGTCACCGACGGCGCCGGCGCAAAACCCCGGATGCGGGCACCATCACGACGGCGGCAAGGTCGCCTGGGGCCGCCTCAATTTCGACGAGCTGATTTTCTGAGCATCGTTCGATGGCAGCCCCGCGATAGTGTGAAGTGGACGATCGCGGGTATCCGACACCATGGTCCGAGCGTCCGAACGAACGTCAGCCACTGTGCCGGCACCACGACACTCCGATGAGTACGCCCACTGCACGCCACTGTTCCAGCAGTACGGCGCTCTGGACCGCGAACACCCCCGCCGCCCCGCGGTACGAGAGCGGTTGATCACCGAACACCTCGCTGTGGCCGAAAACATCGCGCGGCGGTTGAGCAAGTGGTCGATCGACGTGCCCGTCTCCGCCGCCGCCGCCGACGACGGTCTCACGATCGCCGACCAGCTCGCCGACGACGAAACCGGGTACGCCCGGTCGACGAGTTCACTCAAAGCGAGATCGCCCGGCGGATCGGTGTCTCGATCATCACGTGACGCGGCTGCCGTCGAATGCGGACCGCCGGCATTCGGCGCTACCGTACGACGAACACGAGGCAGGGCTTTGCCGACCTGGTAGAGCGCTGATCGAACCGAGGATGACAACTCGTGACCGACCTGCATCTCGAACCGGAGTTCCGCTCCCGGTCCACGGTGGTGACCGCCGGCGGAGCGCTGACCCCGGCGACCGCGTCCCGGTTGCGTGATGGGGTCCTCAAGTTCGCGACGGACGCGCCGGACTGCGTCGTCGTCGACATCCGCGACCTCACCGTCGAGCACGAACGGCTGCTCAGCGTGTTCGCGGTGATCGCCGCGCGGATCGACGACTGGCCGGGCGTGTCGTTCGCGTTGGTCGCGGACCGGCCCGAGCACGTCGCGGGTTTGCGGGCCCGGTCGATCGGCGAGTTCGTCGCCGTGCACCCGGACGTGGTCACCGCCGAGCAGGCGCGGGACGAGGCTCCACGCCGGCGGGCCGTCCGGGAGCTGGCGCCGACGGTGTCGGCCTCGGCCCTGGCGCGGCGGTTCGTCGCCGAGACCTGCACGCGGTGGGCGGTTCCGGAGTACACCGAAGACGCGCAGCTGATCGCGACCGAGCTGGTCGAGAACACCGTCGAGCACACGACTTCGCCGGCCCGGGTGCGGCTGGAGCTGCGCCGCGCGCTGATGCGGGTGGCGGTGGCGGACGACGATCCACGGCCCGCCGTGCGGCGCGAACGCCTGACGCCGGTCGAGCCGGGCCTGGGCCTGCAGCTGGTGGCGCAGACCGCGCGGACCTGGGGCTGCAGCCGCTCCTGGCTGGGTGGCAAGGTCGTCTGGGCGGTCCTGCGGTCCCCCGATCCGTCAACGAAAGGTAGCCATGGTCAGTGAAGTCGACGTCGTTCCGGTGACCGCCGAGCAGGCCTTCCTGCTGCGCGTGTCGGGGACGCTCAACGCGGGCACGGCCGAGACCGTCCTGCGAAAGCTGACCGACGCGACAGCGGTGCTACCCCCGCCCTGGCTGGTCGTGCTCGACCTGCGTGATCTGGAACTGCTGTCCGCGGCCGGGGTGCGGGCGTTGGTCAGGTTCGCGACCGAGCGCGCGGATCACGGTGTCCGTTCGGCGGTGCTGCTCGACCTGGCGAGCCTCAACGCCCGGATCCTGCGCGGCGCGGTGCCGGCGGCGACGCTGCCGATGCACACCAGCGTGGACGAGGCCGTCAACGCGACGCCCCTCGGTGAGCCCGAGTTCGAGCGGCTCGGCGACCAGCTGGCCGCGCTGACCCGCGTCCTGCTGGACGCCACCAGCGTCGGGCAGGCCCTCACCCAAGTCGTGGCCGCCACGACCGTGATCGTCCCGCACGCACGGCTGGTCAGCATCACCCTGCGCGATCCGGGCGGGCGGTTCTTCACCCCGGTCGACGCGCCCGACGTCGCCGCCGACCTCGACGACGTGCAGTACCGCACCGGGCAAGGTCCGTGTCTGGACGCGGCCACTCCGGACGGACCGGCCTACGCCCTCGAGCAGGACCTGGCCCGGACCACCTCGTGGCCGCAGTTCGCCGCCGTGGCCACCGCGCACGGCCTCGGCGCCGTACTCTCGACCGCGATCGTGCCGCCGTCCGGCCCGGCCACCATCAGCGGCGCCCTCAACATCTACGCCCACCGCGACGGCATCACCGACACCGACCGCCACCGCGCGCTGCTGCTGGCCACCCACGCCTCGCTGGCCCTGCAACACGCCCGCAGCACCGAAATCGCCGAACTCGAACGCGCCGACCTGCGCCGCGCGATCGCCTCACGCGACGTCATCGGTCAGGCGAAAGGCATCCTCATGGCCCGCCAGGGACTCGACGCCGACGCCGCGTTCAATCTCCTGCGACGCACGTCCCAGGACCTGAACGTCAAACTGACCGACATCGCCGCCGGCCTGATCGGCAACCACACCGCGCTGGCTCCGCCCGACCACGGCTGACGGTTTCGCCGCTCGCTCTATGGGGTAGACACGCCGAGTTGCGGGGCGAGGACAGGGGAAAGCCGATACCGGGAGGTGGCGGCGGTGGGCATCTCGTTCGAACCGGAGCGCTTGGGCGTCATCCGCCTGCAAACCAGCAGGGGCATCGTGGCTCTGGCGTTGTCGGGCGAACTGGACGCCGGAACGACGCCGAAGCTCGCCAGCACTGTCGTCCAGGTCCTCAGCGAAGAGCCCGAAGTCCTCGTGCTGGATCTGTCACGGGTGACTTTCATGTCCGTTGCCGGTGCGCGCTCGATCCGCCTCACCCACGACACGGCCGGCGCCACCCGGCTCCGCGTCGTGACCGGCGGCAGCCGCCCAGCGGAGCACGTGCTCCGGGTCACCGGGTTCGCGGCCGTGCTCGACTGCTACCCCAGCCGTTCCGCGGCGCTGTCCGCCGGCAGCCGCAGGTCGTTCGTCAATCAGGCCAAAGCCAGCTGGAACGTCGGCCCCTGACCGGTTGCGCCTGCATCGAGGCCAACCCGGATCTGGACCTCGGGGTCGCCGACATCGCCCGGGCCGCCGGCAGCGGAGGCGGAACGGTCACCGAGATCGCGATGCACCGGGGCAACGTCGATCTCAGCCGCTTCGCTGCCGACTACCGCGAGTCCTATGGCGAGCTTCCGCACGTCGCGTTGCGACGCCTGGGCCTGGAAGACGCCTGATCCCCCTGCTCGTTCCCGCAGCCGAACGGGACCTGACGGCCCCCTTCAGGCGACGTCGGGATCGCCGGAGTGGTGCTCCAGCCCCACCACGCTCAGGACGTGGTGGGCGACGGTCTCCGGCGGCGCGTACAGCCGCAGCGACGCACGGCGCGCGAGCAGCACGGCGATCGCGGCGCTGGCGAGGTGGGACACGCCGATGAGGTCGACGGTCACCGTGTGGGTGCCGCCGAGGGTGTACCGGTCGAGTTCGGCGGCGAACTTGTCCGCGGTGGTGCCGTCGAGCGGACCGTGGACCGCGACCCGGTTGCTGGGTGCGTGCGGCTGGTCGAGCAGGAGCGTCAGCTCTTCCGGAGCCGTGGCCGGGGTGGTGCCGGTGAGCTGCTCGGCGGTCAGCAGCCGCGACGGCCGGGACAGGCGGTGGTGCACGGTCGCGGTCGTGCCGGCCGGCCCGGGGTCGATGTCCAGCTGGTCGACGAACTGGCGGGTCATCGCCAGGCCGAGGCCGCCGTGCTCGCGGAAGCCTTCGCTGCCGGGGCGCGCTCGTTCGCGCCACTTCCCTTCGTCGGACACTCGCATGCGCACGCGCCCGTCGGTCGTCAGTTCGGCGGTGAGGGTCGCGGTGCCGCCAGGAATGTCGGGGTGGGCGTGGTCGGCGGCGTTGGTGACCAGCTCGACGGCGGCGTGGGTGAGCGTCAGGATGTCCTCCGGTCCGGTCCCCAGCCTGGTCAGCCACACGGTGAGGGCCTTGCGGACAGCGGTGATCGGGTTGTCGCCGTCGGCGAAATCGAGCTTCAGCCGCAGCGGCGCCTGGGCCGCGTGGCACTGGGCGGCGAGGAGGGTGATGTCGTCGGTGTGCCCGGTGTCGCGCACCAGCAGCTCGAGGATGTGCGTGCACGCCCGCTCCGCGGTGAGCTGCTCGCTGTCGCTGAACGTGTGCCCGGCCACGGCGTCGGCGGCCACCTGGGCCAGCTCGACCATCGCGGCGGCCGGTTCCCGGCCGGGGCGCTCGATGATCCCGTCGCTGTAGAGCAGCACCAGATCACCGGGGTCGAGCCGGTCGGTCGAGGTCGCGTAGACCGCGCCGGTGCCCAGCGGGCGAGTCCCGGCCGCGGGCAGGAAGCGGGTCTTCGCCCCGGCGATGATCAGCGGCGGCGGGTGCCCCGCCGAACACCAGGAGAAGGTGCCGTCGGCCGGGTCCAGCACGACGATGCAGACGGTCGCCGCCCGTGCTTCGGGCACGCGGGTGGCCATCCGGTCGACCGCGGCCAGTGCGACCAGCGCGTCCCCGGACTCGTCGAGCCGGTCCTGCAAGACCGCGCGCAGCTGCCCCATCGCCGCCGACGCCGCGACACCGTGCCCGACCACGTCGCCCACGACGAGCGCGACCCGGCCGCCGGACAACGAGATGGCGTCGAACCAGTCACCGCCCGCGGCGTCCGCGGCGTCGGCGAGCAGGTAGCTACCGGCGATGTGAACCGACGGCAGCACCGGCAGTCCCGGGGGCAGCAGCTGTCGCTGCAGCGCGGTGATCGTGTCACGCGCGTTGTCGTAGCGGCGCTCCGCGTCGAGAGTACGTTGCTGTTCGGCCTGCCTGAGCCGGACCTGTTCGGTGACGTCGGTGGCGATGCCGGTGACACCGACGACGGTGCCGCCGGCGTCGCGGTAGGGCTCGGCGATGAAGTCCAGGAAGAACTCCCGGCGCGCTTCGGGCTCGTCGCCGTCGACCTGGAAGCGCCATTCGCGGCCGATCTGCACCTCGCCGGTGGTGAACACCCGGTGCACCAACGGGCTGATCCGCTGAGCGGTCAGCTCCGGGAGCAGTTCGTCGAAGGTCCGGCCGATCACGTCGTCTCGGCCGGCGAAGGCCCGGAACGCCGCGTTCGCCCCCACGGTCCGCAACTCGGGGCCCTGGTAGAAGGCCACGAGCATGCCCATCGCGTCGAACCGCTCCCGCACGACCGCCGCCGGGCCCACCCGCTGGTCCAGCTCGTCCATAGCTTCCTCACCTCTGCGCACCTCGGCGCGGCCGTGCCCGACGCCTGCCGTCCTCCGTCGAGGTACCCGCGACCGGAGCGACAATGCCACCGAATCGAGATCGCCTGGACTTCGGCGATGGAGTGAGCGCAGCTCGGCCCGAGTGCAGGAGACGTTCAAACCAGCCCGGCGCTGCCGGACACCACGAGGGGCGTCTCGCCGGCTTGCACCGGGACCGCGGGCCGCACGAGGGTTCGCCCCGGCGCGGGCGGTGAACAGGCCGAGGGCGATCATGCCGACGCCCAGCCCCAGGTGCAGCCAGTTGTCCGCGGTGTTGACCGGCACGAAGTTGGCGTAGCTGCCGTGGTCGACTGGCAGAACCGCCGTTTGTCCACCACCGCGCCGGGTACGGGGAGGTCATGACCCTCAGCACGGCGTGCACGGTCTGGCAGGTGCGACAGTCGACGACGTGCTGCGCACCGGTCTCGCGCTGCCACCGGAAACCGATCCGGCCACGCTCGCCCGCGCGGATCCGGCGTTCATGCCGGAACTCCGACGCCGGCTCAGCACCATTTCCTCAACCCTCCTCGATGTGAAAGGACCACCAATGTCCGGCGGTGACTCCCTGATGTTCGTCGGGACCGCGACGACGGTGCTCCGCCTGGGCCCGTTCACGTTCCTGACCGACCCCAACTTCCTCCACCGCGGCCAATGGTCCTACTTCGGCCAGGGCCTGTTCTCCCGCCGCCGCACCGAACCCGCACTCCAACCGGCCGAACTGCCACCCCTGACCGCCGTACTGCTCTCCCACCTCCACGGCGACCACTTCGACCGCATCGCCGCCCGCGAACTACCCCGCGACGTCCCCATCCTCACCACGAACCACGCCGCCACCCGGCTGCTCCGCCGCGGCTTCCACGCCCCACTCCCCCTCGCGACCTGGATGAGCGAAACCTTCACCGACGGCGACGCCCACGTCACGATCACCTCCGTACCCGCCCGGCACGCCCCCGGCCTCATGCAGCGCATCCTCCCGCCGGTCATGGGCAGCGTCATCGAATACCACGCCGGCCCGGACACCGACCCGCTGCGCATCTACATCAGCGGCGACACCGTGCTGCACGACGAACTGCGCACCATCCGCCAGCACTTCCCCGACCTCGACCTCGCCGTCGTCCACCTCGGCGGCACCCGAGCGTTCGGCGTCCTGGTCACCCTCGACCACCGCGGCGGCGTCGATCTGCTGAACCTCCTCGAACCCCACCACGCCGTCCCGGTCCACTTCGACGACTACGGCCTCTTCCACTCCCCGATCTCGAACTTCCTCGAAGAGGTCCGGATCCGCAAACCAGCCACCCGAATCCACCTCCTGCAGCGCGGCGAGTCCCTGCCACTCTGAAGGCGGGTTCCCGAAGACAGCGGCCGCATGGCGGTCGAGCCCCCGGCGCACCGAGGCCGGGCAAGAGCACGATCGGGCTACGGCTCCTGCGGCGAGCGCCCGCACCAGCCCATGTCGCAGACGGTGGGCCACCAGCCGCGCCCGTCGATCCGGACGCTGCCGCGGCTCGACGTCACAGAATCGGCTTCCCACCGGTGACCGCGATGCGCGCGCCTGACACGTAGCTACCGTCGTCGGAGGCCAGCAACACGTACACCGGCGCCAGCTCCGCCGGCTGTCCCGCCCGGCCCAACGGCACCTGCTGCCCGAACGATTCGACCTGTTCCGCGGGCATCGTCGACGGGATCAGCGGCGTCCAGATCGGCCCCGGCGCCACACTGTTCACCCGGATCCCCTTCGGGCCGAGCAGCTGCGCCAGCGCGGCGCACATGTTGGCCACACCCGCTTTCGTCACGTCGTAGGGCAGCAACTGCGGAGTCGGGTTGTCGGAGTTCACCGACGAGCTGCCGATGATCGACGCCCCCGGCTTCAGGTGCGGCACGGCGGCCTTCGCGAGGTGGAAGAACGCGCTGAGGTTCGTCGCGAGCGTGTGGTCCCACTCTTCGTCCGGGATTTCTTCCAACGTCTCGTGCGTCATCTGGAAAGCGGCGTTGTTCACCAGGACGTCGAGCCGGCCGAACTCCTCGACCGCCCGGTCGACCAGAGCGCGGCAGTGCGCCGGATCGGCGACGTCCCCGGGTACCACGACGGCCTTGCGCCCGGCCTCTTCGACCCAGCGCCGCGTCTCCTCCGCGTCGTCGTGCTCGTTCAGGTAGGAGATCAGCACGTCGGCGCCTTCGCGCGCGTAGGCGATCGCCACAGCACGGCCGATCCCGCTGTCCGCTCCGGTGATCAGCGCGGCCTTCCCGGTCAGCTTCCCGGAACCGCGGTAGGTGCGCTCCCCGTGGTCGGGGTGCGGGGTCATCGCGGCGGTGGTTCCGGGCGGGCTTTGCTGCTGGGCGGGCTGGGACACGAGCCGGCTCCTCGGTCGACGGATGCGCGAACGCTTCCCTGGTACCCCCGGCCCCTCCTTTCACACGACGTGCGACCGCATTCACCCCGGACGGTTAACCGCCCGCCAACCGGGAACGCATTCCAGAGCCTCGGACTCCATCAGCCATCGCGGAGGAAATCCTGTTCCGTCGCCACCGAGAGAGAAGAACGATGAAGACGGCAACCGCGATAGTGGGCGAGACGGCGAGCGAAGTGGTTGCTCTGGCACTGACCGCCTCGCAGGTCCCCACGCGATTCATCCGGAAGTGCTGGACCGGCACGGTGCTCGAGTCCGCCGCCGGACACAGCGTGACCGGCGTCGCCGACGGGATGTTCGGAGCCCACCTGTCCATCCTCGGCCAGGACGACCGTGGCGGAATGACCATCCGAGCCGGGCGGCGAACAGTCGCTCCGGACCGGCGATCCCTCGCCGCGGCGTTCCCGCGGGCGACCGGCACGCTGGTCGTCTTCCTGCACGGACTCGTCGAGACCGAGCGCAGCTGGTTCCGCGGTTCCGGCTCGCCGGCCGACTTCGGGACACGGCTCGTCGAAGACCTCGACGTCACCCCGGTCTACGTGCGCTACAACTCGGGCCGGCACGTCGCCGAGAACGGCGACGACCTCGTCACACTGATCTCGCAGCTGGTCGACGCATGGCCGGTACCGGTCGCCGACATCATCCTCGTCGGCCACTCCATGGGCGGACTGGTCGCCCGCAGCGCCCTCCACCAAGCGCCCACCCGTCGCGTGCCGTGGCTTTCCCGCGTGACGCGCCTGGTGTGCCTCGGCACCCCGCACGTCGGCGCTCCCCTGGAGCGAAACGTCGCCCGGCTCGCCGGCCTCCTGAGCCGATCACCACTGACTGCCCCGCTGACCCGGCTGCTCGCGATGCGCAGCAACGGGATCAAAGACCTCGCCCACGGCCACGTCCACCACCAGCCAGCGGACCACGACCCACCAAATCCGGTACGACCGGCTCCCCCGGCACGCCTTCGACGCCTGTTCGTGTCCGCCACCCTCTCACGCACCGAGGGAAGCAGGTGGGGGCGCGTACTCGGGGACCTCCTCGTGGCGCCGGTCACCGCAGCAGACCTGGAAGAGGACGCCGAGGTCGTGTGGCTCGGCGGGCTCAACCACTTCGCCCTGCTCCACGCCGACGCGGTCTACCGAACGATCGTCGACTGGTTGCGCGTCAACCGGCCGCCTTCGGGACGAAACACCCGGACAACGGGACGGAGCACCGATTCCCGCCGTTCGAGGGTGGCCGGGATCAGTCGGGAAAACAGGTGATCGGGCAAAGCGAAACTCCACTCTGCTGCGCCGAAGGTCGCGTGCGAGGACGGGGGATGGCCGATACCGCGTGGCGTCCGGGCGGATCCCCTGCTCTACTCGGCGACCACCCGGACGGTTTTCAGTTCGGAGTCGGCCGGGTCGGGCAGTTCCATTCCGGCGTCCAGCCCGCTGCGCAGGTAGTCGAGGATCGGCTTGGTCAGCACTTCGCCGGGCAGAACGGCCGGCGCGCCCGGCGGGTACGGCGTGATCATCTCGGCGGCGACCCGGCCCGGCGCTTCGTCCACGGGAACCTGCTCGACGCGGCCGAAGAAAGCGTCACGCGGAAGCATCGCAGTACGCAGCTCGAACTCCTCCGGCGGCGGAATCTCGATCACCGGGGGTGCCGGGAATTCCGGTGCGGCTTCGAGCAGTGCGTCCAGCGCGCTGATCAAGACCTCCGCGGTCTGCTCGTCGTCGGAATGGTTGAACAGCGCCACGATCCGGCGGTGGTCGGACAAACCGACGGTGACCTTCCGGTGGTCCCTCAGCCAATCCGCGGCCTGGTAGCCGCTGATCCCCAGCGGCCGCAGGTCGACGACCACCTTGAACGGGTCGACCGACGCCGCCAGCTCCGGGCCGAGGAACTCGTCGTGCAGCACCGTCAGGCCCATCCCGGTCAGCCGGGCCCGCACCGAACCGACGAGCTCGAGCGCGGCGGTCAGCAGCTCGCGGCCCTGCTCGGCCATCTGTCGCCGCCAGCCGTCCAAGGCCGCGTACACCAGCGAGCTCGGACTGGTCGTGCCCAGCAGGTCTTCCCGCGCCTTGAGCACGTTCGGGTCGACGAGATCACCCTGCAGGTGGAACACCGAGCTCTGCTCCACCGCCGCACCCATCTTGTGCACGCTCGTCACGCACACGTCCGCGCCGGCGAACATGCCCCACGGCGGCAGGTCGTCGTGGAACGGCAGGTGCGCGCCCCACGCTTCGTCGACGATCAGCGGAATCCCGCGCTCGTGGCAGGCATCGGCCACCGCTCGGATGTCGCCGCAGGTGCCGTAATCGGTGGGCGTCACCATGAGCGCGCCCTTGACGTCCGGAGCACGCTCGTAGGCTTCGAGGTATTCGCGGGGGCCGGGCGGATGGGTCATGCGCTGCTCGGCGTCCCAGCGCGGCCGGACCCAGACCGGTTCGACCCCGCTCACGATCAGCCCCGAAACGACCGACTTGTGGACGTGCCGCGGGATCAGCAGCTTCTCGTGCGGGCCGGCGACGGCGAGGACCGCGCTCTTGACCGACAGGGAGCTGCCGCAGGTGGAGAAGAACGTGTGGTCGGCGCCGACGGCGTCGGCCATCAGCTTCTGCGCTTCGGCGAGGACACCGTGGCGCATCAGCCGGTCGTCGAGGCCGTTGAGCGCGATGACGTCGGAGGCGAACACGTCCGCGCCGACGACGTTCAGCACCCGCTGGTCGACGCCGCGGCCCTGCTTGTGACCGGGCGCGTTGAACGGCACGAAACCCGCGTCGCGGTAATCCCGCAACGCGTCCAGTACCGGGGCTTTGCTCTGGTCCATGCTGAGCCGGTTACCCGCTTCCACGGGCACGACACCTCGATCGAAGCGGCCCGAGCCTGGAAGCCGACGAGCTCAAGCAACCGCGGAGGCCGCGCCGCCCAGGATTCGTCCCAGCGGACCGCGCGGATCAGCCGCAGCTTTGCCGAGCAGGGTCGCGACTGCGAAGTCGGCGGCCAGCCCGTCGAAGGTCCGATGGCGTCGTAGCATCGCATGGCCGCCGTTGCGCACCTGGATGACACCGACCTGTGCGGTGTGCGCGAGACGTTCGGCTGCGGCGTGTGCCCGCTGCGGGCTGGCCACGCGATCGGCCGAGCCGTGCACGAAGAGAACCTTGCGACCGGGCGCGTCGACGTCACCGTCTTGCGGATGGACCCACGGAGCCAGTGCGACGACGCTGCGCACATCGTCGGCGCCGGCGCTCAGGATCGCCGCTCGTCCGCCGAGGGAGTGTCCGATCAGGCCGATCGGGGTACCGGACGGCACCTGTTCCCGGATCCGGTCCAAGGCCCAGCGCACGTCGTCGACCGGCGTGTGCTTGCCGTCCCAGCCGCGTACCGAGTTCAGCAGGCGCCACACCGCCAGGCGTCCGCGGCCGGCGTGGGCGACCCGGTGCGCGATCGGGATCATCCGTACGACCGACAGCTGCGTCGGGCTCACCGGCATCGCGCCGCCGCGACTGCCACCGCCGTGCAGCACCACGACGGCTGCGGTGGCGGACCGCGGAATGCGCGTGGGAAGGAGACGGGCGGAGACCTGCATCCGATACGTCCTCGATGAATTGTGCCGTCTGGGTGGCCGTGCGGGCGCGGGGTTCGGGAGCGCGCCGCGCCCGCACGGTATGCGGCCGTCACGTCTGCCTGTGGGTCAGGCGCGCGGCGAGGTCCGAGGCCGAGTGGCGGCGGTGATCAGGCCGAGAGCGATCATGCCGACACCGAGGCCGAGGTGCAGCCAGTCGTCGGCGGTGTTGACCGGGACGAAGTTGGCAGCCGAACTGTGGTCGACCAGCAGTCCGTACAGCCACAGCACGAGGTAGATCACCCCGCCGCCGATCAGGAAGCCGCGCGCACCGCGCGCGGTCCGGGCCAGGGCGAGCCCGGCGACGCCGAAGAGCAGGTGCACGATGTTGTGCAGGACCGACACCATGAACAACCCGAGCAGCATGGCCATCGAGTCGTGGCCGGCGAAGGTGAGCTGGTCGTAGTTCGTCGTCAGGCCGGGGACGAACCCGGCGAGCCCGACCAGCAGGAACACGACTGCGACGACGGCGGCGACGAGCTGCGTGGGAGAACGGGTCGAAGTGGTGGCGCGGGTACTGGTCATGGCGAGCCCTTCTGGTCGGTTCGGTGAACGGCAGCGAAGCTGACGTCCGGTGGCCGGCCGGGTGGCGTGAGCACCTCTGACGCAGCACCGAGAACACCGATCTGCCCCGACATCGGTGACCTCCTTTGCATCGGTTCGGATCGCCGAACCGCTCGCATACCCGGCCAAAGCGACAACAAACCGATGCGCACGGCATTCGGAGAACTACCGGACCGTCATCCGCGCCCGCGGCGGGTTACGTTTGCTCCACTGGCGTACCAACCCCGTCAAGCGGTTCCGCGGCGACTCCCTCACCTGCTGCGGCATCCGGTGTGGCGCAGCGCCCGCCACACCGGGCGGGGCCGTGGAGTGGTGCTGGTTCCCGGCTTCTTCGGCGGGGCAACGAGCGGCTGATCATGCTCGGCTCGCCGAGCCGCAACCCGCTCGGTGGGCGCACGACTCGCACTGAACGGGTCATGACGAGCGGCCCCGTCCGATCAACGCTACCGTTTTCCCGTGTCGGCTTCCCCGCCTCGGCCAGGAGACGACGGCATCGCAGTGCTCGACACCGGCGAAGCCGTCGTCGTCATGATCACCGGTGAACTGGACATGGTCAACGCACCAGCCCTGCGCACCCAACTGCACGAGCAGCTCGAACGCCGCCCCCGCGGGCTCATCCTCGAACTCGACGTCTCCTTCTGCGCCTCAGCCGGACTGCAGGTCGTCGCCGAAGCCGCCACCCTCACCTTCGACCTGGACATCCCGTTCGCGGTCGCCACCGCCTCCGCGAACGTGCTGCGCGCACTGAGCATCGGGCGCCTCACCGAGGTCGTCACGATCACCGGCAGCGTCGCCCAGGCTCGCACATGGATCCGCGACCAGCCCCGCCGTACGTAAGACAGGCCGCTCCGGGTACTCGATCGTCGGCTCGGCAAACGCCTTCACACCGAGACACAATCGGCGACCGGCTATCCGGGACCTAGCCGTCGTGGTCCAAGGTTTGGCTGGGTGGCACTCCATAAGCATGCCTGTAACCGGTGGCGAACCGGCCCGGGTTGGAGAACCCCCACCGGTAGGCGGTGGCGGTGACCGAGTCGTGCGCCCGGTCCGCGGCGAGCAGTTCGTGGTGGGCGCGGTCGAGGCGAACCCGGCGCAGGTAGGCCATCGGGGTCGTGTCGAGGTGACGGCGGAAGGCGAGCTGGACGGCGCGGGGGGTGACGAACGCGGCGGTGGCGATGTCGGCGACCGTGATGTCGGTGTGGGCGTTGTCGTCGATGAACGCGATGGCGCGGCGGAGGGTGTCGGGGCGGGCGTCGCGGCTGTCCTGACCGGTGGGGTGTTTCGGGACGCCGGCGGGGAAGACTTCGAAGATGGTGGCGGCCAGGTGCCGGGCGGCGCTGCCCATGATCAGCGGGCTGGCGGCGGCCAGCTCGTTCTCCAGCAGATCACGCGCGTAGGCGGCGGTGCGCTTCCAGAGCTCCGCGGCGGCCGGGGAGACCGGACGCAAAGTGTCGAACCTCAGGTCGGGCGGGGGCCGGCCGGGGAGCGTCCCGACGGCTTCGGAGAGGGCGTGGGCGGGCACGGTGAGGATCGTGGCCCGGAAGTCGAGGCAGCGGACCTGGTAGTCCCCGTGCGGGAAGCTGCCCAGGAACGCGTCACCGGGGACATAGCGTTCGGTGTTCTTGCCCAGTTCCGCTTGTGTGCCACCGGTGACGAGCGTGGTCACCGAAAGGTCGTCGGTGCCGTCGAGGTGCAAGGTCAGGTCCGGGGGCATGGTGAAGTCCACGTAGCTCAGTCCGCCCGCGCTGACCTGGGAGATGGACACCGGCGATACCCGGGCCAGCCGGCCCGCCTTCGGGGGTTGGGCGCGGTACATCTGGCCGATGAAGTCCTGCGCCTCGTCCGGATCGGTGGTGGCGAACTGGAAACGCTGCCGGCCGCTGTCGGGTTCCGTCGCTGGTTGCTCGGCCACGTTCCGTCCCCTTCCGAGCCTCGATCCGCCGTGGTGGGGTACCGGCCGAGGGCCGGTGAAACGAAGCATTTTCCTCTCGCGCACACCTTTGTCAAGGTATGGCGAGCGCATCACCAGTGCAGCCGCGCGTCAGCCGGAACGGAGTCCGCGGCGCTGGAAATTCGGTGACGAGCTCGCCAACTCAGCGATCTCTTCCCGTCAGCTTTCCAAGGCGACAGAGCGGGAGGCGAGCAATCCGGACACGTGCAGCCCGCGCTGGATCAGCGCCCCGGCGCCGCGGAAACGCACCTGCTCTCCACGCCGGCTGAGCGGCTCCGTGACCACCGCCAACGCGTGCAGCCCGGCCGCCGAGAAAATCCCTAGCTCCGCGACGTCGACCTCGCGAACGCCCGCCTGGATAGCCGCGCTCAGCACGGCGGCGAAGCGGGCGGCGTTGCTGCGGTCGATGTCTCCGGTCAAGACCAGCCGGTCCGGGTGCCGGTAGGCGGCGAAGACGACGTCTTCGACCTCCGGCGCATGGATCCGAAGCAGCGCGTCGAGGTCGTCGCCCGTCTCGGTGGCGAGGTGGTAGCGGCACAGCACGGCCACCGCCGTCGCGTCCGCCAGCTCGGTCAGATCGCGTTCGTGCGCCATCCTGGCCGCCCGCTCCGGGGCGATCACCCGCAGCGCGGGTCCGTCACAGGCCAGCGCCAGTCCCGCGTAGCCGTCGGCGCGAGCGCGCCCGAGCCGGTCTTCGTGCCACGCGCGCAGGACAGCGGGATGCCCGCCGGTATCGGCACGCACCTCCGCCGCGTCGACCAGTGCGACACCGTCAGGATCGAGCTCGGCGGATCCGAGGAGCTCGGCCATGGGCCGGACTGGGCCGGTGTGCTTGTAAAGGACCCGAAAGCCCCGATCGAGGGCCGCGCCGATCCACGCTCCGGTCCGATCTCGCTCGACCCGTGGCGAGGAGTAGACGAGCATCGAATGCCCCTCGGGGGACATCGCCGGCGGACTGTCGCACGTGGACTGCTCGGCATCCATTCCCATCGCCCGGACCTCCCGCGGCGAACCGTCGAACCGGACTTCGAATCACCACCGTGCCCCGCTCGAACTGCCGCCCGCACCACACCGAACGAAGCGGTCCGGGACAGAAAACGAACCACGGCGTCGGCCCTCATCCGACAGCGCCAGGTTCCGGGCCGGAGGACGGCTGGGCCGTGAGACGTCGTCAAGCCCCGTCCTGGGCAGGCGGATCGTCCGGGCCGAACCGCTCGTGGCTGCTCGCGGTCTCGGGGTAGTCGGGGTCGTTCGTGAGGTGGTCGAGCTCGACCAGTGACAGCACCATGTCCGCCGTCGTGCCGCGCGGGGCGAGCAGCCGCAGCTCGGTGCCGTTCTCGGCCCGCATTTCCCGGATGTCGACCGGCTCGCCGGTGGCGTAGACGCGTTCGAAGATCTGCATGATCTGCTGCTCTTCGAGGTCGGCGAACACTTCGCGGATCGGCAGCCCGATCACCTCCGACCGGCCCGCGTACGCCCGGTAGGCCGCACTGGCCGCGGCGAGCCGCATGTCCGGTCCGTCGAGACCCAGCACCAGCACGGGCATCTGGTCGAACACCTGACGCACCAGCCGCGGCTCGCCGATCTGCCGGTCGAGGATCGCGTCCTCGCCCTCCTGCTCCGCTGCCATCGACGTCCTCCGTGCCACTCGCCCCCGGACACTCATGGTCTACCAGCACTCACCGCGAGCGGCATACCGGCCGACGCTCGCCGTACCGATCAGCAAGCCGCGCCTGAACAGTGAACAATCGGACGAAGGACCGCCGAACCGACGCAGGCGACCGCGGCCGCGTGGCAGCGATCCTGACGACCAGCCGTAGAAGTACCGGGGGCCATCTGTCCACCCAGGCGGCGCTCGCCCGGATGCCGGTGCAAGGCGTTTAGCCGACCGAGCTGCGACGCTCCGGACACCGCGACCACGGTGACCGTCGGCGACGTGAATCGAGGGCTCGGCCGACCTACGAGAGCTGCTCACACAACAAGTGCAGCTGCCGGCACGACTCAGGATCCGCGCTGACAGCCAGAACTAGTGCGGCCGTCGACCCCGAGCCATGGAGACGTTCGGCATGTACGGGGTGCCGACGGAAGTTCTGGTCACGACCGATCCGGACATGACCGGACCGATCGAGATCGAGGACGGTTTCCAGTTGCTCCTGCCCGGGCACACGAAACTCGCCGGCGATGCAACGCCCGTCGACCTCGTCGCCTATCACCAGTTCAAGTCCCTGCCGGACGGTCTTGTCGGCAAGCTCTGCGCGCTGTTCCCCGCGGCAACGCCGATGGAGATCGTCGACGGCCACCAAGTGCATCTGTCCATCGAGTTTTCGTCCGCCCTCGAAATGATCGCCGCTGCCGGCTGAACGCGAGGTCCGCGCTCTACTGGTGATCGACGTGATCGGCCATGGCGGTGCGCAGGTCATCGGGTGCCGGTGCGCCGGTGTCGGCGAAGAGGGCCAGGGCCCGGTCCTGAACGGGCCGGGCGGCGGAGTCGCCGAGGGCGTGCAGGGCTCGGCCGCACACGGCCAGGGCGCGGGCCTCGCCCAGGCGGTGGCCGGTGTGGCCGTGACTGGTCAGTGCCTCGCGGGCGTGGGTGAGCGCCCTGGGATGTTCGCCCTCGGCTGCGGCGATCTCGGCGAGCTCGGTCAGGGCCTGTCCTTCCACGACCCGGAATCCGCTGCGCCGGGCCAGATCGAGCGCTTGGGCGGCATGCGCGCGGGCCTCGGTGTGGCGGTGCTGTGCGCGCAGGACGGCGGCGAGACCGAGGAGGGTGTCGGCCTGGACACGGGTGTAGCCCGACTGCCGGGCCAGCAGCACCGCGTGGTGCTGGAGGTCGGCCGCCCGCTGGTCCTCACCCAACCCGTGGTGGGCCGCGGCGAGTCCGTTGACGATGGTGGCACGGACCGAGAGCCGTCCGGTGGCGTCGATGAGTTCGTCGGCGCGTTCCCCGAGTTCCAGTGCGATGTGGTGGTTCCCGAGGTCCCGCTGGATCATCGCGATGGTCGCCAGTGTCATCGCGTGGCCGACCCGCGATCCTGCCGGGGCCTCGGCCGTCAGCGCCCGTTCGAGGACTTCCAGGCCTTCCCGCAGCAGGCCCATTTCCCAACGGACCACGCCGAGGGCCTGGCGCGGCAGCGTCGGGGGCTCCCGGCGCCATTCGAAGCGCGGGTTCATCCGCAGCGCCAGTTCCAGCAGGCCGGCTGCCTCGGCCAGCCTGCCCATGTCCCGGTAGACCTTGCCGATGGCGGCCAGGACGGTCGACTCGGCGGGAGCGTCGCGGTGCGTACGGGTGATGCGCAGCATGACGGTGTAGTGCCGCAGGGCCTCGTCCAGCCGCCCGGTGCTCCAGCTCCACAGGCCCAGGCCACCGTGGGCCCAGCCCTCGCCGGTGGGCCAGTCCGCCTCCCGGCTCAGCTCCAGCGACCGGGCGTAGTGGTCTCGCGATTCCTGGTACCGGGCCATGTCCCAGGACGCCAGGCCGAGGGCCGTGTGCATGGCGGCCTGACCACGTCGGTCGCCCTCCGCGGCGGCGGCGTCCAGGGCGGTGCGTGCGGCGGTCTGCCACACCGACCGGGGCAGGCAGAACCAGAAGTACCGGTACATCGCGTCGGTGAGGTGCCAGGAGAACGCACGGCAGTCGTGGCGGGCGGCGTGATCGATGGCGGCGAGCAGGTTCGCGCGCTCGCCTTCCAGCTGTTCGAGGTCGTGCGGCCCGGTCGCCTCCCGATCGTGTGGCGTGGGGTCGTCCACCGCGGTGGCGTCGGCTGTTCGCCCATCCGCGGCCGGTTCGGACGGTGCTTCGGCCGGGTTGCCGGGTTCCGGCGGTGAATCCGGGAACAACCACGGTCCTGCCGCGGCCCGGGCCGTGCGCAGGTACCACGCGGCCAGGCGCTGGAACGCTTCCGCGCGCTCGGCCGGCGTCTCCTCGTGCCTGGCCCGTTCGCGGGCGTACTCGTGCAGCAGGTCGTGGAAGCGGTAGCGGCCGGGGAGGTGGTTCTCGACCAGGTGGGCGGTGGCCAGGGTCTCCAGCAGCAGCCGGGCCCGCGGTTGGGCCACCCCCAGCAGCGCGGCCGCGGCCGGGGAGGTGAAGTCCGGGCCGGGTATCAGGCTCAGCCGGCGGAACAGCTGTCGCGCCCCCTCGTCCAGCGCCCGGTACGACAGGGCGAACGCGGAGCGCGGAGCGCAGGAGGGGTCGTCGTCGAGCTCCAGCGCGGCCAGCCGGTCCCCTTCCGCGAGCTCGGCCACGAGGTCGGCGATGCGGCGACCGGGACTGAGCAGGAGGCAGGCCGCGGCCACCCTCAGCGCCAGCGGCAGGCATCCGCACAAGAGGACCAGTTCCGCGGCCGCGCCGGGTTCGGCGCCGACCCGCTCCCGGCCGAGGAGCGCCGCCAGCAGCGCATCGGCTTCACCGGGATCGAGGACGTCCACGGTCAAGGGGACGGCCCCGTCGCGGGCGACGAGGCCGCCCAGGCGCTTCCGGCTGGTGACGAGGGTGTGACAGGACGGGCTGCCGGGTAGCAAGGGGCGCACCTGCTCGGCGGAGACCGCGTTGTCCAGCACCACCAACAGCCGCCGATCGGCCACGCGGGAACGGTAGGCGCGCGTCAGCCCGTCCAGGTCAGCGGGGATCTCCGTGGGCGCAACGCCGAGGCCGCGCAGCAGGTGGCCCAGCGCGGTCTCCGGGACCATCGGTGCTCGGTGGCGGTCGAAGCCACGCAGATCCACGAACAACTGGCCGTCCGGGAAGCGCTCGCGCACCCGGTGAGCCCAGTGCACCGCCAGGGCGGTCTTGCCGACGCCGGCGCTGCCGCCGATCGCGGAGATCACCACGGCCGGCGCGGGCTGCCCGTGACCACCCGGCGGCACGAGGGCGTCCAGCGCGGCGAGTTCGGTCGTTCGGCCGCTGAAGCCGGCGACGGCGTGGGGCAGCTCGGCGGGGACGGGCACCGGACCGGGCAGCCGGCGCGTACCGGCCGGAGCACCGGCCGCCCGCGCCTCGGCGGGACGCCGCCCGCGTTGCCGGAAAGCGTGTTCCACGACGGTGTAGCGAGGCCGCCAGTACTGGTCCACACCCGTGTGCAAAGACAGCTGAGCCGTCCGTCCGTGGGCGTGTGCGAACCGCTGGAAGCCCTCGAGCAGTCCCCGCACCACGTCCCAGTCCGGCAGCCGCCGGACGTCACCGCTGAGGATGGCGCCCACCTGGGTCTTGCCCAGCCCCACCTGCGGGCCGAGGACGCGCAGGCTCGGCCCGCCCGCCTGGGTCCACAGCAAGCGCAGATCACGGCACAACTCCCGCAGGAGCACGCCGGACATGTCCGCCTCCGCCACGCGCCTTCCCCCTCTTTGCTCTTGTTCGGCGCGGACACCCACCCGCGCCGGGGCACCGCACAGAGCAATCACACAGAGCATGCGCCGGAACGTGCCGAGGATAACGGAATCGAGCACCTCACAACCCTCATCCGTCCCCGCGGAGAGCCGTGCCTCGCTACCTCCGCAGGTGTCCGGCTGTCCGGTGGCGTCCGGCACGCCGGACACCACCGCCCCCCGCAGCCGGCTGAGACCCGTGCCACGGCCGCCGCCGTCCGGTCCCGGCACCTCCCGGCCGCCGCCTCTCCGATGATCGGCGCGTTCCTGAGAGTTCCGTTCTTCGACGAGGAGACACGATGACCGATCATCATGCGGGGCCCAGGAGCGGCACGCGCCGCTTGGTGCGCTGGAGATCCCGGGCAGCGGCCGGGGCGGTACTGGCCGCCCTGGTCTCGGCACTGACCGCGGGCACGTCGGCGGCGGCCCAGGCCGGCGACACGAGCTGCCCGCCCGGGCTGAAGTGGATCCAGTACAGCTGGCCCGAATGGAATCTGAGCTACTGGGCGGCGGACGAGTACGTGGTGAACTCGTCACAGCCCACCTTCCTGGTGGCCGAGGAGCGCTCGGTCGGCAACGGCACGGACACCGTGGCCACGGCCACCTTCACCTCCTCGGTGTCGAGGACCTACAGCCTCACCGTCACCGTCGGCGTCAGCTACACCCTGTTGGAGAAACTGACCACCACCGTCAGCGCGAGCATCACGACGAGCACGACGACCACGACCGGTGTCTCGGCCAGCGCATCCGTTCCCGCGCACGGCCGGGTGATCGGCCAGTACGGCGTCGAGGCGTACAACGTGAACTACACCTTGAACACCTACGAGTCCTGGAGCTCCACCCCGGGCGAGAACTGCTCCCGCACAAGTTCTGCTCCGGGCACGACCGTCGCACCCACGGTGTACACCGGATGGCGAGTACTGCCCGGCTGACCAGCCCGGATTTTGGAAGCAGGCGTTCTCGCCCTACTTCGGCGAAGTACCGGGCGCGCCCAGCGCCGGCCGACACCGGTAGGTCACCAGACGCTCCTGGTGACCTACCGGCGGAGCGATCGGCTATCGACCTCGGCGGCCGGAACCGATCACCAGAACATCATGAACGGTTGTTTCACAGCAGGCCGAAAACCGAGTCCAGGAGACCGCCACCGTCGCTGTCGCTGGTGCCGCCGTCGGTGCCGCCGTCGACGTTTTCGGTGCCGTCGCAGCCGACGCTGCTGTTCACCTCGGTTCCGCCGGCCCCGTCCGGTCCCGCCTGGACGTTCGACTCGTGGTAACCGGCGCAGGGAACGGTCGCGCCACCGGTCTCCGCCGACGCGACTCCGGCCACACCCAGGATGAGGGGCGCCGCCAAGGCAGCACCCGCGACGCCGAGCCGCAAAGTCTTCCGCATGGTGAGTTCCTTTCTCGTTCTTCTTGTCGTTGCGAACGTCCCGCCAGGAGTTCCGGAGGGACGACGTGCAGATAGCCGAACCGGCAGCGGATATGCGCGATAGGACGGACAAGATCGACAAGTGATTCGATCAGGGTACTGAATTGTTCGCTTTTCGCGGTTGCGGGCACGGCGAACCAGCGGCTTCCCGCCCGGCGTCACCACGCGGGAACGGCCTGATACCCGACGCCTCGCACGGTCCGGACCAGACGGGGCCGCCGAGGGTCGGGTTCGATTTTGTTGCGGAGCCGGCACACGTGGATGTCGAGCAGCCTGGTGTCCGCCGAGCGCGAGAACCCCCACACACGGCGGATGAGCTCGCTGCGGCTCACCGCTACGGGCGCTGCCGCGGCAAGCTCGCCGGAGCAAGGCCCGGATGCTCGCGGCGAACTCCGCCGCCGCCAACGGTTCCACCACGCACTGATCGGCACCGGCGCCGAGAGCCGCCACGGCTTCCGCGACGGTCGGCCGGTGCAGGATGACGACGATCGGCGCTTCGCTCCGGCGCCGGACGGCCCGGCAGAGGGTCACACCGTCCACGCCGGGCAATCCGAAGTCCACCAGCACGACGTCGACGAGCGACCGTCGACGAACACCGTTCGGATCATTGCTGGTTCACGACTCCAGGGTCCGCGGCCGCCGGAACGGCAACGGCAACGGCAACGGCAACGGCAACGGCAACGGCAACGGCAACGGCAACGGCAACGGTAGGCCGCCGGCGGCGTGCGGCGGCCTACCGGCCGGCGGCGATGTCGGGGCATCCACCGTCCGTGGCAGCGCGAACTTCGCCACCACGTGATCACAAGGTATTCCACAGAAGCGCAGGACGGCAGTGCCGCAACGCGAACGAGTGTCCCGACTGTTCAATTCGACAGCATCTGCACGAGTGCCGGCGCACAATCGATTCCTGCGCCGATTAACGAGTGCCAGGAAGGGTAAAGGGGCTTTCTCGGGTGCCGAAATCCCAGATGGGAATCATGATGACCCACCGCGCGCTCCACCGAGCGGGCTTCGCTCGCTCTCGATGGTCCACGAAACCACGGAACACCGTCCCTCGGCACCGGCTGCACAGATCGAACAGCCTGGCGCGGCTCGCCCTCGAAGTGCTGTGCGCGGGACTGCTCCTGGGCGGCCTGGCGACGACGGCCACGTTGATCGCCACGATCGCGCTGCGCTGACCATGCGCACCGGAAACAGTTGTCCGAAGACAACAGAAACGACCTCGCGCGATCACTCGCCGTCCGGCGCGTCCGGGAAGGCGGCGGCAGCGAGACCGGTGGAGCCGACCAGGACTACCGGAATCGCGCTTTCGTTTATTGAACACTGGACAACCGCTCGTCCTCCGCCATATAGTCCCGCACCACGGATGATCGCCGGTTACCGCCGTCGACAACAGCGCGAATGCCGCCGTTCGACACGCCTCGCTCATCAGCGGGGACTTCGGCACCGCTGCGCGACCGTGAACCGAGAAGGAACGATGACCGGACCGAGTCCCCAGGTGGGCGCACCCCCACGGCCGATCAGGCCACTTTCGGTGCCGGAACTCGCCAGGGTCCGGTTCGCGGCGGACAGCATCGCCGGGCGTCCGGGTTACAGCGCGGACGCCGAGGCCGGCCTGCTCGCCTTGCTCGCCGAAAACCTCATCCAGCAGAAGATCTCCGCCGGCGACGAACTGTGCAACCTGGACGGCTGGTGCTCCGGCATCTGGATCATCCAAGCCGGAACCGTCGAACTGACCATGGCGAACGAACACGATCATCTGGTCCTGCAGACGGTGTGCCGCGGCGAGGCGTTCGGCCTGGTCCAGCTCCTGGACGGGCAATCACTTCCATATGCGGTCCGCGCGCGCACCGCGGTCACCGCGCTGCTCCTGCCCGTCACGAAGTTCCCGCAACTGCGCCGGCAACCATCGTTCATGGAACTGGTGGTCGCCGGTCTGACCCGCCGGCTGGTACGGGCGTGGGATCACCTGGCGGCCGTGCTGGCCGACGACCTGAGCACCAAAGCGGCGCGGATTCTCCTGGCCGAAGAGCGAGAGGGCGTTGTGCCCTTGCCGCAGGTGACTCTCGCCAATCTCCTGGGCGTGTCACGGCCGGGGCTCAACGTGGCGCTGGGAAGTCTCCGGGATGCCGGCTTCATCGAACTCCGCTACCGGAGGATTCTGATCCTCGACCACGACGGTCTCGAGTCGGCGGCACGGATACCCTCGATCGTCGACCCCGCCACGGACCTGCGCTGACCAGGTCAGGGCAGGATCATCAGCCCGGCCGGCAACTCGTCCCACAGCACGCTCGCGATGCGGAGCAGGCTGGTCGACGGCGCCCGCAAGACGAGACTGAGACCGATCGCGCTGAGCTGACGGGCCGTCCGAGCGAGAGCGGCGACCGCCGGCCCGTCGGGATCGCTCAAGTGGTGGACGTGGAGCTGCACATCGGTCCGAGTGCTCAAAGCGCGGTCGACCGCGGCCGTCAACACCCGGGTGAACACCGCCCGGTTCCGCATGTCGACTCGGCCGATGACGCGAATTCCGCTGCCGACGGGCACGATCTGCAGGCTTTCGTCGCGATAGGACAGTGCGGGATCGATCCGGTCACGGTGCGCCGCCGCCCAGAGGTGCGCCTCCGTACCGCACCGGCGCCGATCGTAGGCGCAAAGGAACGCACCCGGCCGGTCACCGGTCAGCCGGTCGATGTACGCCTCGAACCCATCGGCGTCGGGCGGGCGCAGGTTCTCCCGGATCCAGTTGGCTTCCACCATGATCCGGAGTCCGGAGAACCCTTCGGCTCTCGTGTTGTCGGCGTACCGGGCGAGCCAGGCGAGCATTCCCCCCGGTTCGCCGAGAGGCAGCCGGACGTGGTGGTCACGGACCGACATGACCAGCAGCTGACCTCGGCCGGTCAAGCGACCGACGTTCAGCCCCGCCGCCGCGAGCCGGTCGAGCGCCCGCAACCGTTCCCCGCCCGGTACCAGGCAACAGATGCGCTCGCCGAGCTGGACACCGGCGGTGATGAAGAAATAGAGCAAGCTGCGGTACTCCGCCTCGGTACCGAACACGGCACCGGCGTGCTGGTACCGGACGGCACCCCCGCCGGTGTTCGGCTTCGACCGGTGGACGTCCAGCGGACCTGTCATCCCTCGTCAGACCTTTCCGTTAACGTGCGCTCGTCCTTCGCCAGGGCGACGGGCGACGGGGTACGAGCGGGGTTCTGCACACCCTGGTGTGGACGGGGCAGGTGCCGACCGGCCGGCACCTGCCCTCAGCGGTTCCCTCAGGCGACGGCACACTGTCCGGTGCTTGAGGTCACCAGCTTCCCGACGGCCCCGTTCGGGCCGGCGCTGACTTGCCAGGCCTGGTAGTGGGCACAGCCCGGACCGCGGCCGCTCCCACCATCCCCTGAACACCCACCGACGCCGGTGCCGGTCGTGGTCGCGGTGGCCCCGTCCGGCCCGGCTGCGACCGAACCAGCCTGGTAGGAGGCGCAGCCCGGCCCACCACCGCTCTGCGCGGACGCCACGCCCCACCCCGCCGCCAGCAGCGGAACGGAAATCCCGACCACGGTCATACCCTTCACCAAAAGGTTCATCGTCTATTCCTCACTCGCTTTGTACGACCCGATGAATTCATCGGGTCTCGCACATGGTCGCGCTTTCAGGACCGCGCCACAGGACCAAAGCCCCGTCTCATCCCTATTTGCCAAGCACGTCCTCCGACGCGAGGAACACTACCGCACGCGCCACCGGTGACCACCCAGCGAAGAGCGTTGCGAAGATGTACCACCCGGGCAGGTGTAAAGTTTGTTCGAATTTGACCGTTACCGGTTCCGCGAACACGCGCGAGAAGACCCGAACCTGCTTTTTGCTCTTTGAAAAGTCATCTGCCTGACGGTTTACTCGACCAGCCGAGTGATGCTCCGGCAAGGGTGTCTGGCCGGTCAGTTCCGGGGGTAGCCGCACGGAGCCCGCGACGCCTGGCCGGCTGCACGTTACCGATCCGCGGGGACAGCGCTACGCGAAGTCCAGTATTCGACGACCGCACCAGTGAGAAACCATGACGCACATCGATGACTGCCCAGCCTCCGATTCGGCCGGAGCACCCCCCTACTCCGCTCGCCGCAACGCGAGATTCGCGCTCGATTGCCTCTTGCCGGGCGATCCACCCGACTTCGGCGCCCAGGACGATCTGCTCGACAGCCTCGCGCAAGAGCTCGTTCCCGTTCACTGCCCGCCGCGCACGGTGCTGTGCCGGCGCGACCACCGGCCCGATGGTGTCGCGTTCATCCAGGACGGCATCGTCGAACTGGTGACGGGCCCTCGCGACGTGGTGACGCAGACGCTCTGCCGCGGAGGCGTACTGGGACTCGAAGAACTGCTCAGCGGAAGAACGGCTCCGCGGCTCGCTCGCACGGCGAGTCACGTTTCGTACTTGTTCCTTCCACCCGACCCCCTGCTCAACGCTTTCCTGTCCCGCCCCGGCGCCGCACCGCACCTGATGTCCGGCTTGGCCGACCGCCTGGTCACCACGTCGGGACGGCTCGCCACAGTGCTGGAAGGCGACGTCGAGCAGCGCACCGCGCGCATGCTGCTCTTGGAGCAACGCAACGGCGTCCTGGTGATTTCCCAGTCCGCGCTCGCTGCCATGGCCGGTGTTTCACGCCCCAGTCTCAACCGGGCGCTGAAGGCGCTGAGCGACCGGAACGCCGTTCGGCTCCAGTACCGCCGGATCCGGATTCTCGACGAGTCGCTCCTCAGAGCCGCAGCGACGGCCGACCGATGGCCGTCCACGCACCACACACCTGACGCCGCCGTCGCGCTCCACACCCACGAGAGGAGCTGACCGGAGATGACCGACCCAGCGAGCACTGATCGACGCCCGGCCACCACCCACGGAATCGACGTCGCGAACCATCCCGGTCATCCGCCGGACTGTGGTGAGATGTATCTACGCCACTTCGCGTCCGCACGCGCCTACGCGAGGCAGTTCACGTACAACAACGCGGATGCCGAAGACATCACCGCCGAGGCGTTCGCCCGGATACTCGCACTGATCCAGCGCGGTCTCGGACCCGGTACCGACGGGTTCAAGACCTACCTCCGGCACACGGTGCGGTCGTGTGCCGTCTCACACATCAAGAAACGCGAACGGGAGTACCTGGCAGACGGCGCGGTGCTCACCGGCCTGACCGGCCCGGACGGCCTGGACGGCCTGGACGGCCTCGGCGACCGGCAAGCGGCCGCCGATCGGCAAAGCCTGCTGGTACAGGCGTTCGGCGAACTGTCGGCCCGGCACAGACTGGTGCTGCTGCTGACCGCTGTCGACGGCGTCCAGCCGTCCGTCGTGGCCATGGCGCTCAACAAGACGCCGAATCAGCTCGCCGCCCTCGCCTACCGTGCCCGCAACAACCTGCGCGACGCCCTTCACCGGCTTGCCGCCCAGCACCAGGCGCACTCCGGCAGCACGGCCGGCCCGCGCTGATCACCGGTTGCCGGTGCGTCCACCCCCGGTGACCGTCCGGCCGGCTACCACGTCGCCGCGGTCTACCGGATGCGCACCTCCTCCGATCCGGCGCCGATCGCGGCCGACCGTGGTGTTCCCCGCTTCGCGGGGAGGCCGGTCGGTCGCCAGGGGCGGGCTCGGCGCCGGGGCCGGTGGCGTCCGGTCAGAACCGGAAGACCGGTCGCACGCACCCGTCCTGCTTGTGCTTGAACATCTCGTAGCCCTTCGGTCCCTCGTCCAGTGTCATCGGGTGGGTGGCGAAGTGCCGGGTCGGCAGGTCGCCGCCGGCGATCCGGTCGAGCAGCTCGGGGATGTAGCGCTGCCCGTGCTGCTGGGCGCCGCGGAAGACCAGCCCCTTGTTCATCAGCGCCCCGAGCGGGAACTTGTCCACCACACCGGCGAACACGCCCAGGCAGAAGACCGATCCGCCCTTGCGGCACGCGTGAATGGCCTCGCGCAGGGCGGCGGGCCGGTCGCTCTGCAGCCGCAGCTGCTGCTTGATCTGGTCGTAGGCGTACTCGGGGCCGGGGCTGTGGGCCTCCATCCCCACGGCCTCAATGCACACGTCGGGTCCGCGGCCGCCGCTGAGCTCGCGCAGCTCGGCGCCGACGTCGGTCTTGGTGTAGTCGAGGGTTTCGGCCCCCATGTGCTCACGAGCCTGGCGCAGCCGTTCGGGAATGCGATCGATGACGATCACCCGCTCGGCGCCGAGCAGCGCCGAGGCGCGCGCGGCGACCTGCCCGACGGCCCCCGCCCCCCACACCGCGACGACGTCACCCGGCTTGACCCCGCCGAGGTCGGCGCCCATCCACCCGGTCGGGCCGGCGTCGGAGGCGAACACGGCGGCCAAGTCGTCGTCCAGGCCCTCGGGTACCGGGAAGCTGCCGTGGTCGGCGAAGGGCACCCGGATGTACTCGGCGTGGCTGCCGGCCAGGCCGCCCAGGGCGTGGGAGTAGCCGAAGCAGGCGCCCGGGCGCCGAACGTGCTCGTGCCGTTGAAGACGCGGGTGTGGGGGTAGAGCCAGAGATTGTCGTTGAGGTCCGCTGTCGGGTACACCAGCAGCGCCCGATCGGAGGCGCGGCTGGCCAAGACGTCCGCGGGCATCTCCGGCACCGTTTCCGGGTCCTGGGTGTCACCGGTGATTTCCGCGGCGCCGACCGTTGTAGATGTTCCAGCCTCGCCCGATCTCGACCCGCGGCGCCAGCGTCTTCGTTCCATTCAGGGTGCCGGAGTTCGGATAGCCCCACAGAGCACCGCTGTCCAGTCCGGGCTGCCGGGTCAGGATATCGGGAAGCCCGTCACCGGTGAGGTCCCGTGACCGAGCCGAGGACCGCTGGGTGTAGTCCGCTGCGGCTGTGCTGGCCGGCTCCCGGGGAGCCGGTGAAGCGGCCACGGCCGCGCCCGGCTGGATCGCCACCGCAGCGAAAACCGTGACTACGACGCCGATCCGCCATGTCTTCCAGCGCATTGGCGTCACACCTCTCACCGGCGTAGCGCGGCGCAACAGTGGCACATGCCGGCGTGCCGCAATGTGTTTTCCCCACCATGAGGTACCCATTCCACGATGAACCCTGCGGCAGCAGGAATGGCGAACCAGGCGACCCGTTCAAGGCGACAAGCAACAGCCCGGCGCGCGGGACAACGCAGTGGAGTGTCAGGTGCACCTCAGCAAACACACAGAGTCGATCACTCCGGTGGCTCGGGTAGGCCATCCGAGCGACGCTCCGGGTGTCATCGAGATTTCATCGGAGGTCCCTACGTTGGGTGCGTTTGATCCGCCATGCCGTCGTTGGAGGAGTCATGACCGAGCCGGGGTCCCTGCAGCATCCGCGTACCGGGCGCTCGCCAGGAGTGGGCTTGCTTCGGAAACACCGCAAGCCGGCTTTGCTCGGGGCCATCAGCCTGGTCGTGGTGCTCGTTGCCGGGCTGGCGACCTGGCTGGCCTGGCCCTCGCCTCCGAAGGACCGGACGCCGTTCGACCAGGCTTTGGCCAGACTGGCGACAGCAGAGGGCGTTCAGTACACAGATCGGGCGATCTACGGCGCGAAACGGGACATCACCACGACCCGGTTCGGAGAGCAATTCGGCGTTACCGGTAGCCCAGGCCTGGAGCAGCTCGACCAGGGAGTGCTCCGGGTCGGCGGCAAGCTCTACACCAAGTTCCAGCGAGACAACTCCGGACGCCTGAGCAAGTGGAAGACCGGCGACCCCGGCGACGAATACATGTACGGCGATTTGATCAAGGAGTTCCCGCCTCCCCAGGAGCTGGCCGCCACACTCACTACCGCACTGGCCGATGTCCGGGACCTGCCGTCACCGGCCGATCCCGGCCTGCCTGCGCTCTCCGTCGCCGGGGTGCCCGCGCTGCGCGCAGAGACTTCGGCCGGCTCGCTATACGTGGCCAGAGACGCGCCACATCGCGTGTTACGGCTCGAACCGCAGGGCATGTTGTCCCCGTCCCGTCTCCCCGAGCTGACCGGACAACCGACCCTTCCAGACCTGCCGTCCGCGCGGCCGGGCATGGAGTCGCTCGGCAAGGAATCGCAGGGCATGGACCTGTCCGTGCTCGAGGACGACCAGGCCGACCAGATGTACGACACCCTCGCCGAGGACACCAAAGGCCTGGCGAACGCCGTCGACAGCGGTATCACTTTCGCCCTCACCGCAGCCGGCACGTTCACCTGCAGTGCAGCAGGCTGCCTCGTCACCGAGTCATACCAAGCAAACGTGAGCGCCAAGGCCAAGGGCCGCGTCACAGGCGGCCAGGTCACCGCCAAGCTGACCGTGACCAACGTGACCATCGACGGGCGTCCAGCAGGTGGCTGCGTCAGCCCTCCGACCACGATCCCGATCATCGGCGACAGCACCACCGGCCAGTTGTCGTGTAATGACCTGGAAGCCGGCCCTGTGTTCGCCGCGGTCGAGGCGGAGTACGCGCAGCGCGCGCAAGCTCAGGCCAATGCCAGCGGCGGCCGCGTCACCTTGAGGTGGTCGGACTTCGCTGACGCCGAAATCGACGCTCTGGCTCTCGCCCAAGTCGAAGTGGACCAGCTGCTCACTCAGCAACAGCAGGAACGCGACGCCTGTCCTGCGCCCAACAGCTTCACGTCAGGCACCCGCGTCCTGCTCGCCGACGGCAGCACCCGCCCGATCGAGAAAATCGTCGCCGGGGACCAGGTTCGCACCGCCGATCCCGCCACCGGTCACACCAGCACCGAATCCGTCGCAGCCCTGATCACCGGCACCGGACAGAAGACCCTCGATGAGCTCACCATCTCCGACGGCCGACGCACCGGCACTCTCACGGCGACCGGTAACCACCCGTTCTGGGATCCCGCCCGTCGCTCCTGGGTCGACGCCGCAAACCTTTTCCCCGGCGAACCCCTGACCGGCCCCTCCCCCAGCGACTCGATCCACGTCACCGCCAACCGCGCCTACCGAGCGAAACAGACTGTCCACAACCTCAGCGTCGCGGGCACCCACACCTTCTACGTACTGGCCGGCGACACGCCGGCATTGGTGCACAACACCGAGCCGTGCCCGATCGGCACCAAGATCAGTGCCCAAAAGCAGGGGCGGCATCTGCAAGGGCACCCCCTCTACGCCGACGGTGGCTACTTCAAGAACATCACCGAAGCCCAGAAGGTCCTGGACGCCTACCACGCAAATAAAGTAACCATACTGGGTGCAATTCCAGAAAAAGGGCAAATCATCGTTCACTGCCCGACAGTTATCGGATATAATAACAACCCGGCGAACAACCACCTGGACCAACCGACAAACGTATTCATGATCAAAGGCACGAGAAGCGTGAGCATAGTCCCGATCGACCCGAACTGGAAGCCGTGACCATGACCGAACTCGAACGCGAGAATATCCTCGTACTGCAGCTTGTCCAGGCCTCGATCGGCTTGATCTCTCCCGAAATTTACGCCATCTCGATCCAACTTCAAGATAGTCATGTCACCGTTCACTTCGCAGTACAAAAGGTCACGAGCGCACTGCGGGAGGACGTCGACGACATCATCTTCGAACTCGACGCCCTCATACCCGGATCGATGACTTCCAAGGCGTTGATCCATCAGGGAATGCCAGACTCCCATTGGACTGGACGTCAGTACCGCATGGTTTACATGAGGAAATCTGCCAGCTTCGACTGAGCAGACATGGACCGCGTCTCGGGCGCGTAAGTTGTATTTATTCCCAAACGACCGATAAGTGGCATGAGCAGACGTTCGATCGCAGCAGCCTTAGTCGGTTCGCACCGCGGATCCGGTACACATTGTCCCGCCGGATCAGCCGTCGTCGGTGATACAACGATCGGCAACGTGGTTTTCCCGCACCAGGTGCAGCCGTTCGGCTATGGCGTGCGAGGTGTCCGCGCAGCGCGCTGGATGGAGGTAGGAGAGTGAACGGGGTCTCCCTGGCAGCCGCCGGTGCGCCCCTAGATGACGGGATAGACGCGCACTGGTCGGCCTCCGAGGTGAGCGCTCGATCAGCGGCACAAGCGAACGTTTGGCTGGGCAGGATCTGAGCGGTACGGGGTATCGACTGAGCTGCTTATGAAGGCGGACTTCCAAACGATCGAATCCGCCAGTAGACAAGGTTGTGGCGAGCGGCCGCGGTGCGGGGATGCTCCGCGCCCAGCACCCGAAGCACGTCGGTGAGTAGCTGTTTGTAGGTGGCCGCGGCGCCGGCCGCATCGCCTGCCAGCCCCAGCCAGTCAGCGTGGTGGCCGCAGGTGATCAAGGTATCAGGATGGTCTGGACCCAACACCCGTAGGCAGTCGGCGAGCACCTCCTCGAACGCGGCAACGGCACCCATCGGATCACCGGCCTCACCTCGCCAACGGGCGAGGTGGCCGCGGGTGCTCAAGGTGTCGGGATGGTCTGGACCCAACACCTGCAGGCGGTCGGCGAGCAACTCCTCGTACGCGGCTGCGGCGCCGACCGGATCACCGGCCTCACCTCGCCAATAGGCGAGGTTACCGCGGGCGGTCAAGGTTTGGGGGTGGTCTGCACCGAGCACCCGCAGCATGTCGGTGAGTAGCAACTCGAACGCGGTCACAGCGCCAGCCGGATCACCGGCCTCACCTCGCTGGTCGGCGAGGCGGCCGCGGGTGGTCAAAGTGTCGGGATGGTCTGCACCGAGCACCCGCAGCATGTCGGTGAGTAGCAACTCGAACGCGGTCACAGCGCCAGCCGGATCACCGACCTCACCTCGCCAATAGGCGAGGTTACCGCGGATGGCCAAAGTGTCGGGCTGGTCTGGGCCCAACACCCGCAGGCGGTCGGTGAGCACCTCCTCGAACGCGGCAACGGCACCCACCGGATCACCGACCTCACCTCGCCAGTGGGCGAAGTTACCGCGGATGATCAAGGTGCTGGGATGGTCTGGACCCAACACCCGCAGGCAGTCGGCGAGCACCTCCTCGAACGCGGCAACGGCACCCACCGGATCACCGGCCTTACCCCGCCAACGGGCGACGTTGCCGCGGGTGGTCAAGGTATCAGGATGGTCTGGACCCAACACCCGTAGGCAGTCGGCGAGCACCTCCTCGAACGCGGCAACGGCACCCACCGGATCACCGGCCTCACCTCGCCAACGGGCGAGGTGGCCGCGGGTGCTCAAGGTGTCGGGATGGTCCGGACCCAGGCGCTCTGCGGCGGTGGTGTGAAGCCGGTCAAAGTAACTTCTGGCCTCGGCAACCAACCCTATTGCGCCAAGGCTGTCACCCGTGCGAAACAGGACGGCATGCCCGCCCAGTTCCCAAAGGCTCTCGCCGGCCGCCTCGGCCAGTATCTCGGTGTTGGCCCGCAGCACCTGTCCCAGCGCGGCGTCGCGTTCCAGGTCCGGCCAGATGTGCAGCAGCGCGCCCGCCGCCGCATACGCCACCACCACGAGCCGTGGGGCTGCCAGGGCTTCGCGGGTAGCGCGCTGCACCAACGCGTGCACCCGCACCGTTCGCGCTTCCGAGCTCCGGTCGAGGGCGATCAGATTGAGCCGGTGCAGGCACCCCAGCCCATCGCGGGCCTGCTCGGCATCGACCTCACGCCCGCAATGACTCGCGAGCAGGCCGGTCACTAGCGGGTCGGTGAACACCGCGGCGGGGATGCCGTTGGGGTCCAGCACGCTGGCCACCTCCAGCAACGCGCCCGCGATCCCGGCCGGTTCCAGCCGGTTGGCCTGCTCCACCGACAACGACCAGGTCGTGGCCACGGTCGCGCGGTGCTCATCGGGCAGCCCGTCCGGTTCGGGCAGCAGCGACGCCAGGCTCCGCCGGCGGCTGGTCCACCGCGCCCGGTAGGCGGTGCACGACAGGTCCCGGTCCAGCATGTACGCGGCGGCCTGGGCCAAGGCCAACGGCAGGCACCCCAGCTCGACCGCCAGCTCAGCCGCGCCCTCGGCTAAATCCGGCTGGTCGGCCAGCGCAGCCTGCAGATACGCCTGCGCCTCTCCCGGGGTGAACACGTCGACCTCGACCAGCTGGCGGCCGTGTCCGCGCAGCGCGGCATCGCGGCGGCGGGTGGTCACCACCACCCGCCCACCAGGCGCAGCCGGTGGCCACAGGCCGCGCAGGTCGGCGGGGTTCTGCACGTCGTCGAGCACGATCAGCCACCGGGCCGAACTGGAGCTCAGCCATTCCAGCAGCCGCTGCGCGCCGTGCTCGAGGTCGGTGTCTTCGATGCCGGTCAGGTCGGTGGCCAGGCGGGCGTAGCTGGACACGATCGCTTCCCGCGACCCGGCGGTCACCCACGCCCAGACGTCGAGGTCACCGGAGGTCCAGAGCCGCTGGGCGTAGTTCAGCGCGATCTGCGTTTTGCCGACACCGCCTAATCCTGAAACCACTCCGGTGTGCACCTGCGGCTGGCCGGTCAGCACCGCGGCGTTGCCGCTCTCCAACGCCTGCACCAGCAGGTGCGTCGTCTCTGCGCGATCCTGGAATGCCGCGGCCGGCTGTGGTGCCACCCCCGCTCGGTGCGGCAGGGACACGACGGAGTGGGGCTGCTGGTGCACGTGCACGTTGCCCTTGACGACCCCGACTTGGACCAGGCGCCCGGACACGTCGCCGACTACGCGGTTGGACGTGTCACCGTCGGATGGCACGTCACGGCGGGGACTCACCGATCCAGTATCCCGACGCCGCCCTCGATCGAGCGCAGGAACCGGCATGCCAAACCGAATGGGGGAATGTCGAGTGTGTGAGCCGTGAGCATTCCGACCCCAGTCCACTCCATAGCTGCAGTTGGGTCGACGGCACAGCCGGGTCAGGCACTCGCCGAGGTCCGAATGCCAGCGGCTACAAGCTCGCCACCCGACGGTGCACCGCAATCCAGCCCCGACGACCCCTGGCGCTCGATCGAGCTGCACATCGCTACCGCCTATCCCGCAGCTGACGAAGCGGGCATTACCGACACGGTGGTGGACGGCCTGGAAGCGGTGGCTGATGCGTTCGACGCCGCGACCCGCTCGTCAACGATGCAGTCCCTGCGCTCCGGCTGCCCCAGCTGCCGGCGTATCCGCCATGAACCCACGCATGAACCTCGGCGAGGGTCTCACTCGCTGACCACCCCGCCCAGACATCGATGAAAGCTTCCCTGAGCGCGGGTCTTCCCGTTGCAGGGGGTACCTCTGCGCGCCAGCGGAACTCGGGACGCTGTCCTCTGCCGCCAAAGGCCCGCATACCGTAGCCAGCGAAGCTGGGACGCATGGCGACCTCGGTGAATTCGCTGAGGACGTGCAGGCCTTTGTTGACCGCGAATCGCGCGGCTTGCAGGAGCGGCACGGTGTCGGCAGCGGGGTAGCCGACGAGGCGCTGGTCGCCGAGCTCCTTCTCGCAGCCGGTCGATGCATCGTCTGAGCTACGTGCCCACATCAGTGCTTCGACCGCGGTGACCTGGCATTGTGTTCTGAAGTTCTCGAGCTGGTCTGCCGTCGGCGGGAGCGGTGCGACGTATCGCATTCCGGGCAGGTCGAGGAACCGTGCGTAGGCAGGTCGAACGCTGCACGGCCCGGCTGCGCGCAGCATCCGCGCTTGCCACCGTCACGAAGTCACCACCTCCGGTGCAGCTGCCGCGCCGACTGCCAGCGTCATCGCACTGGGCGCGTTACTCGCCGTGGCGCCGAGTACGAGGAAGGCGAGGAAGTGCTCGGCTTTGCGTTCGCAGCGCAGAGTCAGACGGCGGTATCCAGTGAACCAGGCCATAGTTCGTTCGATCACCCAGCGGTGCTCGCCGAGTCTGTCCTTGGCTTCGATTCCTATGCGGGCGATGCGAACCTTGACGCCCGCGGTCGCGGACCCAGCGTCGCAGGTCGGGGTGGTCGTAGGCCTTGTCGGCGTGCAGTTTGGCCGGCTTGCGACGCTGCGGGCCACGGCGGGAGCGGATCGCCATCACCAGCGGCTTCAACGCGGCCGAGTCGTGCGTGTTCGCGGCGGAGACCGCAACCGGCAGGGGCAGCCCGGCACGGTCGGACAGGGCGTGGATCTTCGAGCCGGGCTTGCCGCGGTCGACCGGACTGCGGCCGGTCAGAGATCCCCTTTTTTGGCCCTGACGCAGGCACCATCGACTACCGCGCGGCTCCAGTCCTCGCCACAGCCCGGCTTTGGTCCACTGACTGAAGCGGCGGTGCGCGGTATGGAACGGCACCCGAACGAGGGCGGCAGATCCCGCCATGCGCATCCGCTGGTCAGCACGTACACGATGCCGGTGAACACCGCACGAGCGTCCACCGGCGCAGTGCACCGCCCTGCGGACCCGGCACGAACACCGGGACCAACGGCTCCGCCGGCGCCCGCAGTTCATCCGGCACCAACCGCAGCGACAACCGATCGACCACAGCCAAGATCATCGCGACTGATCACCACGGGAGACACGCTCCAAGTGCCCTGGGCAGGACTGCTTGAGGATGGGAACGAACTGGACCTGGTGGTGATCTTTGCCGCGCTCTCGTTCATCCTGATCGGGCTGCTGCTGCACGTCGCGCTGCGGCCGCCGTATCGGTGAGCGGTCAGCGCGGCGCCCGGCTCGTACTGGCCCGCGGCATCAGGACCGGCGGCGGAGCCTGCCGATGCTCCGCCGTCCCCGTCTCGAGCACGTCGTTCAACGTCTCGATGGACAACACCCCGTGCTGGGTGATGTGCCGGTCCAACGCCGTCACCGCCGGACGGACCAACTGGCACAGGGCCGAATCGTCCCAAGACAGGATCGACAGCTCCTCCGGCACCGAGATCCCCATCTCCTGCGCCGCTGCCATGGCCGCCAACGCCATCACGTCGTTGTCGAAGATGATCGCCGTGGCCCTGTTGCGCTCCGACAGCAATCTGCGGGCCGCCCGGGCTCCGCTGTCTCCCGAATAGTCCGCGTGCAGTGTCTTCGACCACTCCAGCTGGTGGGTCTGCGCCGCCCGGGTGAACGCCTCGTCTCGGCGTAGCGTGTGGGACAGGGCCACCGGGCCCGCGACCCGGGCGATCCTCCGGTGCCCGAGGGCCGCCAGGTAGCCCACCACCTCCTCCGTCGGCGGGCCGTCGTCGCTCCACACGCAGGGCAGGTCGCGGGACTGCGGGTAGCCCAGCGCCACCGCCGGCAAGCCGATTTCGGCCAGCAGCCCGGTGCGGAGGTCGTTGTCGTTCAGGTCGACCACGATCACCCCGTCCACGCGGCGCTCGGCCCACCACCTGCGGTACGTCTCGACCTCCGTGTCGCGGTCGTCGGTCACCGCCAGCATCAACGCCGTCGACGGGTCCGCTTTCAGCGCCGCTTCGATGCCCGACACCAGCTGCATGAAGAACGGCTCGATCCCCAGCACCTGGGCCGGCCGGTCCACGATCAGGCCGATCGTCCCCGTGCGCGCCCTCGTCAAGGCCCGCGCGGCCGTGCTCGGCCGCCAGCCCATGCTGTCCGCGATCTGCAGCACCCGCTCGCGCGTCGCCGCGGACACGCCCGGCTTGCCGTTGAGCGCGTACGAGACCGCGCCCGTCGAAACGCCGGCCGCGTCCGCGATGTCCGCGATGGTCAGCCGCTTCATGCCCCTCCTCGCTCAAACGCTTCACCCCGCCCGAAGGCTACGCCCGCGCATTGACACGACGTGAGCGAGGTTACATGATGTGAAGCGCTTAACTACAGCTCCCCGTCGAGGATGCGTGACGACACCACAACGCCGCACCTCGCCTAGTTAACCGATTAAGTATTCCTCAGGAGTCCTCATGGCCGGAAGGCACCGCCGCCTGCTCGTCCCCGCCGTCGCCGCCGTGCTCGCCCTGACCTCGTGCTCCAGCGGAGGCACGAGCGGTGACGGCGGCACCATCGTCACGGCCAACACCGGCGCCTCGGGCGCGTTCGTCCGCAACTTCAACCCGTTCCTGCCCAACCAGGCCCAGGCCGGCTACGGCGGCACGATCTACGAGTCGCTGCTCTTCTTCGACATGGCCGATCGGCGGCCCCCGGTCCCGCAGCTGGCCACGGCCGCGACCTTCTCCCCGGACGGCAGGACTCTCACCGTCACCACCCGGGACGGCGTCCGGTGGCACGACGGGCAGCCGTTCACCGCCCAGGACGTCGCCTTCACCTTCGACGCCATGATCAAGCACCCCGAGCTCAACACGAACGGGCTGACGCTGGCCGCGGCCAGCGCGCCCGATGACCACACCGCGAAGATCACCTTCGCCCAGCCCGCGTTCAACCAGCTGTGGGGCGCGGCGGGCCGCACCTTGATCGTGCCCAAGCACGTCTGGGAGAAGATCGCCGACCCGGCCACCGAACCGAACCCGAACCCCGTCGGCACCGGGCCGTTCACCCTCGACTCCTTCTCGCCGCAGACGTTCCTGCTGAAGAAGAACCCGAACTACTGGGAGAAGGACAAGCCGGCCATCGACGGCCTGCGGTTCATCTCCTTCAGCGACAACACGAGCGCGAACCAGTCGCTGCTCGCCGGCAAGATCGACTGGGGCAACACCTTCGTCCCCGACCCGGCGAAGAACTGGGTCGCCAAGGACCCGAAAACCCACCTGATCCCGTCGGCCGGCATCTACCAGACCAGTCTCGTGCCCAACCTGACGAGCCGGCCGACGAACGACCTGGCCGTGCGGCAGGCGATGAACCTCGCGCTGGACCGCAAGCGGATCGTCGACACCGTCTACTTCGGAGTCGCGAAGGTGCCCAGCCCCGAACTGCTCCAGACGCCCCGCGACGACGAGTTCCGCAGCACCGGCCCGATCCCCCGCGACCCCGCCGCCGCCCGCGCCGCGCTCGAAAAGGCCGGCTACACGCGCGGCGCCGACGGCGTCTACCTCGACAAGGACGGCCAGCGGCTCGAGGTCTCCCTCAAGGTCGTCACCGGGTACACCGACTACATCCAGGCCCTGCAGCTGATCCAGCAGCAGTTCGCCGAGGTGGGCATCGCGCTGACCGTGCAGCAGGTGTCGAGCGCCCAGTTCAACTCCGACCGCTCGACCGGCACCTTCCAGCTGCTCATCGACGGCCTGGGCGGCAAGCCCGACCCCTACCAGCTCTACAACCAGGTGCTGTCCTCGGCCACCACCGCGCCGATCGGGCAAAAAGCAGTGTCCAACTGGTCGCGCTTCTCCGACCCGCAGGTCGACGCCGCACTAGCCGCGATGGCCGGCACCGACGACCAGGTCGTGCTCAAGCAGCGCACCCGGGAGATCGGGCGGGTCCTGGTCGACCGGCTGCCGTACATCCCGGTGTTCCAGAACAGTCCCAACGCGACATTCCTGGCCACGAAGGTCACCGGCTGGCCCACCGACGACAACCTCTACGCACTGTCGCGTTCGGACATCTTCCCGGACACCGGTTTCGTCGCCAAGAACCTGAAGCCGGTCAAGTGATGCGGTTCCTGGGCAAGAAACTCCTCTTCTACGCGGTGGCGTTGCTGGCCGCGCTGTCGCTGAACTTCCTGATCCCGCGGCTCGCGCCGGGCAACCCGGTCGACGCGGTGCTCGCGCGGCAGTCCTCGATGGCGCCGGTCTCCCCGGAGGCCCGGCACTCCCTGGAGCTGCTGCTGGGCGTCGGCGACCGGCCGATGTGGCAGCAGTACTTCTCCTACCTCGGCCAGCTCGTCACCGGCGACCTCGGCCGGTCGGTGACGTTCTTCCCGGCCCCGGTCGGCGACATCATCGGCCAGGCCCTGCCCTGGACGCTGGGCCTGGTCGGGGTGGCCACGGTCGTGTCGTTCACGCTCGGCATCTCCCTCGGCGCGCTGGCCGGCTGGTTCCGCCGCGGGTTCGTCGACTCGCTGGTCGCGGGGTCGACGATGCTGGCGGCCGTCCCGTACTTCTGGCTGGCGCTGGCGGCGGTGTTCTTCCTCGCCGCCGGCCTCGGCTGGTTCCCGCTCGGCCTCGGCTACGACGTCGAGGTCGAGCCGGGTTGGTCCGGCGAGTTCGTCGGCGACGTCGTGTACCACGCGCTGCTGCCGGCGCTCACGATCGTGGTCAGCTCGCTGGCGGGGTGGCTGCTGGGGATGCGCAACATGATGGTGTCCACGCTTTCGGAGGACTACGTCGTCACGGCGCAGGCGAAGGGCCTCAGCCTGCGCCGGGTCATGGTCACCTACGCCGCCCGCAACGCCGTCCTGCCCAGCGTGTCCGGGGTCGCGGTGTCGCTCGGGTTCGTCGTCGGCGGCGCGATCGTCACCGAAGCCGTGTTCTCCTACCCCGGCATCGGGTTCACGCTGCTGCAGGCGGTCCGCAACAGCGACTACCCGCTGATGCAGGGCATCTTCCTCGTCATCACCCTCGCGGTGCTCGGCGCGAACCTGCTGGTCGACCTGCTGTACGCGGTCATCGACCCGCGCGTGCGCACGACGGCGAAGGCAGGTGCCCGGTGACCCAGGCCGTCATCACGCCCGTCCGCGCCGGTGGGCAGTTGTCCGCGCTGGTCAAGCGCCCGAAGTTCGTGCTGGGCGCCGGGGTCGTGGCGCTCTACGCACTCGTCGCGGTGCTCGGGCCGCTGCTCGTCGGCGACCCGCACGCGGCGGGCCCGGACCTGCTCGCCCCGCCGTCGGCGCAGCACCCGCTGGGCACGACGAACAACGGGCAGGACGTCTTCGCGCAGCTGATCACCGGGTTCCGCTCGTCGCTGCTGGTCGGGCTGCTCGCCGGGGTGGTCACGATGGTGCTGGCGGCGCTGGTCGGCGTCGTCGGCGGGTACGCGGGCGGCTGGGCCGACGAGCTGCTCAACCTGATCGGCAACGTCTTCCTCGTCATCCCGGCGCTGCCGCTGATCGTCGTCGCGGCCAGCTACCTGCACTCCAGCGGCCTCGCCGTGATCGCCCTGCTGATCGCGGTGACGAGCTGGGCCGCGTCCGCGCGGGTGCTGCGCGCCCAGACGGCGTCGCTGGCCCACCGCGACTACGTCGACGCCGTCCGCGCGTCCGGCGAACGCGCGTGGCGGATCGTCGTGGTCGAGATCCTGCCCAACCTGTACCCGATCCTCATTTCGCAGTTCGTGTTCGCGATGATCGGCGCGATCCTCGGCGAGGCCGGGCTGTCGTTCCTCGGGCTCGGCGACCTCGACTCGGTCACCTGGGGCACCATGCTGTTCTTCGCCCAGAACGGTGAAGCGCTTTCCCAGGGCGCCTGGTGGTGGTTCCTCCCGCCCGGGCTGTGCATCGCCGTCCTCGGCGCGGCCCTGACCCTGCTCAACACCGGCGTCGACGAACTGATCAACCCGCGGCTGCGGGTGCGCGGCACCCAGGGAGACATCCGGTGAGCGACACGCCGGTGCTGCAGGTGCGGAACCTGCACGTCGACTACGCGACCCCGGCCGGGCCGGTGCACGCCGTGCGCGGCGTCGACCTCGACGTCCACCGCGGCGAACTCGTGGGCATCGTCGGCGAGAGCGGGTGCGGGAAGTCCACTTTGGCCTACGCGATCACGCGGCTGCTGCGCGCGCCCGCGCACCTCACCGAGGGCACGGTGACGTTCCACGGAACCGACGGCCCGGTTGCGGTGACCGGATTGACCGGCCGCGCGCTGCGGCGGTTCCGGTGGGAGCGGATGTCCATGGTGTTCCAGGGCGCGATGAACGCCCTCAACCCCGTGCAGCGGGTCGCCGCGCAGCTGCACGACGTCTTCCGCGCCCACCGGCCCGGCATGACGAAGGCCGAGCGCCGGACCCGGATCGACGAGCTGCTGGAGCTGGTCGGGCTGCCCGGGCGCGTCGCCCGCGCGTACCCGCACCAGCTCTCCGGGGGCATGCGCCAGCGCGTGATGATCGCGATGGCGCTGGCCCTCGAGCCCGACGTCGTGGTGATGGACGAGCCCACCACCGCCCTCGACGTCCTCGTGCAGCGGGAGATCCTCGACGCCGTCGCGGAACTGCGGGAACGGCTGGGGTTCGCGGTCGTGTTCATCACCCACGACCTGTCCCTGCTGCTGGAGATCAGCGACCGCATCGCGGTGATGTACGCCGGGCGCGTCGTCGAACTTGCCGACAGCAAACGGCTCCGCGAGGAACCCCGCCACCCCTACAGCGCCGGCCTGCTCACGGCGTTCCCGACATTGCGCTCGGCCCGCCAGGACCGGCACGGGATCCCGGGGCACCCGCCCGACCTCTCCCGGCCGGTAGCCGGGTGCGCGTTCGCCGGCCGCTGCGGGCTCGTCGTGCCCGAATGCACGACCACGGACGTCCGGTTGCGGCCCGTCGACGGCTCGGACGTCGCCTGCCTGCGCGCGGAGGTGCTCCGATGACCCAGCTGAGCGCCCACGACCTCGTCCGCGAGTTCCCCGGCGGGGTGCGCGCGGTGGACGGGGTCGGCTTCACCGTCACCTCCGGGCAGACCCTCGCCCTCGTCGGGGCCAGCGGCAGCGGGAAGTCGACCGTCGCCCGGATGCTGTGCGGGCTCGACCAGCCGACCAGCGGCGCCATCACCCTCGACGGCGAGCCCCGCCGGCCGGGGCACCGTGCGCTGCGGGAGTACCGCCGGCACGTCCAGATGGTCTTTCAGGACCCGTTCGCCTCGCTCAACCCGGTCAAGCCGGTGCACCACCAGCTGGCCCGGCCGCTGCGGATCCACGGCTTGCCCGGCGACCGGCGGGCCGTGCTCGACCTGCTCGACCGCGTCCACCTGCGGCCGGCCGACCAGTTCGCGGGGAAGCTGCCCCACGAGCTGTCCGGCGGGCAACGCCAGCGCGTCGCGATCGCGCGGGCGCTGGCGCCGCGGCCGCGGGTGCTGCTGGCCGACGAACCGGTGTCCATGTTGGACGTTTCGGTGCGCCTGGACATCCTCAACCTGCTCGAAGACCTCAAGCGCGACCACGACCTCGCCGTCCTCTACATCACCCACGACCTGGCGACCGCGCGGCACTTCTCCACCGCGGTCATGGTGATGAACGCCGGCCGGATCGTCGAAGCGGGGGACGCCGACGACGTCATCCTCCGCCCTACGCACGAATACACCCGCAAGCTGGCCGCCGCCGCGCCCGACCCCTGGCGCTGAGCGGCTATCCCGGAAAGGACCCGCCCGTGCGGATCGACCTCGGCGCCCACGACTGGACCCTGCGCGCCTGCGGCCCCCTCAACCACGTCCCCATCGAGCTGGCCCGGCGGCTGGCCGAGGGGATCCCGGCCTCGGTGCCGGGCACCGTGCACACCGACCTGCTCGCGGCCGGGCTGATCCCCGACCCCTACCTCGACCGCAACGAGGCGGACCTGCAGTGGATCGGGCTCACCGGCTGGCGT